>JBQMRQ010000071.1:0-6402 GCA_052174535.1 Arsenophonus sp. NC-WZS1-MAG3 | reverse complement strand
TCAATCTTTTCATAACGATAGCATTTTAGCATTTTTACCGCTTTACGACCCTCATCTTTGCTCTATTGTTTGGTCATTACCGACAATACAAGCGCGTAGGGGCCTAAATTTAAAGGTTTCTATATTTGAAAAAGAGTTAAGTGTAGCTTTAGATATGCGTCTCGGTTTCTGTCAGTTAATTAGTGAACGTCAGATTTTCCCACTTATTGGCCAGTATGCGCGAAATTTTGCTGGTCAACGTATCGCTTTATTAGGTGATGCTGCTCATATAATACACCCTTTAGCAGGACAAGGAGTAAATTTAGGTTTTATGGATGCTGCCGAATTGATTGGACAATTACGACGTTTGAATGCTACTGGTAAAGACATTGGTCAGTATCTTTATTTACAAAGTTATGAACGTAAACGTAAATATAAGGCTGCACTGATGTTGGCGAGTATGCAGGGATTTCGCAAATTATTTGATGGTAATAATCCAATTAAAAAAATGATTCGTAATGTTGGATTACGATTAGCTAACACACTGCCTGGCATAAAACCACAGTTATTAAGTTATGCGTTAGGAGCGCATGATATGCCTGAATGGTTAGAAAAGTTACGACAAATTCCTCAGAAATAGTTAACTTATCGGCACTTTCCTCTTAATCTATTATTTTATAGAAATAATGTTGATTTCAAATAGTTATATTAATTAATTTAATTCAGTAATTTTATTTATTATTTTTTGATAGTGTTGCTCTATATTTTAATAGTAATGTTTTACTCTGTTAATAGATATTTAAAGTTACAACTTACAACTTAATTTATCTACATAGTAATTGTATCAAGATTTTTTGACATTATTTATTAGTCAATGATATAGCAAAGATGAAGCGCAATCTGGTATAAAGTACTTTATTATACGAGTATATTAAATGCTTCTAGAGGTCTGATTGATGATTTAGTTGTCTGCTATTTAATGATGAGTATTATCGATTAATTGCTAATTATAGGCGCCAAGCAGAAGATTTACATTGATCAATGAAATATATTGAAAATTACCTAATTAATTTGCAAGTAAGTGATAATTCAGTATTCATTGCTATTTAGGCCTCAATATACTCAATTGAAGATGCAACCTCTACTTAATAAACAACAAAAACAGCAGTTATGGATATCCTATTTTTTTATAGTAAAAAGATTAATCACTAGTTTATTATTAGTGTAGGTTTTATATTGGCAAATTAGATTATGAGATAGCTTTACCTAAAGAGGTAGGCTAGAAATTTTTGGAAAAATTACTTGATTTAGATATTAAGCTAGCGAGATTGGCTACTACACGACGTGACTAATCTTTATCTGAAGATAAAGGAGTTTTATGGATAAGAAATAAGTAAATTATTGAGTTATTGGCAAATCTAGGGGTATGACAAGATTCCATTCTGATACTTCGTAAATCTGTTTTCATCTTTAAATCAGATGTTGTTACCATCAGAGTTAGCAGGCTAAATCTCATATTTAGCAGCTTTAGTTTCTTCATCGCTAAAGGATACGCTAAAAACCTTACCAATAAAGAATTAAAAGAGCTCTATTAGCAATATCATAGTTCTCAGCTAGTTAACTTCCGTAATTCAGTCTTAACTTTTGCTTACATACTTTTGATGAGTAAAGGTATCATATCAGATATGTTGTCTAGACAACAGCGTTGGTGCTGCATATTCTGGAATATCTTTTCCATTTCATTCCAAAAAACTAATAAGCACCATCTACCTTAGTAGATTTAGGAGATACGGTTAAGTTCCACGATTTTAGCTCATTTAGAGGTTAGGTCAAGTCCTTCTTATGACTTTCAATAACCCTGTTTATGACGATAATGAGCTCCTTATGTTCATGCGCACAGTGTTGCTAATAATAAACAGCAAATAAAGATAATCAGTTTGTTTGGCAGGGTATTTATGTCATCAGCAAATAAATAAACGTAAGTGTATCGCTTAAATCACGTATCCGCCATTCCCAATGCTCTTTTGAAGGCATTATTATTTTTAATCTCCTGATGGGGGTACCTCCAGGGAGAGTATGTGCTTTTTACTGAAAATCCCAAAGAATTTTGTGAAAATTACCAGTGAAAATACCTTCCAGGTATAGTGTTTTCCTAACTCTTTAACGTTTTTTGTACGCTTCAGATAAGTTGGTAGTAATGAATTGTGTTGAAGATATTCAATTACCTCTATGATTACCTTTAATCTTAGGCACTTTAATCTCAACATCACCAATATCAATCAATGTAACTCGCTGTGGCAAATAATCATTATGAGAATGGCACGGAACACATCCGTCAACAAGGCAGTGTTCAGTAGCTTATCGCAGCATGGATTTCAAGTTCAGTTTTAACAGCGGCGCCTTATCACCTGCTTGCACGCTATTACGGATGAGTTAGTTATAATGTATCAGAGGGTAATATCTGGTTTTACAGATATCTATAAGATAGACTTTTCATGTCATATCATCTCTCTGTTGTTGAAATTATCTACGAAATCAATAAACAGAATACACCAGTAATCTTCCAAAACTCCATACACTAGAAATTAGCATAATTAAAACTATGGATAGTCGTTTTACTGTAGGGAGCGGAATTCTAAGTAATGATAAAATTTTAGAGTTGAGTTGAATGTATTGCTGTATGATCTGTGTTATGAGAATTCAATGGTTTATTATAATTTCTTTCTTGTGGGAAAGAGGTCATAAAGCGCTTCAAATAAAAAAAGGAGATTATAACACAAAGAGTTATAAATAGTCTACTTAATTAAGTAGATTTATGTTTTTAGAAGAGACTTATTCCAAGCTATTTGAATTAATTTCTGAAGAAATTAGGGTGTGTTGGCAACAAGTTTTTACTTTGGTTGTAGAGTAATTTTTTAGTCACGTCTATATTTTAATTGTCTTTGGTTTCAAACAATCTTCTTCATGCCAGATAATTTGGTAAATAAAACGACCCCCATACTATGTAATCTGCTCAGCTATGTAATTTGTTCAGCTATTTTTTAATCAGCTGATATAAATGTTCAGAGTGTTAAATGTGAAATTTCTTATCAATTACTCTACTGGTTACTAACATTAGTAGATAATGATGACTAATTCTATGCTTATTGGCAAAAGTTTTCTACTATTTATCTCTATTTTAGCAAAAGATAACCTCTGATCGATGATCATCTCAAAAAAATGATTAATATACTCTATATTAAACTCTTCCAGAATCTGATTGTTTGCATGCCTATAGTAATCTTGTGCAATTAAGAGCGAGATTCGTTCTTTCCTTTTATCCATCTACTTTTCTCCTACTCTTGCACTTCATCTGACTTTCTTATATGGAAGATAACATTCCCTTTTATAAATTAAAGAAAAATATTTTGTTAACTTCAATAATACCATTTAGTGCATTTATGCTCGTTTTTATCAATTAAGAAAGGAGGCAGTGACGTAATCTAAACGCTGTTTTAAATTAATCTCTATTTCTTTCCCTAGCTACCCGTAAAGTCAGGCTATTCAACATCATCACAAATAACTAAACCATCTATTCTTGCAATATAGTTTTATCAGAAGACTTACAGTAAGATTGTTCCATTTTTTTCTGAAATTCAGAGATTTTGCAATGATATCTCTACATTCTTAATGAATGTGAGGTTAATAGGGACAGCAGCCAACGGGGATAAGATGTTTACTGTGATAATATGAGCAAGATAAAGTAAAATAAGTTGCTATTATGCATATATCGAGATCATATGACAGCTTATTTATCAACATAACTAATGAGATGCAGTTTTATGTTAGTAGAGTACTGAGAGAGGGGGGTGAGGAAAAAATTTTTTGATCTATATGATTATTTGCTTTTTCATTGTAACCTTTGTAGTAAAAATTCTTTTTACAGTATAAAGGGGTTTTGCTAACAACTTTTACCAGAACAGCTAGAAATTAACTTATCGTAGAGTATAAAATAGGTACTCAGTTCATAGATATCTCTAAAGCAGTGTACCTGCGATGCTTATACATTTTCTGCTAGTTCATATCAATGAATATCGTAGCAATCTCGTAACATGCAATTACTAATTCAGAATTTATAGTCTTCCGAATAGTATTATCCTATTCTTACCATTATTTTTTCTTGAAAGTGGATGGTATTGCTATGGATCTCCCTTAATTATAATTAATATTTTCTGCTACTAATTTTTAGTAATTAAATTAAAAGCATTATTCTCTTATAGGTGGCTTTTACTGACTAAAGCGGCTATTTATTTGGTAAAAAGGTTATCATGAAGCATATTAATTGAACACTATAATCCAGTAATAAGATCCGCTATAATAGACTTTATATTTTAGATTTTTAATAAAAAACATAAAAAGATATAAAGGTATGTTTGAAATTAATCCAATAAAAAATCAGATTCAGGATCTGTCTGAGCGGGCAAAGATCTTAATGGGTATCTTTAACTATGATAATAAGAAGGAGCGTTTACAGGAAGTAAACATACAACTTGAGCAGCCTGATGTCTGGAACGAGCCGGAGCGAGCTCAAGAGTTGGGTAAGGAACGTTCTTATCTTGAAACAATAGTAAAAACTATTAATGCTTTGATACAAGGTTTTAACGATATATCTGGTTTGCTTGATCTGGCAATTGAAGCTGATGATAAAGAAACTTTTTATGAGGTGGTTGCAGAGTTAGCACAACTGGAAGAAAAACTAGGACAATTAGAATTTCGTTGTATGTTTTCTAGGCAGAATGATAGTGCTAATTGTTATCTTGATTTACAAGCAGGCTCAGGGGGAACTGAGGCGCAAGATTGGGCTAGCATGTTGATGCGCATGTATCTACTCTGGGCAGAGTCAAAAGGTTTTAAAACAGAAATTATTGAAGTGTCAGATGGTGATGTTGCTGGCTTAAAATCTGCTACGATAAAGATTATTGGTGAGTATGCTTTTGGGTGGTTACGAACTGAAACGGGTGTTCATCGGTTAGTGCGTAAAAGTCCTTTTAATTCCGGAGGTCGCCGCCATACTTCGTTTAGCTCTGCTTTTATTTATCCTGAAATGGATAATGATATTGATATTCAAATCAATCCTACAGATTTACGCATTGATGTTTATCGGGCATCTGGAGCTGGTGGGCAACATGTTAATAAAACAGAGTCAGCTGTACGTATAACCCATATTCCAACTGGTATTGTTACTCAATGTCAGAATGACCGTTCTCAACATAAAAATAAAGATCAGGCTTTTAAGCAACTAAAAGCAAAATTATATGAGCTAGAGATGCAAAAGAAAAATATTGATAAACAAGCATTAGAAGAAAATAAGTCTGATATTGGCTGGGGTAGCCAAATTCGTTCTTATGTGCTGGATGATTCTCGAATTAAAGATTTACGTACTGGTATTGAAAATCGTAATACTCAAGCAGTACTAGATGGTGATCTGGACAAATTCATTGAAGCAAGCTTAAAAGCTGGCCTATAAGGAAAAAGATGTCTCAACAACAACAGGGTGCTGAGCAGTCCCTTGACTTAAATAATGAATTAAAAACTCGACGAGAAAAATTAGCAGGATTGCGTGATAATGGTATTGCTTTTCCTAATGATTTTCGCCGTGAATATTTATCTGGTGATATACATGGTAAATATGATGAAAAGCATGCAGAAGAACTTACTGAACTGAATATTAACGTCTCTGTTGCTGGGAGAATGATCACGCGCCGTATTATGGGTAAAGCCTCTTTTGCAACCTTACAAGATATGGGTGGTCGGATTCAGATTTATATTTTTCGCGATGATTTGCCAGAAGGTATTTATAACGAACAGTTTAAAAAATGGGATCTCGGTGATATTCTAGGTGTTAGAGGTAAATTATTTAAGACCAAAACAGGTGAGTTAACCATTCATGGTTATGAAGTTTATTTGTTAACCAAAGCATTACGACCTCTGCCAGATAAATTCCATGGACTAGCAGATCAGGAAACGCGTTATCGACAACGTTATCTTGATCTTATTGCTAATGAACAATCACGTCAGACTTTTATTACACGTTCACGTGTGCTGTCGGCTTTACGTAACTTCATGGTTAGTAAAGATTTTATGGAAGTTGAAACACCCATGATGCATGTTATACCGGGTGGTGCAGCAGCACGTCCATTTATTACTCATCATAATGCATTAGATATTGATATGTATCTGCGTATTGCGCCAGAACTTTATTTAAAACGTTTAGTTGTTGGTGGATTTGAGCGCATTTTTGAAATTAATCGTAACTTTCGTAATGAAGGTATTTCACCGCGCCATAATCCAGAATTTACCATGATGGAACTGTATATGGCTTATGCTGATTATAAAGATCTTATTATGTTAACTGAAGAGTTATTTCGAACGGTAACACAAAAA
>JBQMRQ010000070.1:0-555 GCA_052174535.1 Arsenophonus sp. NC-WZS1-MAG3 | reverse complement strand
AAAAACTATTGTTCCTGCAACTCTGGAAGGCATGGAAAAATATCTAGGTTCAGGAATGGTCAAAGGAATAGGCCCTATTTTTGCCAAACAACTTATCCAATACTTTGGTATAAATATTTTTGATATTATTAAACAAAACCCTGATAAATTACTTGAAGTTAAAGGTATTGGGAAAAAACGACAGCAAAAAATTCGTGCTGCCTGGGTAGAACAAAAAATGCTTAGAGAAATCATGGTTTTCTTACAATCTAATGGGGTGGGAATCTCATTAGCCGTTCGTATATATAAAACCTATGGTGAATCGGCAATTTTAAAAGTACGAGAAAATCCTTATCAACTTTCAATTGATATATATGGTATTGGATTTAAAACAGCTGATAAAATCGCACAAAATCTAGGTATTGATAAACAATCTCTGATTCGTGCTCAAGCCGGTATCCGTTATATTTTACAGGAATTATCTAATCATGGTCATTGTGCAGAAGAAAAAGAAGCATTAATTATCAAAACCAATCGATTACTAAATATTCATGAAAACATTATACGTCAGGCTAT
>JBQMRQ010000069.1:0-34128 GCA_052174535.1 Arsenophonus sp. NC-WZS1-MAG3 | reverse complement strand
GCGCTACTTTAAACGGTTTACCGGGCGCCATTTACTCAAAACTTCGACATTAACTAAATGTATATAAGTAAGTTACTTGATATAATGGTTCAAAAAAACTAAAAAATCCATAGGGGTGTTTTCTCAGTCATCGTTTGATAAAAAGATTTTTGCACACAGATTCATACAATATATCTATATGTGGCGATAGGTTATACTGTTTATCAACACTCAGCTTATTATAACAGGAAACAGAATTATTGATATAAAAATGCATAAAATAAAAACAATAGTTATTAATTATTAAGCTAAAACCTAGGATTAATATTTTTAAATTAGAACGTTAGGTCAAAGAATATAGACTTCGATTAAATCTTAACTTGTAATAACTCATACTAAACCTAGTTTTTTTTAAAAATGAGAGATGGTTTTGGTCTAATTATCTTGATTTCTGATGTATGGTATTTCGGAGAAAATGACATATCCTGATGATTAATTTCATAAATAATTATAACAATATAAAGATAATATGCCATATAAATTTTATCCTTACAAGTATCAACAAAACCAGGTATTACCTATGATCCCTTACATGAACTTATTCTTAATCCTACCGGAAGTTGGTAGGCACCGTCTTGAGGGTGAGATCTAAGGGGCATTCTGCGATCGATAATGTGCTGAATGGAGCTTGTCGACGGGCGTGTCCTATGCCGTCAACCGTAAAGGTTATTTGCCACCGTAAACCATGTAGACTGGTATTAGCGATGTTAAGATTAAAGTGCTTAATGTAATAGAATCACGGTAGCAACAGAATATCCTTCAGCAGCTCATTGGTTGCGCCTTATCTGAAACGTAAAAAGCGGCGAAGAGTTACTGAAATACCTGTAACTGTGAGGGGGTATGCCACCGATGATTTTTACGAAACTCTGAAGCAATTCTTAATAAGAAGAACATGATCTTTCTATCAGGGCACCATCAATAGATTTTAACAGGTAATGCCTTAAAGAGCATTAGCAATGTTATCTGCGTGATTTAGCGATACTCTTAACGTTTATTTCTTAGGCAATGGCATATAACCCTTCTCCTATCAAGAGAAGAGCGCTTTTGCCTGCTGTTTATTATTGGCGTCATTGCATATATGGTAAAAGCTCGTTTCAGTCAAAGATGCTTATCAAGAGTCAGAAGTAAACTTAACAGAACTCCTGAATGGTCTGCAAACGCAGAGACTTAATCGCATCCTGAAGCTTGCTACAGAAAATGGTGCTCTTGGTTTTTAAAATGCAATGCTAAAATATTCTTGGATATGTAGTATCAAGACTATTATCTACATAAAATATTTAATTACTGGGTTACCTCTATAAAGGTAAATAGCACAAAAAGTTAAGGGTGATTATGGGAGTTATATTAGCAGAGAGTCGCAATGTCGCTAATAAATCCCTTGATATTTTATTAAAAAGGTTTTCAACGTATTATTCAACAATGAATAAACTGAAAAAAAATTTAAAAGAATAGCTGACGCTATATGACTTTCCATCAGTGCACACTTGGCGTCAATAAGAACAATGAAGCCGATTAAATTGACTTTCTTGCGACAGTTAGGCTATAAAAAGCCGGCTTGCGAAAATTATTCTTTAAGAATAATAATCCTTTGAATGGTGTTAAAACTGCTTCAATTTCTTTAGAAATCTGGAAGCAGTTCAGGGAACTTTGATTTACTTCACCTTGTGCTGGTAAACAATATCCAATTTAAAGATGGAGAACAATTCACAAACCATCAGAGCGGAACTGTAGTCTTCCATTATACAGCAAATTTATTAATAAAACTCCGCTAATTCCTGTAAAGTTAAGGCTATTCAGCATATATCGCAGATAAATAAACTATTTATCTTTATAGTGTAGTTTTGCTAAATGGTCTTCTAGTAATTTTATTAAATGGTTTTCTATAATTGTAAATTATAGCTTTTCAATGATATCTCTGTAACCCTATGAATCTCTAGGGGGGTAATATGTTCATTGTAATAATCTTGAAAAGATAAAACAGATTGAGTTGCTTCAATGTATTAATTGATATCATTCGACAGATTGTTCACCGAGTTAACTAATGAAATGTATCTTTATTCTCACATGAAGTAAGAAAAGATTTTCTTTAATTTAAATGATTGTTTGGTTTTTTATAGCTACCATTATGTAGCATAAAATGTAGCATAAAAATATCATTTTTTTGATTTTTAAAAATCCTTATCAAAAATGCGAGTTTATTAAGGTTAAATTTAAGCTCTTATGGACAGTTATTAAATACTTTGTTACTGTACTAACCATCTAGGATAAATTGGCATTACCAATTAACTTTAGTAGCATTAAATAAATTTTTACCAAAAATAAGTGGTCTACTATAGATATAGTTTATAGTAAAATTCGCCTATCTAAATTATCTGATGTTATTGAACAGCAATTTGAGCATTTAATTCTTGAAGGAATTAAATGTGTTTTGAAGAAAAATTCTTACCTGAACTTCAAGTGTTGACTAATCAATTTTATGTTTCTTTGCCCCTTTTTGCATGAGGCTATTAGAGACTTGAAGTAAAGAATTGGATTTCGCCGAAAAATGGATTCATATAAACAAATCTATAGCAATGCTTTAGTGATCTGATTATCTAGATTATTTGGATATATGGAATCATAATTTTATCTATTAGAAATACGTCATGTCCGTTTTAAGGCATTGGTGCTTATTATGCTGATTTAAAGGAATCAATGAAATTTGATCTGAATTAAGATCGGTCATCTTAAAATTCATAGTACTGAAAAATATGAGGATATTAATGCTAAAGTTCAGGTTATTTTACAACATCAGCTAGTTATTACTGAACACCTGATAATATGGTAATTACTCCATATACTTTATTGAAAAGATCAGTATTATAGCAAAATGTTAAGTAAAATTTTGAGTGTTTATCATATCTGTAAAAATGCACGCAGCAGTAAATAAAAATATAACTTAAATTTTTGAATCTATTGTTATACATTAACTTGAATAAGTATATAAGAATTCACATTCTTATTTAAGATTTATTGAGAAGATTTTGCTGAATATAAGTTATGAGCATTTTTTATGTCGAGTACAACAATATAAAATTTAATTAGTAGTGCAGATTTTTATTTCCGTTGCAGCTCTGCATTACCGTTCTAATTTAATTATGGAGAAAGTTGCGGCAATAGAAACTATCTTTTTTCTTTCTGGTTTAGTAAATATCTTCAAAAGATATCTCAATAACTACATTAGAAACAGATAATAGAATAGATAAAGGAATATACCATGTCAGATACGTTAAAGAATGACATGGATCCGATCGAAACTCGCGACTGGTTACAAGCGATCGAATCGGTCATCCGTGAAGAAGGTGTTGATCGTGCTCAATATCTTATTGATCAACTATTACAAAAAGCATCTAAGTGTGGACTTAATATCGCAGCAGGTTCTGGAAAATATGATTATATCAACACTATTTCCGTAGAGAATGAGCCTGATTATCCAGGCAACATGGATTTAGAGCGTCGCATTCGTTCTACGATTCGTTGGAATGCTGTAATGATGGTTTTACGAGCTTCTAAAAAAAATCTGGAATTAGGTGGTCATATGGCTTCCTTTCAATCTTCTGCAACTTTATATGAAGTCTGTTTTAATCACTTCTTCCAGGCAAAAAATAATAAAAATGGTGGAGATTTAGTTTATTTCCAAGGACATATTTCGCCTGGTATTTATGCACGTGCATTTTTGGAAGGTCGGCTCACTGAAGAACAAATGGACAATTTTCGACAAGAAATATATGGTAAAGGCCTTTCCTCTTATCCTCATCCTAAATTGATGCCTGAGTTTTGGCAATTCCCTACTGTATCAATGGGAATAGGTCCAATTAGTGCTATTTATCAAGCAAAATTCTTAAAATACTTACAACATAGAGGTTTAAAAGATACTGGAGATCAAACAGTTTATGCTTTTCTTGGTGACGGTGAAATGGATGAACCTGAATCTAAAGGTGCTATCACGATTGCGACTCGTGAAAAGTTAGATAACCTTGTTTTTGTGATTAACTGTAACTTACAACGCCTTGATGGGCCAGTTACTGGTAATGGTAAGATTGTGAATGAATTAGAAGGTATTTTTAGCGGTGCAGGATGGCAGGTTATTAAAGTATTATGGGGTGGCCGATGGGATGAATTATTGCGTAAAGATACTTCAGGTAAACTAATTCAGTTAATGAATGAAACTTTAGACGGCGACTATCAAACATTTAAATCTAAAGATGGCGCTTATGTTCGTGAACACTTCTTTAATCGTTACCCTGAAACAAGTATCCTAGTCAAGGATATGACTGATGATGAAATTTGGTCGTTAAATCGTGGCGGACATGATCCGAAAAAAGTTTATGCTGCCTTTAAAAAAGCACAAGAAACTAAAGGTAAGCCAATAGTTATTTTAGCTCAAACAGTTAAAGGTTATGGAATGGGGGATATTGCTGAAGGTAAAAATATTGCTCATCAGGTAAAAAAAATGAATCTGCAAGGGATTCGTCATTTCCGTGATCGCTTTAATGTGCCGGTATCGGATGATCAAGTAGAAAAATTACCTTTTCTTCTTCTTAAAGAAGAATCAGACGAATATAAATATCTACATGAACGTCGTCAGGCATTAGGTGGGTATTTACCAGCACGAAATTCTATATTTGATGAAAAATTAGATATTCCTAGTCTAGAAGATTTTAGTCAATTGTTATTAGAACAAAATAAAGAGATCTCTACTACGATTGCATTTATACGTACCTTGAATTTAATGTTAAAAAATAACTCGATTAAAGATCGTCTAGTGCCAATTATTGTTGATGAAGCACGTACTTTTGGTATGGAAGGTTTATTTCGTCAGATTGGAATATATAGTCCAAATGGACAGCAGTATACCCCTCAGGATTGTAAGCAAGTTGCTTATTACAAAGAAGATGAAAAAGGTCAAATTCTTCAAGAAGGTATTAATGAATTAGGTGCTGGAGCCTCTTGGTTAGCTGCTGCTACATCATATAGCACGAATAACCTTCCAATGATTCCATTTTATATTTATTATTCTATGTTTGGTTTTCAGCGTATCGGTGACCTGTTATGGGCAGCTGGAGACCAGCAAGCACGTGGCTTTCTAATTGGAGGAACTTCAGGGCGTACTACATTAAATGGGGAAGGTTTGCAGCATGAAGATGGACATAGTCATATTCAGTCACTAACTATACCTAACTGCATCTCTTATGATCCAGCTTATGCTTATGAAGTTGCTGTGATTATACATGATGGTTTAGTTCGTATGTATGGTAAGAAACAAGAAAACATTTACTATTATATTACTACTTTGAACGAAAATTATCATATGCCAGCAATGCCTACTGGTGTTGAAGAAGGTATTTGTAAAGGTATCTATAAACTTGAGTCACTAAAAGGCGAAAAAGGAAAAATTCAATTATTAGGATCGGGCTCAATGATGCGTCATGTTCGTGAAGCTGCAAAAATTTTGTCTAGTGAGTACGCTATTGCTTCCGATGTTTATAGTGTAACGTCATTTACCGAATTAGCTCGTGAAGGACAGGATTGTGAGCGTTGGAATATGTTACATCCATCTGATAAACCTCGTGTACCTTATGTTGCTCAAATCATGAATGATATGCTTGCAGTTGCTTCAACAGATTATATGAAATTATTTGCAGAACAAATTCATTCCTACATTCCGACAAGTAATTATCGTGTTTTAGGTACTGATGGTTTCGGTCGTTCAGATAGCCGTGAAAACCTCCGTCATCATTTTGAGGTTGATACTTTCTATGTGGTAGTTGCGGCGTTAGGTGAATTAGCGAAACGTGGTGAAATGGATGTAATATTGGTGGATGAAGCTATCAAAAAATATAATATTAGCCCAGAAAAAATTAATCCGCGTTTGGCGTAAGAGGTAAAATTAATGTCTATTGAAATTAATCTTCCTGATATTGGTGCAGATGAAGTTGAAATTACCGAAATTATGGTAAAAGTTGGCGATAAAGTTGATGTTGAGCAGTCATTAATTACCGTAGAAGGTGAAAAGGCGTCAATAGAAGTTCCTTCACCCCAGGCTGGCGTTCTGAAAGAAATTAAAGTTGCAGTTGGTGATAAAGTGACAACCGGTAAGTTGATCATGATTTTTGATGCAGCGAAAAAAGTAGAAGAAACTAGCGTTAAAACAACCTTATACGAAAACGTAGATAAAACAGATAGCATAGATAGAGATCCAATAAAAAGTGAATTAAAGGAAGTTATTGTACCGGATATTGGTAATGATGAGATTGAAATTACGGATATAATCGTTAATGTTGGTGATAAAATTTCTCCTGAGCAATCCCTAATTATTGTAAAAGGTGAAAATGCATTGATGAAAGTGTCAGCACCTTTTGCCGGAAAAGTTAAAGAAATTAAAGTTGCTAAGGGTGATAAAGTCAAAACTGGTTCACTTATTATGATTTTTGCGGTTGATACTGTTGCAACTCAATCACCTGCTAATATGGAAGCTAGGAGCGCTGAAATATTAAAGAAATTAGAGGTATCATCTCTAATAAAAGCATGTAGTTCTTCTGATCTTAAAAATAAATTTATTGAAAATGATGCGTATGTGCATGCAACCCCGCTTATTCGCCGTTTAGCGCGTGAATTTGGTGTTAATCTTGCTAAGATAAACGGAACTGGGCCTAAAGCTCGTATTCTGCGTGAAGATATTCAGGCTTATGTTAAAGAGGTAGTAAAATCTTATGAAGCAGGTGCGACTATAGCGAGTAGTTTGCCAGGCAGCATACTATTGCCATTGTCAAAAGTTGATTTTAGTAAATTTGGTGAAGTTGAAGAAGTTGAATTCGATCGCATTCAAAAGATATCTGGTCTTAATTTAAGTCGTAACTGGGTAATGATTCCACATGTGACTATCATGGAAGATGCCGATATTACCGAAGTAGAAGTTTTTCGTAAGCAGCAAAATAAAGAGATGGAAAAGTTAAAAACAGAAGTAAAAATTACACTATTAGTTTTTGTCATGAAAGCGGTTGCTAGAGCATTAGAAGAAATGCCTCGTTTCAATAGTTCAATTTCTGCAGATGCTCAGCGATTAATATTGAAAAAGTATATTCATATTGGTATTGCTGTTGATACCTCCAATAGCTTGGTTGTGCCTGTTATTCGCGATATTAATAAGAAAGGTATTATTGAACTTTCCAAGGAATTGATAGAAGTTTCGAAGAAAGCACGTACCGGCAAGTTGACTATGTCTGATATGCAAGGTGGCAGTTTTACTATCTCTAACTTAGGTGGTATTGGTACGACGAATTTTACACCAATTATTAATGCGCCAGAAGTGGCTATTATGGGGCTATCTCGATCATTAATAAAACCAGTATGGAATGACAGTGAATTTATTTCACGTCTGATATTACCTATGTCACTCTCATTTGATCATCGTGTTATTGATGGTGCAGACGGTGCGCGTTTTCTTACTCGTATTACACAATTAATGAGTGATATTCGTCGTTTAGTTATGTAACTTACAGATCAACTGTAAGTTGCTGTATTTTATTATTAGTAATTATAGAATTTTTTATTTTATTCATCTCTACCAGAGAAAAAAAGTAAGAGGTTATTTATGAGTACTGAAATTAAAACCCAAGTAGTAATTCTAGATACTGAAAGGTGGGCTGCACTACCCGGGTCCATTTTACAAGTTATTTAATAGCTTTTCGCTGAGCAGATATTTGTTTAGAAATGGTTTTAATTGATTGTTATGTAACAATAGGCGCTATTTTTCTTAATTTTTGTTGCATTCCTTCCAAAAGAATATTTTTTTGCAAAAAAAATTGAAGAAATCAAGGGATTAAACAATATATTGAATCGTATTTATTAAACCAAAAAATAGATATTAATAAAGTACAGTTGTAGAAGAAAGTTATTGATCAGTTAATAACTGGTTTAGCAGAGATGGAAGAAAATCGTAATTAAAGTTATTAATAGGTAAAATAAATTTATCGGTGCTAATATATTAGTTGTTGAAGATGAAAAGAAAGAAGAATTATAAATATTAATAATCCTATTATTGCTGCGGTTCAGATCTGCACTAGCTTCTATTTATTTCTCATAATGACCAGAGAAAATGAGGTTATGCTAATCTTAGCAACTAGAAATACTCTAATATATATTTAGAGATAGGAGGCGGTATTATCAGTTTAGAACTAGATACCGTATATTATGATTAGGATCAAAAATTGATGTTATTGAAATTCAATCAGGTTATTCCCCCTAGCAGATAAAGACATTATTAAACTTTTTAGTAAACAGATTAAAAAGAAGTTTAATTTAATCCTCGAGAGAAAAATAACTGTTTGAAAGCTAAAATACGATATTTACATTTAAATAGAAGACAAGAAGGAACTTACAAATCCACATTAATAAACAGATGCATTTACCAATATAATTATATTTATATAATAAAAAATTATCAGTTATTTAATATAATATCATAATGGTATTTATGAAGACCATTTTTTGGTTCAAATGATTTTTAGCTTAAAATAGTATTTTACTAAAAAGTTATCTCTTCAATTGCTTATACTTTATACTGAGCTTTTAGGGCGCCTGGTTAGTTTGACAGAAAAAGAAGCTAAAGAACAAAATATTAGTTATGAAGTATCCGTTTTCCAATGAGCTTGTTTCTGCTTATACTATTATATCTGATTGCTAATAGTATAACTAAGCTTATTTTAATAAGAAAACTATTGCGTTATTGGCAATAGCAATAGTCGATTTAATATGAGTGAATTACTTAGTGAAATTAGCTTAACGATTGAAATGTTATAGGTATGATCTAGATAAAGATAGATGAACAACTCATGCTTATTCGACATATTATATGAGTCAATTAGTACGGTAGCTGAAATATATCAGAAAAATATTATTGATTTACCTAATCTAAAAGTAAAGAAAAATAATTTATTTTTTCAAAAAATAAATTTATTATAAGGATTATTCAATTTGTTGCTAGCTATTTGATTTAAAGAAGAGAGTTACTTTTTTGAAAAAGTAAGAACAATATTCTTTTTAATTGATATCTTTATTTTTAATAAAAGTAAATAGGCTATTGAGAGTGTTATACTTACTTCTAGTGTATGAAGTTTTGTAGATGCTAGCCTATCAATCTGATTGATTTCATGAATTATTTCAAAATATAGATATGATATGCTATAGAAAAGTCTACAATAGAGGTATCCATAAATTAAATATTACCTCTAATTTCTTTTATGAGCTCATCTTAATATTGAACGCTATTTTTATAGACAGGTAATCATGCCGTCGTCTATAATCGTTTTTGCTAGAGTGAGCCAATATAGACGGGTATTGACGATGTTGAGATTAAAGTGCATAAGGTTAAGGAAATTGTAGAGATAATGGTTGAATATTCTTCAGCAACTAGTTGCTATTATGACTATACCTTCGAGGTATCTCTACCGGAGATTTTTACTAAGTTCTGAAGTGCTTCTCGATGAAAAGCATATGGTATAATCCCTCTCAATCACCGTAATAAGGCTGAAACAGCAATGACTTGAAGAGTACAAGGTCCATATGGGTACTTTCGTAATTTAAACAAAACCGCTATGTTCATTTCTTGGCTGAAGGCATATACCTTGTTTCTTTCAGGCAGAAAGAAACATCTTTTCCTGCTGCTAATTATTAATGTTACTGCAGATAAATGTAAGGAGCTCCCATTACACCTAAAAGTAGCTATTGGTAACCAGAAGCAAGCTGAATTTAATTTCTTAATGCCACGCAAGTGCATTACTTAAGTGTACCTTCCAAGCTTGATATGGGAAATAGTGCTTTAGTTTTTTCGAATGCAATGATAAATATATTTTCAGAGGCGCAGTACCAATACTTGTTGGGTACACAATACAGCATTAGTGCTAAATTACTCCCCCCAAAAGCATGTAACCGAAATTAATGCTGAACTCTCTTGCCGAGAGCTCAGATTCTCAGAGAGAATCATGATGCCGCTAATAAACCCCTTTATCCTTTATTGGAAAAGATTTCAGTAGAATATTTTGCAGCGATGAAAAACTAGGGAAAAATCGAGAGAATAACTGTTGGCATCCTATACCTTATCATTAGTGCATTTTGCGTCAATAAGAATGAGGAATCTAATTTAAATATCGGCTTTTGCGTGACAGCGTGAAGCTATGAAGTTAATATCGAAACATTGTGGTTCGAAGAGAAAGAACTATTTTAATGGTATTTTAGCTGCTTTCTTCTCCTCAAGACGCTGGAAACAGATCATGGGGTTATCTGATGATCATGTGGTGGGTAAAGCAAGATCCAATTTAAGGATGGAGAAGAGATTTATGAAGCATTTTAGTGCAACGTAATCTGATAATCTGTACACCAGATTTGCTAATAACTCCTTTAATAATAATGATAAGTTTGGATGCGCTATAATACTTAACAAAAGTAAATAAAAACTGCTCTTATGGTCTATAAAGAGCAACTCTGTCTTTAAGTTTTATAGTTATCTGAAAATGAGGTGAGGGGGTCCCCCTCTCCCTCTCTTATCATCATGATATTTTATTATTAATTTATATTTCTCAGTAACCATCTTAGCCTTAACCACGCTAAGCGGAGAGGGTATATATAATGGGTGTCTTAGGCCAAACAAATTGTTTAAATACGCAAAAAAGTTGAATAGCTGCGTTGAAAACAGTTTATGATATTCTAGTCTCTAACGACTAGAAATATGAAATTAAATAAAAATAAAACTATTTTTTGCTGCAATCCGATATTACCAAAATCCTATTTATCCTATTATTATTAATAATATTGAATAAATGGCTACTGAACAAAAATATATACACTCATTGTGATTGTAAATATTATCAAAAACAACAACAGACTCTTATTAACATAGTTATTAGCTAATAAATTATTGCATCATATTTACTCAATTCTGATATTCCATTTCGCTCATCAAATAGAGAAAACTAAAAAATTTATCGCTAATAGTTGTTAAAAACAAATTTATACCTGAATTCAATATTGCTTTAATAAATATTGATAATCTAACCTATTCTTTTAATGTAATTAATTTTTTATAAAAATTTTCTTATAAATATATTGTTTGTATATAATCGAACTAATCGGCCTAGAAACCACTATATATTGTTAATATCGTTTTTCAGGCTTACACTTAAGCGATATAGATGCAGATTAAGCTACAAGGAATATATTAATAGTGACTTTAGTTATGAAGGAGAAAATAAAGGCATATAAAACTTTTTACATTACTTAAGGCACTTATCGTAATTTTTACCATGATGATATTATGGTTATTTATGTATCATATGGATGACCAAACGTATAGGGTTAAGATTATTAAAAGATTTATCTATTATTAGATTGAGTAATCTCAATATTATATAATATACAGAATGTAGCACGCTATGCGTGAGCGTAGTAGATACGCTGCTTTCGAAGATTGTTTATGAGCTGAGTACTTTTATACTCAGTCGCATGTTAATTCTAGCTATTTTTGCTAAAAAATCTTGTTGATTTTTTCGCAAACCAATTTATAATCATGTTTATATTTCAATTATTATGATTTCAATAATCTTCTTTAAACCAGATAATTCAGTAAATAAATGACCTTAACCATGCAATCTATCATGCAGTCTTTTAATCAGATGATGTAACTGTTCATATTTTGAATATGAAATTCCTTATCAATAATTTTCTGATTACCTAATCTTATTAGGTAATGGTACTAATTTAATGCTCTCTGGAAAAATTTTAATGTTTAGCTTTTTATCCCAGAAAAGAATGCGCTCTTTATTAAAGATTAACTTAAAAACGATTAATCACTTCTGTATTAAATTCTTAAGAGTTTCATCACTCAGACATGACCCTTTTCGGATCTCGAATGATTAAGATCACGATTCATTTTTTATTTTTATCTCTTCCTCCCCCCGTATTTCTATCTTTCTAGTATGAGATATAATAATTTCCTTTAAAGGATTCAGAAAAAAATATTTCGTTGACTTTAAAATAATACCACTTAGTGTATTTATATTGGGCTATCACCGTTAAGAAAGAAAACAGTGATTCCATTCTAAATGCTACTTTTAAATTAATCCCTAAGTATTTTACTGACTTTCATAAAGTTAAACTATTCAAAGTACATTGTAGATAACTAAACTATTTATCCTAAGTGATGTAGTTTTGCCAGAGTACTTCCTTCCAGTAAGATTATTAAATCTTTTTCTGAAATCTAAGATTTTGCAATGATATTGTTATAACTATAATGAATGAATGTCCCAAGCAAGTTGCATGTTCACTATGATAATATGAGTAGGATAAAGTGAGAATGAGTTCCTTCAATGCATGAATCAAAATCATCAATAGATTGTGGTTGAAGTAACTAATAAGATGCAGTTTTATGTTAGAGTGAAGTGAAGAAATAATTTCCTTTATCTGTATGACTGTTTTATTTTTCATAGCAACTGCTATAGCGAAAATTCTTCATACAGTATAAGGAGTTGCTATACTAACAACCATTCCTAATATGCTATAATTTATCAGCAAATAATATAGATAGATCGGAATAAATCTCCACTAAAACGTAAATTAGCAAATCATGACGACTATTTATATAACTTCCCGTATTTATACCGTTTTGTTTTATTTGAATCGCTTTATGAGCTTCTTTTATCAAAAGAAGCTATGGTAAAAGTCTATTAATTTTTATTATACCCCAAAAAAGAGGCTATATAACTCTGTATTTAAGAGGCTCCTCAATTTTTTCTCAACATGCAGTATTATATCTGTCTATAGTAACGATTATTTGTAGTTTTTAGTACCACACACTTAGGCTAAGCTGATGATTCTGAATATAACTACTGATGGCAATAACTAAATATGCATACCGATGTCCATTCATTACCTATACAGAACTTTGAGATTAATCTTCCATTTCTTTGCTTAATTGGACAAATACAAGATAACTGGGCTGACAGCCCTAATAAATGTGAACAAGATTACCATTTATGCTTAACTACCTAAAGAGATCTATGAAATAATATACTACAATATATACCCTTTATTCAATTAAACTGCTTTTTATCATTAATTACGGCTGAAATAAATTTTTGAAAATATGTTAAAGTTCTCAACTATCGTGAACTCTCTATCTATTAAACAAATACTAGCCTGTGGCATTTTTGTGCTATTATAGATTCGGGCGCAATACTGTTGTGTCTATCCTGAATGTTTCCAGCTTATATTTTGATATAGCTGTAAGCTTAAAAATTTCTAGTTCATGTCGTTGCAAAGACATGAAGGAATGATTAACACAGAAGGTTTATATTTTATAAGACTCCGAGTTCTAATAATGCATTATTTTCACTATACCCCCTATATTCTTTGGCCTTTTTTATAATAACTAGCAGCAACTCAACGCTCTTTTTCTACCATCTCCACTATAACTGCAAGTTGGCTATACAAACAGGATATCGAAATTAGTATCTTCTATCCTTGCAGATTTATGTTTGACAACTTCATCAATATCGGCATCTTCATCTCTTCATCTCTTCATTACTCCTGAAGGCATGCATATTAAATATGTTGTATAATGTGAGTTCCTTTTAAAAAGCGGTTGAAGAAATTTAATGAGGCGTTATTACTCGGCTACTATACTATGTCCACAGTTATGACCTAATAAATCCCAGTAACTGCTTTTCTAGTCTGAAACATATTCTACGACAAGAAGAAATAGCAGCAATACCTAAATGTACAGTACGGGATCTTACTGGATGGAAAGTGCACTTCGCTAAAAAGACGAAATTGGGCGTGGCATAGCGTGAATATACATTCAGTATCACTTCAAACGTTCCCAGACATATCTTCATCAAAACTACGATATTACTGAAGGAGAGGGAGTTTTGTGCATGATTATTAAAACTGAACTCAAGAACCCTGGCAGGAGAGGCACTAACGAAAGGAAAGATAATCAGGTGCTATATCAACTATATTTCAGTAGATGTTTTAAACTTATCAGTTACTATAGTTTCTTGTCAAGTTGTAAACGAAAAACACTATTACAAAAAGTATATAATGAGTTAGAAATGAAGACCCGTAAAAATTTGAGAAATTAGGGTTTCTTCATGCAGATAAAATAATTTCTTGGCATAGAATTCGTATAAATGTATTCTGTATGCTGACAGACTACTTTTTACCGCTATTAATGGGAGTAAAAATAGGTAATGAAATTGTTATCAGAAAGAATAGATAAAAATGCAAATAGCTAGACTGCAATTTAATTATTCGTAATAGTGTTTTCTACCTAAAAACTAGTCTAAAATAATTAGGTTAATTAACATATAAAATAATTAATGTAACTTTTTATTAATTAGTGAATTGAAAAGTGGCACAAAAAGATTACGTAAGACTAGGGCGTACAATACCCTATAAGAGTACGCGTTCAGGCAAGAAAAAATTAAATCAAGGATTACCAAAAACAACCCTTACTATTGCTATTCTCATCGTTATTATATTTATTGGTGGCTTATATTACATTACACAAAATAAACGCGTTCTTGCATTTAATAAAAAAATCTTGACTAATAATAGTCAGCTACTTACTAGTCTGCCACCTAAACCAGAAGAACGATGGCGTTATATAAAAGAGCTGGAAAAGCGTGACATTACTCTACCAAACTTTAATAACTCAACTAAATCAAATATTAATAATACAACCGATTTAAGTAAGGAACAGCGTCAATTTCTTGAGCAGATTGATGCAGATAGACGCAACCATGCCATTAATCTATCCGAAATGCTTAATAATGATAATGTCATTCGATCACGCGTTATCATTAATGGTCCACCAATAGAATCATCTCTGCGATTAAAACCAATCCCACAGCTTCAGAAATTAACAAATATTCAACAAAAAATACTAGTGCAGTGTAGTTCATTTAAGAATCTTGAGCAAGCAGAATCCGTTAAAGCCAACATGGCATTTTTAGGTTTAGAAAGTAGAATTATCTCAAAAAAAGGTTGGCATCGT
Source organism: Arsenophonus sp. NC-WZS1-MAG3 (assembly GCA_052174535.1). Lineage (GTDB taxonomy): Bacteria > Pseudomonadota > Gammaproteobacteria > Enterobacterales > Enterobacteriaceae > Arsenophonus. The sequence goes on along the minus strand of JBQMRQ010000069.1, from coordinate 19,001 downwards.
GTTATTCTTGGACCTTACAATCAAGAAACAGCAGAAAAAATACCTGATCGAGCTAAATCTATTGGCATATCCGGCTGTATTCTTCATACAAGTAAGGGTTGAAAAATGATTATTATCCCCCATAAAATTCCTATAAGTAAATACAGACTTTTTGCATAAAAACATAAAAAGTATGCTTATATACTCCTATGATAAAATTATTAAGGGCTGAATTATGACTACAATTATAAGTGTTCGCCGTAATGCCAAAGTTGTAATTGGTGGTGATGGACAGGCGACTATAGGTAATACCGTCATGAAAGGCAACGTCCGTAAAGTGCGCCGCCTTTATAATAATAAAGTTATCGCAGGATTTGCAGGTAGTACTGCTGATGCATTTACACTATTTGAACTTTTTGAACGAAAACTAGAACTTTATCAAGGACACCTAACGAAAGCTGCTGTTGAACTAGCTAAAGATTGGCGTACTGATCGTATGCTAAGAAAACTTGAAGCGCTTTTAGCTGTTGCAGATGAAAGCAGTTCATTGATCATTACAGGTAATGGGGATGTTATTCAACCAGAAAATGATTTGATCGCTATTGGTTCTGGTGGTGCTTATGCACAAGCTTCTGCACGTGCTCTGTTAGAAAATACAGAAATGAGCGCACGTGATATTACAGAAAAATCGCTAAATATAGCGAGTGATATCTGCATATATACCAACCATAATTTTAACTTTGAAGAACTCTTTTCAAAATCTTAAGGATTTAAATATGTCTGAAATGACGCCACGTGAAATTGTCAGTGAATTGGACAATTATATTATTGGTCAACACAAAGCAAAACGTTCTGTCGCTATTGCGCTACGTAATCGTTGGCGTCGTATGCAACTTGATGAAGCATTGCGTCAAGAAGTAACACCAAAAAATATTTTGATGATTGGTCCAACTGGTGTAGGTAAAACTGAAATTGCCCGGCGCTTAGCAAAGCTGGCTAATGCTCCATTTATTAAGGTAGAAGCAACGAAGTTTACTGAAGTCGGTTATGTTGGTAAAGAGGTTGATTCTATCATTCGTGATTTAACTGACGCTGCTGTAAAAATGGTACGCCTTCAATCTATAGAAAAAAACGGTTACCGTGCAGAAGAACTGGCAGAAGAACGTATTCTTGATGTTTTATTGCCTCCAGCTAAAAATAATTGGGGACATCCTGATCCACATGTAGAACCTTCTAATACACGCCAATCTTTCCGTAAAAAACTAAGAGAAGGTGAGTTAGATAATAAAGAAATTGAAATTGAAGTTGCTACTATACCAGTAGGTATTGAAATTATGGCTCCTCCTGGTATGGAGGAAATGACTAGTCAATTGCAATCTTTATTTCAAAATCTAGCCGGGCAAAAACATAAACCCCGTAAGATGAAAATTAAAGAAGCCTTTAAAATATTAATAGAAGAAGAAGCAGCAAAACTGGTTAATCCAGAAGAACTAAAACAGCAAGCCATTGATTCAGTTGAACAACATGGTATTGTTTTCATCGATGAAATCGATAAAATATGCAAACGTGGAGAAACTTCTGGTCCAGATGTCTCTCGAGAAGGTGTACAACGTGATTTGTTACCTTTAGTTGAAGGCTGCACCGTTTCGACTAAACATGGTATGGTAAAAACTGACCATATTCTATTTATCGCTTCTGGCGCATTTCAAGTTACAAGTCCATCAGATTTAATTCCTGAACTACAAGGCAGATTACCTATCAGAGTTGAATTGCAAGCATTGACGGCAGAAGACTTTAATCGTATTTTAACTGAACCAAATGCATCTTTAACTATACAATATAAAGCATTGATGGAAACCGAAGGTTTAAACATTATCTTTACATCAGAAGCCATTAATAAAATTGCTCAAGCAGCATGGCAAGTTAATGAAAAAACAGAAAATATTGGTGCTCGTCGATTACATACCGTTCTTGAACGATTAATGGAAGATATCTCTTTCAATGCAAGCGAAAGCAATGGTCAAGATATTATAATTAATGCTGATTACGTTTCTAAACATCTGGATGAGCTAGTTGCTGATGAAGATCTAAGTCGATTTATTTTATAATCTAGCACCATTAATTTTGCTAATTATAATCCTAGGTGGGGCTATAAAAGCCTCCCCACTATATTATAAGAACAACTTCTAGGTTAATTAGAAGAATTTAATCGGTTATCTTATGAAGAAATAACTGCTTTGCTCATAGAAGAATTTTTATAGTCACAACTATATTTCAAATTGTTCTAGTTCAAACAATCTACCCAAGGCCAGATAATTTAGTAAATAATAACTATACGCCATGGAATCCCTATTCAGGCATACTTTTAATCGACTGATACAATTGATCAGATTTTGAATCTGGAATTCCTTACCAATAACTTTCTGATTACTCAATCTTATTAGTTGATAGTAACTAATTCGTGCTTACTAGGAAAAGTTTTGTATAATTTTACTCTATCCAAGTAAAGGATGAAATCTTTATTGAAGATAAGCTCAAGAAAACGATTAACATACTCTCCATTAAACTCTTAAAAAGTTTCATTGTTCCATGAACATATCGATCTCGGGGGTAATTAAGACCGAAATTGATTCTTTTTATCTCCTACTCTCGCATTTTCTAGATTTCCTATATGGAATATAACAATCCCTTTTAAATGATTCAGGAGAAATGTTTCGTTGACTTTAATAATAATCACTTAGTGTATTTATCTTATCTCTCACTGCTGAAGCAAGAAGCAAGTGATACTCCACATCTAAACGTTATTTTAAATCAATATTTGTTTTTCTTTCTTTCATAAAGTGAAGCTATTCAATATATATATATTGAAAATAACTAAACCATCTACTTTTGTGATATACTTTCGCCAGAGGTAATTCCAATAAGATTGTTACATATTTTCCTGCAATGGGGATTTTGCAACGATATCGTTGTAATCATAATAAATGTCTTCAGCAGATAAAGATATTTACTGTGACAATTATAGGTAGGATAAAGTGCAATAACTTGCTTGAATGTATTAATTGATATCATCCGTTAGATTAACATCTAGGCAACTAATAAAATGCAGATTTATTTTATTAGAGAATAAGGAAAAGTCTCTTTAATCTATATGATTACTTGTTTTTCATGGCAACTTATGTAGCGAAAATCCTTCATAATAGTAAATGGATTTCTACCAATAACCTTTGCAAACATAGTCTGTTATTAGCAATAACCGCTTCTGGATTGTTTGTTAGTAACAGTAATAAATGTTAACAATATGCGCAATAGAAAATAATATTAAAGCAGATAAAAATACTTTAGCAGTTAGATTAAGTGCTAAAGACACTCCAATCATATCATACTGTATTCATCTTAATTATGATTTTTTGTTTAATACTCTTTAGCGTGTTTATATCTTCATTACTTAACGGGTTGGTTATTCTGGCTCATTACATTTAGTTTATTAAACTATATAAATAAAGTTATTCATTAATAGTACCTTTAAAGATATGAAATCTTTATTGGAAATAAACTTAAAGCGGCGTTACTAATTAAAATTTTATTTTCTGTTGTACTTATTTTAAATAAATTATTGTAATTTTGACTTTTCTCAGTGTTTTTTATGAGTTACTTTTTTGCAAAAAGAATAATTAGATAAGAATATACTGAACTTTCCTCGTGCTTAAATAGACTGAAGTACTATGAATATAGTACTTCCGAACTGTGTGATATCTATCAATAAAAGGTGAATGTAGTCGAATCTTTATTCTCTAGCTTTGGCTGACATACTTCATTTAGTAGTTAAATTATGACAATAAAATATTTTAAAGAGAATAAAATCATTTCTAATTTTCTAGATGAGCAGGGGGAAGGAGTGGATCTATTAGTTGATGGTTGAGGCTCTGCACGTAAAGCGCTAATAATTTTGGATTAGAAAATTTGTTATGAAAAACAGTAGGAAGGTATTATTATCGATATGATGTGCGTCAGGTTGATAAATTAGCAGAATTAGATATTGGCATTCAAGTAATCAAGTTATGTTTATTTGTGGTGTATGGAATTTTAAAGATGATTATCATTTTTAATTCATTTTATAATGATCTTAATAATAGAGAGCTAATATACCATGAAATTTACTCTACAAGAGATATCTCCGAAACTAGATATGATCTGTAATCCATTTTCATAAACTCATCCGTAATGCTTTGCCAATAAGCTTATAGGTGCTGCCGTTGAATTGAGCTTGGGTAAGGCCCCCTATTATAACTGCGAGAATATCTTTAACGCTGCTTTGTATTTACCCGTAATGGTTATGTGCTACATCGAACCATACAGTAAATACTAGTAATGGTAATGTTGAGATTAAAGTGCTTAAGATTAGGGACGTATTGTAGTGGCAATAAATATGCTTCAACAGTTTTTTGCTATCACCTTATCTGAAGCGTACAAAAATTGGCGAAGAGCTACTACTTATGCCTGTACCTGAAAGGCATACAACCGGTGGTTTTCGCTAAACTCTTAAGGCGCTTCTTGGTAAGAAGCGCATGACTTCTGTGTCAGTACTATTATCAGACTAAAACAGTAATGGATTGAAGAACATACTCAAGATGAGTAATGTATCCTTATGTGATTTAAGGGGATGCCACTAAATTTTTTCTGTTCTGATGGTATATACACTATTCTATCAGGCAAGCTGATCGCCTTTATCTGCTAGTAATTATTGGTATCACTGAGCATAGACATAAAGAATTGATTTTTAGTTAAAGATGCTTATCGAGAGTTATAAGTGCACTGGGCTGAACTTCTGGATGATCGCCGCCTGTCGGTATGTGCCTTAACTATATCTCTTGGATTTACTAGAGAAGACGGTGTTTTGGTTTTTAGAATGTAATAGAAAGATATTTCAAAATACGCAGCACCAACTCTGTTGGGTATATAAAATAGTTAATATATTGCCTTCACTCCATAAAGATATTTTTATACTAAAAGTTAAAGCGAGCTGCAGGAAGTGATTTGGCTATCAGAGAATCGCGATGCCGCTAATAAACTCTTTTTAATAGTATTTAGCTGCTTCGTCTCCCAGAAAAGCTGGAAACCGGCTAAGTGGAATTAACTTGCTATGACTCTGGTGATAACAGCATCTAATTTAAAGATACAAAATGGATTTACGAAACATCAGATAATAAACTAATTATTATATATTAGATTTTACTAATAACTCAATAATTATCCTTAATTGTATTTCTTTTTCTTTATCTTACTAACTCTAAAATAGTAGTAATAGCGATATATTCTAACGAATAATTTTCATCTGTTTAGTGTTATCCAGATAGTAATCTCTATTTAGAAATAAGCCTAAGCTACCTTTTTAAAATAAAGAACATAAGTATCAGGTGCTTTTGTATCTAAACCCCAACCCAATAGGAAATAAATAATATATAACCTGATTTGCTATTAGCTTAGTAATATCAGCGTAAATTTTGCTATTTAATAGAATTAAGTGGATTTATACCAGCGTTAAACTTATTTTAATCGCCCTTTCATTTAATAACTGCGATAAATATTATAAATATTGCTTTGCTTATACTCAATCTCACTTTCTAGTTAAATTCAAACTTATTTATCAGTGCTTGCAGTTGTTTTTATGTTTTGAGATTTGATCAATAAATAATTAATATGTAATATTCCCTAGCTGTGGTTTTATATGGATTATCCAATGTTGGTTAGCATATTCATAAGAATAATTACCAGAAAGATAAAGAATTAGACAATATGATTTGTTGTTCGCCGTAAGTAATCTTTTGGTAACAAAGAGGAGAGCATCTATTAGAAAAGATAGACTTAGTACTAAAATAGTTTTTTGTAATAGGAAAAAACATTTTTCTTCTTTGAGAAGAATAGATTTTATCAAGTAGTATTACTTGTATTTTTAACAAAAATACATCCATAAATTTAATTTCTTCAAAATTATAATTTTGATTATAATAAAACATCGTTGCTTACATATGCAAGATTAAATTATTTGACGCTATTCATAAAATAAAATTTGCTGGTAAAAATTAAATTTAATGTAAAGCGACGTAAGGTATAGTAAAAATCTTTTCGCTAATTCGTGACATATATATTAGAAATTATGAATTAAAACTATTAGATCATTATTAGTTTATATTTTTATTTGCGCCACCGAGGATGATGTGGCGCAAAATTTATCAGACAAGTTAACTTATTTCTGTCTGGAGAATAAGAACTTCTTTATTGATTTCATTCATTATATTGAAATGCCGCTTATCTCTAATTCTAGGGGGTAATATCTTTCCTTTATCAAATTCAAATACTCCCATATCTTTGATATACAATCGACCACGAAATAATATTTTAACGTAACGTGCAATCTTCAATGGATTATAACGGTAAAAAATCTTCATTCAACTTTTTCCTCCAATTTGTTGATTTTGAAGTTATAAAAATGTGATTTGTGACACATTTTATAATTATAGACTCTTGTTCTAAGCTTTAGTTCTCCTTTTCCAATAAGATTTAACGATTTTACATAACATGATAACTGGCTAAATAGGTTTAATAATAATTACAATATTTTTCATTTAATACTTTAATAAGTTTTCTGTATATGCCTAGAGAAGCACTATGTAGCAAAAAAATTTTAAGATTTAGCTATACTGATATATAATCATAATCATTAATAATTAGTTTAGAAAAAATTAATAAAAAGCGATATGTTAAAAGAGATTGCACTCAACAATAAGTTTATTAACTCTCTCTTTTTCTGTATTAACACTACATTTAAAAGCAATAAGCTAGTGCGGAGAGGTGGAGAGGGGGACCCCTTTAGTAACTATCACTGAAATCGAGATAAACTTTTATTGAACGAAAATGGTAAACTTATTTTTATCGAGAAGTTATTCTCATTATTCTCATTTTTAAGGTATGGGATTCGCCGATGGTAGAGAAGAAGTATCTCCTACTGATTGATTTCGTGAATAATCTATTATCAGATATATGATATGCTATAAAATTTACATACATGTATCTGTGAAACCAGCTATTACCGTGATCCATTGCATCAACTCATCCACAATGCTGATAGGTAGGTTAATAGGCATTCGTTGTTGAGATAACGCTCAAAGCCGTGTTTATAGTAATATGATAAAATACCGTTTGTCTACAAATCTCATCCGTAGACCGTAACGCTTATTTACCCCCAGTGAATACAATATAGACTCGTATTAGGAGATGCTGATATTAAAGTCCCTAAGGTTAAAGTGAGATTATAGCGATAATAGAATATACTTCAAAAATCTCTTGCTATCACCTTATCTGAAGCGTGAAAATATCGAAAAGTTGCTATAATAATCTGTATATGCAAGGTATTTATACACCGGTAATTTTTATAATTCTGGAGGGTGCTTCTCAGTAAAAAACGCATAGTATTATTTTGCTAAATCCTATCAGAAGATTGAAACAACAATGTTTTGAAGAACACAGGCATTAACAGCTATATTATTTAAGCGATATTGCTACATTTATTACTTGGCAGATAGCATATACAGGCTTGTCAGAGACAATGATAGTCTTTTTACTTCTAGTCAAATCAACATTACTAAGAATGGACTTAAAGATCTAATTACGCTCAAAGATGCATATTAAAAATCAAAAATAAACTAGATTAAAATTATTAATGGCCTACGAACGCGTGACTTAAACATATTTTAAACTTGCTATAGGAGAATGATATTTCAGTTTTTTAGAATAAAATGATAAAGATATTTCTGGATACGCAATATTAATACTGTTAACTACATAAAATAATTAATTAATGTAGTTGTTTTCACTCCTGAAAAACATGCGGCACCGAAAGTTAAGGTAAGTTGCGGGAAGTGATCTGACTACCAGAGAATCGCGATGCCGCTAATAAATTCTTTGATATTTTGTTAATAACATTTCAGTATATCCTGTAGTGATGAAGAAGCTAGAAAAGATCCGAGAATAGTTACTGGCATCCTATACCAGTCTATCGGTGCACTTGATATCATAAGAACGGCGAATAAGATTGAATTAGCTTTTATGATAGTGAACCTATGAAGAGTAACACGCGAAGCATTGTGCTTACGAAAATAATCCTTTCAATGGTATATAATAAGCTGCTATATTTTCAAATAAGCTTAATGTGGCTCAGGGGGGAGTTAAGCTGTTGATCCTATCATTGCAAGCAATATTCAATTTAATATTGGAAATATATTTACGAAGCATTAGAGTATAGCCTTATCACATAATACTAAATTTGCTAATAACTCTTTATCGATATTGGAATGGGAAAGAAATTTCTGATAAAATAAGAACCGATCCTATATATTGCCGGATATTTTTGCTAAAGAGCTCAATTAGCTATTAATAGAGTTAATTAAACAAAAGAATTTAATCAAAAAAATTTTAGATAACGACATGAATAAATATTCATGATTCAATTTTTGAAAGCAGTTTTTGTAAGAAGTAGTATTCAAGAAAGCAAGTAAGAATTCCCGTTTTCGAAAATTATTATTGATAATAATAATATAGCTTAAAAAGCTAGCAATTAAAACTTAAGAATTCATGGTTAGGAAATCAACTCTCTCTTAAAGAGAGAGGCATCCATTTTTTCTTTTAGAAAAAATGGAGATCAGTTTATAGATATATTGTAAATAAAATTTCATGAAATTACGTGTTTTAATCTTACCTAATACAACTAATTTATAGACATTAATACTAAGTTTAACTTAGTAACTCTCATTTTTCCATTTTATGCATTTATTTTTAATAAAATCCCCTTAGCTGCTTACTTGTCAAGCTTGCGCATTGATAAAAATAGTCTATCACCACACAGAATGCATTTATATTCATTTTTATACGCAAGACCCCCTCCATTAATACAGTGAACTCGATTTTTGTAAATTTTACAAACTATTATCTTCAATGCCTTATATATATTTGATAATAGTGTCCCTAATTTATGAGTTAATAAGAAACTATAATAACGCAGCATTTTAAAATGCTTTACCAGAATATGGTTTTAATATAGGGCCCCAATCATCTTTTACTGCTTCATAGTCTGCTTGCAGGTAGCATATAATCCGGTTTTTATAATGATGCATAACCACTTTTATATTGCTTAATGCCGCAGTTTTTACGCGGATATCTAGCCAGAGACCGTTTTAAGATAGTGCCTGAGGAGGGTATTCACGCTCCCACGCTCCCCCCATTCCGTCTTTTTAACGAACCCTTTTTTAATAACCGTTCGTATTATTTCTTCAGGCAACGGGTACCCATTACTTCTTGACTTAAATGATATTCCATAAAGCAAGAAAACTATTGGAATTTATTAGGTCATAACTATAACGCAGAAGCTAAATGCTAACGCCTAATCAGATTTTCAACTTCTTTTGAAGAACTGTTGATGCCATACAGCAGGATATTTAATATCTAAAGCATCACGAATGATGAAGAGATGAAGAGATGAAAAGATGAAGATGCGGATATTGATTAAGTTATCAAACATAAATCTGCAAGGATAGAATATACTAATTTAGATATCCTGTTTATATACCCAATTTGCAGCTATAGTGGAGATGGTAGAAAAAGAGCGTTGAATTGTAATCAAACCAGTTATTGCAAAAAAGATCAAAAGAAATATGGTATAGTGAAAGATAATATATTGTCAGAGTCGTAGTATTATAAAATATAAATCTGCTTGTGCTAATCACTCTTCTATACCTTTGAAGGTGACATGAACTGCAAATTTTGAACTTACATTTATGTAAAAATAGGGACTGGAATATTCAGGATAGACAATAGCACAGTATCGCGCTCGGACCAATAATACCAAAAAAAAGTGCTACAGACTAGCACTCTCTCGATAGATAGAGAGTTCACGATAGCTGAAATTTCACCGTATTTTTCAAAAAAATTTATTTCACCCGTCATTAATGATAAATTAGTTTAGTTAGACAGGAATATACATCTGAATAAATTACCCTTTTAGTTTTGTTCGATACTAAAGCAAAAAGAGTCATCTTATTTAGATTTATTAAGTCTTATCAGCCCAGAGCCCCATCCGTATATTTCTCCTATGAAGAGTTGTTTATAACCAGAGTCAAAAAGCTAAATGTTCCTAGCAGAACCCAACTTTCCCGAGCATACAGAAACAGCTTAAATGGTATTAAAAGAGTTGTTTTCTCAAACCAAAGTGCTTCGCGCATCAGCTTCATAGCCTCACACTATCGCAAAGCCACTTTAATCGGATTTAGCGTTCTTATGACGCCCAATGCACTAATAAGAAGTCATAGAATCCCAATCGTTTTTTTATTTTTTTCCAGCTTCTTCATCGCTTCAAGATATACTGAAAACCTTGCCAAAAAATATTGATGGATTTATTACCGACATCACAGCTCTCTGCTAGGCTCACACTTCCTTCAGCTCATCTTAAACTTTTGGTTGGATGTCTCTTTGGAGAGTGAAGAAAGCATGTGAGCTGTTTATTGTACACAATAGAGTTTAGTGTTATGTATCCTAAAATATCTTTCCATTACACTCCAATATTATAAGGGTACTATCTCCGTAATAAAATTGGAAGATATAGTTAAGTTATACGCTTACAAATCATTGAAAAGTTAAACTTAAGTTCACTTCTAATTTTCAATAATTCTCTTTAAGCATAAGGAAGCTCCTTATATCCATGCGCAGTATTGCTAATAATGAGCAGCAGGTAAAGGCGATCATCTTGCCTGTATAGGAGGAGATAGGCATGCGGCATCAAAATAGAAATAAACGTAGCGCGTGTAGTTTGAATCATATAGCTACAATTTACCTATGTTTTTAAAGTATCGATATTTTAATCTACTGATGGTATGTAAAGAGAATATGTGCTTTTCACTAAGAAGCCAAAAGAATTTCGTGAAAATTACCCTAAAGAGATGTCTTGCTGGTATAGTCCAGGATAACCTTTTCGCTATTTTTATACGTTTCAGATAAGGTGATAGCAACAAGCTGTTAAAAGATATTCTGTTTCCACCGCGATCCCTTTTTAACCTTAGGTACTTTAGTCTCAATATCTCCCCAAGACTAGTCTATATGCGATTTGCTGTTGGAATAAGCATTTATGGATAACGGATGAGATCTGTAGACAAGGTAATATTGAGCATATTATCGCAGCATGGCTTTGAACACTGCCTTAACGGTAGTGCCCCTATCACTTGTCTGGCTCATAATTACGGATGAGTTCATGCAAATGATTACAGATAATTTTTTATTTTCGGATGTTTATAAGGTAGAGTTTTCATAGCATGTCATCTCTCTGATGTTGAAATCATCCATGAAATCAATCAACAGGAAATACGCCAGTACCTCCTTAAAATCCATCATACACCAAAATGAGTATAATTCGAAAAAGATTTAGTAACTTATTATTAATATGTTGCTGACTTACTGATCTATAGTGTCGCTAAAGTAATTAAAGGCGCAATTAGTAGATCGTCATTGGTAATGTTAATATGTTAAATGAGTTAAACAAGAAAGTGGTGAAATTAGTTACGCTATAAAAATCCATTAAAGAAAATATTTTAGGCCTAACGCTGGTGATTAAGATCTACCTAACTGCTAAAAAAGATTAGCACATAAATAATTAAGAAAATAACAAACTTTATAAAAGATCTCAACAAAATCAAAGTGTTCAAAGTACAAATTATTTGTAATGCTGCTGTCTGTAATATTTATTCAGATAGAGATAAAGATTTGATTAGAAAGATATTGATAAAAACTTATGCCATAATGACAGAATTTTAATGGACGGTGATAGCCACCTGGTATCAATTTTTGTGAATATAAACCTAATAAAGGGAAAATTGAAGCTGATATCTATAGTGTTAAATAATAAAAAACTGAAAATAATTATTTCATGCATACACTAAGTTATTAGTGGAATCAAATAATTAAAACAATTAACCCATAATTTTATTATGAAAATATTTGTTTAAATGCTCTGGCAGACTATCAGTAAAATGCTAAAGAGATTTTTCAAGTTGCTAAAACTTATCTTATAGTTGTCGTGGTGTTGAAAAGCTGTGCTGACTTAAATACTGTATTGAAGATATGACTAAATATACTAATGATATTGATAATATACTTTCTGTTTATTTAGGTGCAGACGATCCTAATCAATCTAATATGTTCTTATAAATTGCTAAAGTTATTTCACCTCAAATATATAAACCAGATATTTAGTGATGCCGCAACATATATTGATGAATTATTAAGTGTCATTATCCTAAAAGATAATATGATTTTTGAATAATTTAAGTTTGATTTTAAATCAATCTTTCATAGACTAGAGTGGAGTTTTACTATCTACTACTGATGGGTAATTCCTGATTGTACAGCTAAATATTGATGAAGATCGATCTAAAAAACTTGACTAGAATTAACATAAAGGGCTTTGTAGCCGTCTCTTTTTATAATATCTATTAAATCACTCATTATATCATTTATTTGAGGATAGTTAGGATGCCTAAAAGCCGATAGTCAACACCAAGTTCTGTACATAAACAAGCGAATTCCTGTTTTCCAGAAGCTGAACGTTTTCGCAGACTAAAAGGTAATCTGTAAATTCTTTGCCGTTCTATTTAAGTAGCCGATGGATAACTATGGGATATGGCATGGTTAAGATAACGTGAAAAACGTATAGCATTTTTTTATTCTTGTATAGATACATAAAAACTCATCGAGTGGCTTGAACTATATCTAAGAAAAAATAACATCATGAAGTTTCCTTTGGTATTTACGAAATATATTTCATATTTATACCGTAGATAAGCACATTAGTATTTTTAAAGCTTTATACTTAGGCTTTAGCGCTTCCTTTTCTCATTTTATGCGAATTCCTACTTCATGACTTGGTAAACAGCAATCTAAGGTAGATCGAGATAGAATGCGAGGTTTAGATATTAGCGTACAAGGAAACTACAAGAAAATCGTAAAAAGTAAGAAAACGTTTTTTAAAAAATGACTACGATTTCTCTTGATCGGACCATGGCGCGTTATTGATAAATGATAAAAATATGGGTGCGCTAAATAGATGTAGGCTCTTTGCTGATTGAATGGTCGCACTGATTTTAGGTGTTGCAGTTGCCTGACGATGGATTTTAATCATCATGATATTTTGTCATTAACTCTCATATATTCATAACTATCTTTCTGTAAATAAACCTGTATGACGAGACGAATGTTTATATAATAAACTGGGATCAAACAATTAGATCAAGATCAGAATATTGTTAATACGTTTACTTCGTAAACTGGTAAAGCGGATAAAGTAAAAATTTCTACCAAGTAGGAAAACTGTTAAGCTCAAATTATTCAGACACTATATTTCCTGTTGAAACAGAAAATTATAATTCTAAAAATATGAGCGAAAGTTAAATAAAAATTTTTAATATGTCATCGCTAAAATAGCGTGAAGAATCTAAAGTTGTTAAAAAAGCTTATGCTAGCTGTAATTTTATCTTGTATTAACTAACGGTGTTGAGTTAATCCATTAGATGGAAATTCTAAATTGCATTAATACTGGTGTAAAAAATTATTCCTCATATTTATAGCTCTATCATCAATAAAGAAACCGGCATATCCGTATGATATTATCAATGTTATTGATGATAAATAATCACTTAATTAATTCTATTGCACTCTTAATGGTTAAGAAGTAAAAACCCCATTCTAAATTCACTCACAATGGGGTTTTAATGTTTTTAGAGTTAGTTGATAAGCCGGGTTCTGTCGTGGACAACCATTCATCTAGATTAGTACTCGCGCACTAACTCAAGCAGCCTACCCGGGTTCGATGCGGGCCGCATTTAGCGAACCCCTATTTGGCCTTGCTCCGGATGGAGTTTACCGTACCGCAAACTGTTACCAGCTGCGAGGTGCGCTCTTACCGCACCCTTTCACCCTTACCTGTTCTTAATAGTCATCGGCGGTTTGCTCTCTGTTGCACTAGTCGTAGGCTTTCACCTCCCAGATATTATCTGGCACCCTGCCCTATGGAGCCCGGACTTTCCTCCCCTCTATATATCAAGTTACTAATGGTAACTAATAATTAAAGCAGCGGTTGTCTTACTAACTCCAATAGTAAATTATATGGATTTAACATTAATTTGTATAGTTATTTTATCTCTAAGAGAGCTAATAGCTAATCTACTTAATTCCACTATCAGTGCTAACTTGTTGTTTAATAATATATTTATATAATGCGTTCTTCTTTAAACCATAAATTTCTGCTGTAATGGCAGCTGCTTTTTTTAACGGTAATGATCGTTGTAATAACGCTAATGTTTTCATCGCATTAAAGGGAATGGCTATGTTACTATTTTTTACTACTCGATAGCCTTCAACTACCAATACCATTTCACCACGATAACGATTTTTATCAAGTTTTACCCAATTAAGAAGTTCTCCAACAGGCAAACCATAAATTGATTCCCAAGTTTTTGTCAATTCTCGAGCTAAGACAACATAACGTTTAGGCCCCCAAATAGCGACCATATCCGCTAATGTGTCTAATAAACGATGAGGTGATTCATAAAAAATAACTGTTCTAGACTCCTCTATTAATCTTTGTAATATCCCTTGTCGAGTCTTCTGTTTTGCTGGTAAAAATCCTTCATAACAAAAACGATCTGAGGTTATACCAGCAGCAGAAAGGGCTGTAATTGCTGCACATGCCCCTGTTAAAGGAACTACCCGAATATCTGTTTGTCGACAGTATTTTACTAGATAACAACCAGGATCATTAATTATCGGTGTTCCTCCATCAGAAACTAATGCTATACTTAGTCCTTGTTTTAATTGAGGAATTAATTGATCTGTTTTTTGCCGTTCATTATGTTTGTGCAAGGACATCATGCGGGTATTAATAGAAAAATGCTGCAATAATAAAAATGTACGACGGGTATCTTCAGCTGCAATAAGATCTACCTGCTTAAGGATCTGTAATGCACGCAGAGTAATATCATCCAAATTACCAATAGGAGTTGGCACAATATATAGCGTTGATACCATCTCTACCTCTTTAGGTTGGTTAGCTTCATTTATTGTTTATTACAAATAACTAATTAAAATTGAGAAATGATAGCTTATATTACTGGACAAAGTATGCGTTCTTAAATTTTTCTTAAAAACAGCTTGATCTTTATAGCAATACTATTCTTACTTTTGTTAGTAACATGTCACACTTTTGAAAGTTATTAGCAATCTGGTGTATGTAGTTAGATTATATTCTACTCTAATACTTCATGAATTTTTTCTCCATTTTTAAATTAGATGTTGTTTACCATCAAGATCAAACAGATTAAAACCTTTCTAAGCTATTTCCAGCTTTCTGAAGAGATTATAGCAGCTTAAATATCATTGAAAGGATTGTTATTCTTAAAAGCATAATTTTTTGCAAGGCGGTTTTTTATAGCCTCAGTATCTCAAAAAGATAACTTAATTAAATTATCGCTATTATTGATGCCCAGTGCGCTGATGTAAAGTTATAGAGTGCCAATCGCTCTTCTCGATTATTCTCTAGTATTCTTCATCGCTGCAGAATACTTTTAAAAGTTTACCAACAAAGCATTAAAGGTTTTGTTAGTGGGATCTCGGCTCTCTGCTAGCCTCAGTTCCCCGGCTAAGAGCTTAGCTTTAACTTTTGGTTGCATACTTTTGAAGAGTGAAATCAGCACATCAGCTATTTATGTATCAAATAATATTGGTGTTGCATGCCCAGGCATATCTTTATTATTGTATTCAAAATCAATAGCACTAGCTTCTATTTAGCAACCATGGGAAATATAGTTAAGTTAGATATTCGTAGGTCATTAATAAGTTTAATTTAGTTCGCTTTTGATTTTTAATCTGTATCTTTGACAGTAATTAAATCCTTAAGTTCATTCTCAGTGATACCGATTTGAGCAAAAGGCAAAGGCAATCAGCTTGTCTAACAGAATAAGAATATGCCTTCATCCAATAAATATAAAGGTAGCGCATATTGCTTAAATGACCGCAGCACTCATTTTCTGTACTTTTAAAAGCTATTGTTGTCTAGGTCTGCTAATGGGATGCCTGACAGAGAAACGATATGTTTTTCACTGAAAAGCCTAAAAATTTCGTGAAATATCTGGTGTAATGTTAGATGCCTTGCTGATAGGTCATGATAGCAACTCTTCGCCATTTTGCACGCTTAAGATAAAACAGTAATAATGAGCTATTAAAGTATATTCCACCATTACCGCCGTGATCTTAATATTACTGACATTATGGACTTTAATCTCAACATCGTTATACCCTTCTAGATAAGTTTATTGTAGTAAAAACTGTTATAGACGGTGATAAGGTGACATTAAGCATGTTGTTGAAGGTTGACCTTTCAAGCTCCGTCTTAACAACGGCGCTATCAGCTCCCTCCCACTGTCACGTTATTCGAATAAGTTAATATAATTGAATAACAGGTAATATCTGGTTTTACAGATATCTAGTAGCCTAGATTTTTATGGCATCTCATCTCTCTGTTGTTGAAATCATTTACAAAATCAAGTTAGAAAAGGAGTAGATATACTCACCCCCTACTATCCTAAAAACTCTATACACCAGAAATGAACATAACTCTCTAGCTATTCCTGATCTCGTTCATTGTACGTTTTAATATGAGTATAGTTATTAAAAAGTATTTTTTTGCAGGTTTTGATAAACAAGCAGCATATACTTAAGATAACTGACAGCTTCTGACGAAGCCATAATCCAGGTACGCTAGATTTTATTCAATAACTTCTTAAGGATTTTAATATGTATTTAGTAGAAATAGGTATAATTTATCAAGTAGAGAACAAAAACCTATCCACTTACCCATTTTTTATTAACACAGCATATATTTTTATTTTTAATAAAGGAGGACTCTGCACTAGTTTTTCTAATTCAGAAGCTGCTATTATGAAATATCCATTATCTATATGCTGTTCAAACTATTAATAGTATTATCGCTATACCATCTTAATACTGTTTATTTGCTGATAAAATTTATCTGATTAATAAAGAATAAGTAGTTAAATTCAATAGCCATGATATTCTACTTAAGTTAAATGGATTTTATATTTAACTTTGGTATCAAAAATAGTGGAATATAGCTAAAAATTAACGCTTAAAAGGTAATTCAACTCGTTAGTTAAAAAAACATTTTATGTTTTTACTGATTTTTTCTAAATTCACTTACTGGCTAATAAATTGCTTTATAAAAAGATAAATTTTATCTGATAGTAGCGATAATTATCTTGCTGGGGTATGATTGTTTTAAGTAAAAAGAAAATTTCTATTAACATTTATCTCGACATTAACAATTAAAAATTAATAAACGTAATCAGTTAAAATATGATATAAGCAAAAGGATTATGTTGTATTAAATTAAAAATCAATGAGCATTCTATATGCGGTACTAATATTCTACTCAAGAACAAAAATAAGCTGTAGTGAATTAAAAAATAAATATTATTGGTTCAATTATTAAAAAAACGATGAATTGCAGTTTTACTGATTTTTTCTTAAAACACATAAAATTGATAAAATTATGCAGTTAGTTTAGAAAACTAATGATTAATTAATAATTAATTGATCGTTATCATATTTATAATTACTACCGTTAATAACGATAAGATTAAAATAACAAAATAATTTTAATTAAAATTAAGAGGTTTATTTACTTTATGGCAATGATAGGTATCTTCTTCGGTAGTGATACTGGCAATACAGAGAATATTGCCAAAATGATCCAAGAAACTCTTGGTGGCCCTGATATTGCTGAAATTCATGATATTGCTAAAAGCAGTAAAGAAGATATTGAAGCATTTGATATTTTACTATTCGGTATTCCTACCTGGTATTATGGTGAAGCACAGTGTGATTGGGACGATTTCTTTCCGATATTAGAAGAAATTAATTTTACTAATAAGCTAGTAGCTATTTTCGGTTGTGGTGACCAAGAGGATTATGCAGAATATTTCTGTGATGCTATGGGTACTGTGAAAGAGATTATTGAACATAACGGTGCTATCATTGTTGGGCACTGGCCAACAGAAGGTTACCACTTTGAAGCATCAAAAGGACTTGTTAATGATACCAATTTTATTGGTCTTGTCATTGATGAAGACAGGCAACCAGAACTAACCGCTGAGCGGGTAGAAGTCTGGATAAAACAAATATCTAAAGAGCTAAATTTACTAGCTACTATTAATAGCTAGTTATTAATATTTTTTATATATGATAATTCTTGTAATTTTAGAATGATATTATTACATGTATATTTGTAAAATACTTTTATATAAATAAGTGTATCTATTATCAATGTTTTGATAATAGTGAGTTCACTGCCAATGTTATAAGATAGGATCCGCATGACCGACAATAATAAAGCATTGAAGAATGCAGGGCTTAAGGTAACACTTTCACGTTTAAAAATTTTAGAGGTATTACAAGAGCCAGAATACCATCATGTCAGTGCGGAAGATCTTTATAAAAAACTTATTGATATGGGGGAAGAAATTGGCCTAGCAACGGTTTATCGTGTTCTAAATCAATTTGATGACGTAGGTATTATTACTCGCCATAATTTTGAAGGCAGTAAATCAGTTTTTGAATTAACACAACAACATCATCATGATCACTTAATTTGCTTAGATTGTGGTAAAGTTATTGAATTCAGCGATGAATCCATTGATATACGGCAAAAAAATATTGCGGAACGTCATGGTATTAAACTATCTAATCATAGTCTATATCTATTTGGACATTGCTTCAAAAAAGATCATTGTAATGAAAACGATTTTGAGTCTATTGCTCGCAATAGTGAAGAAGAAAAATAATATAGTTTGTCACTGATTTTGTTTTTAATTAGTTAAAAATAGAAGAAGACTAGGAATCTAGTTTATCCT
>JBQMRQ010000068.1:0-194674 GCA_052174535.1 Arsenophonus sp. NC-WZS1-MAG3 | reverse complement strand
TATAATGCACAATGATAAGATATTAGGGTACGTAACAGCAAACGCTATGGAGTACATAAACAGCTCATGGTGCTACTTTCACTCCTCCAAAGATATATAATCGAAAGTTAAGGTTTAGATGTCTGGGGGAGTAAATACTACCAGAGAACCGCGGTAGTATAATAAAGCCCTTGATATTTTGTTAGTAAGGTTTTTATAAAAGGTACCCATCCTGCAACCATGAAGAAGTTATAGAACGATCGAGAAGAATAGCTGGCATTCTATGCTTCTAGTCAGCGAAAACTGGGCGTCAATAAGAATGAGGAATCCAATTAAATCGGGTTTTATGACATTAGGCTACACGAAGTCGAGATGGAAAACAACTGCAGCTCTCAAGAAAAGAACCCTTTCAAATGCTATTTAAGTTACTCCTGTTTGCTCAGATAGCAGCTGTAAAGCAGTTAAAAGGCTTTTGATCTGCTTAACCCTGGTGCTAAACAAGATCTAATTTAAGGATGGAAAGCGGATTTACAAAGCATTAGAGTGATGGAGCCGAGGAGCCTAATTGTCCATATACCCCAGATTAATTAATAACTCATGATTTAGATGCAAATCTGTTACCAGAAAATGATATTATCATCATTATTAGTAATTAGATATAACTTTTTATTTATTAAAACTAATAGGTTATTTTTATAAAAAAATAATTTATTATCTATAAAATTTTATTAATTTTTTAAAATATAATTAATTGTTTAAAACTTTATATTTTATAATAAGATTTATATTATTAATAATATTCATTGATAAAAATCATAATCAAATGTTTTCTTATATATTAAGAATAAGTTTTATTTTATTTGCTTTCTAATTAGAAAGCAAACTGTTGCTTTTTATTATCGCAATAGTAAGTTTTATCTAAAAATTATTGACGACTTTATCATGTCGCAGTAATATACATATCGTTTTCGGCGAGTAGCGCAGTCTGGTAGCGCAACTGGTTTGGGACCAGTGGGTCGGAGGTTCGAATCCTCTCTCGCCGACCAATTTATTAGCCATAATCTTATTCTAATTATTTTATTTCTGTTTATTTAATAATACCTACTTATTAGGTAGGTTTTAATTTTTTATAAGTCTAAATTTATTAGAGATAAAGTTTTAATATAGTTTTAAACTTATTAAAAAAGTGTAATAAGTAATTTTAGTTTTCTAGTTTTTTGTTAAAATATAATAAAATAGTTGTTAACTCTGATATTTCTATTTTTAGAACATTAATTTTATTTTTTCTATTATTTTTTAGTGAAAGGAAGTTATAGACTTATTATAAAATCTAGTGTATAATAATCGAGATATATCCCGAATGTATGTAATCTCTTATTCATCCTTAAATTGTATGTTGTTACCATCAAAGTCAGCGGGTTAAATCTTCTTAGCCGATACCTGCTTTTTAAGCAGGTGGAAGCGCAGATTAAATACCATTAAAAGGGTTATTTTAATTATCCTCATATCTGGTATATGGAATTTCTAGAGATGATAGCGTATCCTATTGATTAATTTTATGGTTAATTTCAATAACAGAAAGATGATATACCATGAAAATATACCCTACAGGTTAATTCACGAAACCAGACATTACTTTGATCTCATGCATGAACTCATCTCTACTACTAAGTAGAGATCTGATAGATACCGTTATTGAGATAGATTTCAAATATATGTTGCAATAACATGCTCAAGCCCGCTGCCTTACCTGTAGATAAGGCGGGCCATCGACCGCAATGGTTATTTATTACAGCAAATCATATGGACTTCTATATGGAAAGTTGAGATTGAAGTGACTAAGATTAGGAGTAGGGAATTAGAATGACAACGGAATATATTTCAAGAACTCATTGATATTGCCTTATCTGGAGCGTGAAAAGCGATGAAGAGTTATAGCATAGTTGTTTTACTGATATCTACTGATAATTTTTATAAATTTCTGTGAACAATTTCCGATAGAAGTAGAGAGTTTCTCTAGTAGAAAACCCAATCAATAGACTGAAACACCGATGCCTTGAAGAGTAGAAGGATCGGTAACTAGATAATTTAAGAGATATGCCATACGTTTATTTCTTAGCTGTGAAGGCATAAGTCATTCTGTCAGGTAAGCTGATCGCCTTTACCTGTTAGTTAAAGCGTCGGGGGACTGCGCATGAATGTAAAAGGAGCTTGTTATTCCCGAAGATACTTATCGAGAGTTAGAATCTGCATTAGGTCAAACTTCTTAATGGTCCGGAAGCACGGGCCTTAACCGTATCTCTCAGGCTATGCTTGCTATGGGCGAGATGCATTAGTTTTTGAAATTTAATAGAAAAAATATTCCTGTATACGTATTACCAACGGCATTAGTTACACAAAATAGCTAATGAGCTAGCTTCACTCCAAAAGGCATTCAGCATCGAAAGTTAAGGTGATCTGCGAGAGATCATGACTAACAAAAGAGCGTAATTCCACTAATTAATCCCTTGATGGTTTTGTTGACAAGGTTTTAGCGTATTCTGAATCTATGAAGAAATTGAAGAAAGATTGAGAAGAATGCCTGGCATTCTATGATTTCTTATCAGTGCAGTGGACATTATAAGAATGATAAATCTGATTCAATTAGTTTTTATTGAGAATAAGGCTACGAAGTTAATGTACTCGAAGAACTCTGGCTTAATAAAACAACTTTTCAATGGTCTTGAAGCTGATTCCGTCTACTTAGAAAAGCTAGAATCTGCTTAAGGAAAAATTTACCTGCTGACCTTGGTGCTAAACAATATTTAATTTAAAGATAGAGAGCAGATTTATAAAGCATTAAAATGGGAATGTGGCTTGACCGTTATTATACTAAATTTATTAATAACTCTTAAGTAGTCATTTTCTTTTGTTCTTATCATGTATGCATCTTTAAGTAGTGCTCAAAACTTATTTTATCTACTCGTTCAATTGCTAACTGGTTGCTAACCGAGGTGTGACGAGCATTAGTGAAATCAGTTTCTGTTATCACTTCATAAGGTTCATTGCTTAATTGTTGATAATAGATTTTAGCCAACTGTAAACCATATTGACTAATACTCTGTTCAATCATTGGTGATAATATTTGGCCAGAATAAGTAAGCTCTGGATTTTCAAGCATTAATATCAATTGAGAGCAAATTTCACGATATCGCGTATTGCCACTAACATCTAATACATTAGCAACTCTGATTAAATCATCAAATAATATCTGCCCTACTTCTTTTAAGGGTCTCATTGATTCACTGCAACCAACACCAATTATTTGTCTAGGTTTACGACCTTCAAGGATCACTCGATTCCAATTCATGCGACAACAATTTAATTCTCTTTCATCCATTACAGGTGCATCTGCTAATACACACCAGATTAAAAAGAGATCAAGAAAATGGATCTGAACTTCATCAATGCCAATGGCAGTAAATGGATTAACATCTAAAGCTCTAATTTCAATATATTCAATTCCTTTTTTTAATAGCGTATCAGATGGCGACTCATTACCAATAAGAACTCGTTTAGGTCGAATTGGGGCATATAACTCATTTTCAATTTGCAAAATATTGGTATTCAGTTGTAAATGTTTGCCATCTTTATTATATATACCTAATTTTGTAAACTCTGCTGAAGGTTGTTTTATCGCTTGCTTAAGGCCAGCAACATAAGTCGTTAGATCATTAAAGGTGATTTTTAGATCACTTTGAGATTTGTTGGTATATCCAAAATCACTCATTCGTAGTGATGTTGCATAAGGTAAATAATAGGTTCCTTTAACTGTCTTCTCAAAAGGAAGGTGCTTAACATTTCCGTGTAAAAAAGAACCACAAATTGCAGGAGACGCGGCAAATAAATAGGGGATAAGCCAACCAAAGCGGTAATAATTACGAATAAGTCGAAAGTAGCCAGCAGAAATTTTATCCTTGCCACTTTTGGCATCCTTAACAGAAAACAAGGCTTGCCAGAATTCTATTGGTAAAGAAAAATTATAATGGATGCCTGCGATTGTTTGCATTAATGCCCCATAACGATTCTTTAATCCTTCTCGATATAAAGTTTTAAAACGACCAATATTAGAAATACCATATTGAGCTAGTTTAATGTTATCTTGGTGCTCTATAAAACAAGGCATACTTAATGGCCATATTAATTCATTATCAAGATGACGTACTGTATAACGGTGTAAGTCTCTTAAAAATGCTAAAACGTGCCAAATATTGTTATCAACTGGAGTAATGAATTCCAATAAAGCTTCAGCAAAATCAGTCGTGATCCATGGATGAGTTAATGCTTTTCCTAAACTATCAGGATGCTGAGTCTTTGCTAATCCGCCTGCTGGCGTAATTCTTAGTGTTTCACGTTCAATGCCTCGATGAAGGCCATGTAATATATTAGGGCGCACCTCTAACCATGATAGCGCTTTTGATACATTCGGAATCAAATTAACCTCTCCTTATCCGTTCGTTATTTTTTCTTTTAGATAAAGTTACTTTAGCGTAAATAAGCAGAATTGTCGCCGTCTAGTTCATCTAGAAGATATAATTAAAGTAATCGATTATTTTTAATAAATATATTTTATTTTAAAATAAAAACCCTGCCGTTAATTGGCAGGGTTTTATTATATGACGCATCCAGAAGGATTCGAACCTCCGACCGCTCGGTTCGTAGCCGAGTACTCTATCCAGCTGAGCTATGGATGCACTATTAAAATGTAAAATGGCGGTGAGGGAGGGATTCAAACCCTCGATGCAGCTATTAACCACATACTCCCTTAGCAGGGGAGCGCCTTCAGTCTCTCGGCCACCTTACCATAAAAATATAAACGAGATAATTTAAAATTATTTCTCTGTTGGATGGCGCTCTCATATTACTTTGCCATACTTAGAAGTCAAACAATTTTCCAATCTTTTTATGTTTTTAGTCGCTTGCATATTTCACAATTAAGATGAGTAGTTTAACAACGAAATAAATAATATATCATTGAATGATTAAAAAATCTGGTGTAGAGGGCCTCCCCTAAGCCTCTCCTACCCTCGCTTTAATGCTTAGTAAATCTATTTTCTATCCTTAAATTGGATGTTATTATTAAAAGAATCAGAAGATGAAATCCATTCAGCTGCGATTTTAGCATTTCTTAGCAGACGGAAGAAGCTTAAATAAGCATTAAAATGATTATTTTTTGAACTATAGTACTTCATCTGTGCTTTTCATAGCCTCACTGTCGTAGTCGCAAAAGCAGATTTAATTGGATTCGTTTTTCTTATTGACGTTACAGTGCACTAATAGGAAACATAGAATGCTAGTTCTTCTCGATCTTTTCAGTTTCTTCATCGCTGCAAATACACTAAAAACCTTACCAACAAAAACATCAAAGGGTTTATTAGCGACATCACAGTTCTCTGTTAGCCAAACTTTCAGCAAGTTGCATTAACAACTTTCGATGCTCTGCATGCTTTTGTGAAGTTAAACCAATTACATCACCTGTTTTGTGTAACTAATGGCGTTTAGTACTAAGTATTCGGGAATATCTTTGCTATTGCATTATAAAAATCAAAGGATCGTCTTTCCTAGTAAGCTTAGGAAATAGAGTTAAGTTACGTACTTGTGGTCATTCAGAAGTTTGGCGTAGTTCAACTTTTGACTCTTAATAACCATTTTCGACCGAAATGAACTCCTTAATATGCATTCGCAGTCCATGCTGCTTTTTAACCAGCAGGTAAAGGCGATCAGCTTCTTAATAGAATGATATATGTCTTCAGCTAAGAAGAAATGTAACGCGTATTATTAAAATCATGTACCTCATATTGACTCTGTTCTTGAAGTTATTGTTATTTCAGTTTTTTAATGGTGCTGGCAGAGAAATAATGTATTTTTTATCGAAAAGTGCCCATAGAGAGAGCTTCGTGAAAATCGTCATTAAATAATATTTCATATCTCGCAATTATACAGCCATAGTAGAAACGCTTCGCTGATTTTGCACGTTTCAGATAAGGCAGCAACAAGCTATTGAAGCGTATTCTGTTGTTGTTATAATTACTTAACTTTAGATACTTTAATCTCAAAATCGTCAATAACACTTTATATGGTTCGCTATAGCAGATAGCCGTTACGGACAACGGATAACATTCATATATAAGGTGATGTTGAGCATGTTATCCTAGCAATGGATTTTAGGACAGCCTCAACAACGGTGCTATCAGCTTCCTGCAATCATTATAGATGAGTTTACATACGAGGGATCAGAAATAATATCTGATTTTGTAAAGAATACCTGTAGGTTAGACTTTCATGACATATTATCTCCCTGTTATTGAAATTGTTCACAAAATCAATAATTAGGATACGCCAGTATCTCTGACACTCCATATACCAGAAATAAGCATAACTCCAAGTAAAAGCAATTAGCTGGTCAATGATAAAAAAGTGAACTCATTAATTTATGAGAATGATAAAAATATACTAGCAAAACATCATTTAGATAGCAAATTAAAAGCTAAATAGTTAGAAGGAAAACTAATCAAAAAGCAAAAAAATTTTTTAATCCTTCCTTAAAAAGGAATTGTTTATTTATGGCTCTTTAAATAACTATTATTAACGTACAAAAACTATAGCAACAGAATCTTAGTAGTGCCTAAATATTATTAATAATAAACTATTAATTAGCATTTTCTGATCCTAAAGTTATTAACTATTCTGGTAATTGATCGGTTATGGTGCACAATTATTTTCGCAATGATAATTTACCTATCAGGATCAAGGGAAACTTTTAAAACTACTATCAGATTCCTGTGATATTGATCGCAATATGCTAGATTAAATTTAAGCATTTACGATCTAATTCAATTAGATTTAGGTAATAAAAGTTTGACATAACTCTAATTTAGAGCCGATTTTTAAATATAACATGTTACATGACAAAAATTGAATCCGCACCATGGATTTTCTGATTTTTAGAGTATCGAACTGACAGAAATCGATTATTATCAGTTAAAATTTAAATTGGATGATATATAAAACTGGTTTTATATCCAAGATAAAAACTAATTTTGCACACTTAACTACTGTAATAATCAAACAGTTTATCTGGAATCAGATAAAATATTAGCTTATTTAGTTATTTTGGAGTACTAGTAACTTGTACTATTGGTGATCAATATTTGAATACGATAGAATTAACTTGGTATCAAGAAAGATAAAATATCAATCGATATCAAAAAAAATTAATTGCCATGCTGATTAATCTACAGCAGAAATCTACGTTAACGATTAATTGCAAGGTATTTGGTTTTTAATAAATCATTATAGAGACTCTTGTTGAATAGCCTTATTTATGGCAATAAGAGGTACTCATGGATATAGTTGAGTATAAAATATCATGATCATGAGACTCCGTCGTTAGGCAATTATAATATCTAAAATTAGATCTACTCTTTAAGCCAACAAAGAGTAAAAGCTGCGTCTACTTTTAGTAAGTGTTTTGGTATATCCAACTTATTTTTACTAAAGGAAAAAATAAAATAATGCTGAAAATGATGGTGATATTAACTATGTTAGCGAAGGTTATTACTTTGCTCGTAGAGCAATTTGTAATCATGTCTGTATTTCAATTATTTTTATTTCAAACAGTCTTTTCAGGATAGATAATTCTGTATATAAACAAAGCTTCTATCTTAGAAGCTGCTTTCTATCTTTTTAATTAGCTGATATAATTATCCATATTTTGAATCTGTAATTCTTTATCAATAACTCTTTGATAATCTATCCTTTATTAGGGGATAGTAACTAATTTCCTGCTCTTCGCTAATAAAAATTTCGTACTATTTAGGGGTTCATCCTAGAAAGAATGAACTCTTTATAGATGATTGAATTAAGAAAATGGATAACATACTCTATATTAATCTATTTAAGATCTCATCATTTACCATAACCCTATCAATCTGGAGAAATTAATACCGCGATTCTTTCTTTCCTTTATTTCCTCCTTTCTCATATTTGCACTTTTCTATATGGAATATAATGTTTTATTTTAAAGGATTTATGGAAAAATGTTCCGTCAATTTCAATAATACCATTACTACATTAAGTTGGCTATCTTTGCTAAAGGAAGGAAGCAGTGTCGTAATTTAAATCCTATTTTTAAATAAATCTTTTTATTTTTCTGACTCCAGTAAAGTCAAGCTATTCAACATACATAGCAAATAACTAAAGTATTTATCCTTGTGATATAATTTTACCAGAAAACTTCCAATCAGATTCTTAAATCTTTTCCTGTGATCTAGGATTTTATAATAATATCATTCTAATCCTAAATGAATATTGCCATCTGGAAATATGTTTATTGTGATAATATGAGGAAGATAAACTAAATAAGTTGATTAAATGCATAAATTCACACAATCTGATAGATTATCGAAGATCTAACTAATTAAGATGTAGTTTTATGTTGGTATGACGTAATGAGGAGTCTCTTTGATCTATATGAGTGTTTTATGGCAACCTCTATATCAAAAATCCTTCATATAGTATTATGAGATTTCTATCAACAATCTTTGCCAAGATACCTATAATTTTATATTATAAGGAATAAGTCATAACTTAACTGAATAGTTAAAATGCATTATCGATAATAATTTTTCCTAATTTGATATAATATGACCAAATATTAACGCTTTATTTAAAACATTGGGAGGCCAGTAGTATGGCGAATTGGGTAACAGGAAAAATCATTAAAAATCACAAATGGACAGACTCATTATTTAGTTTAATCCTTGAAGCACCAATTAAATCGTTTATTGCTGGGCAATATGCTAAACTTGCGCTAGAAATAAATGATCAGCGTGTCCAACGCGCTTATTCTTATGTTAATGCACCCAATGATAATCAATTAGAATTCTATTTGGTCAGCGTAGCGGAAGGAAAACTCAGCCCACAATTTGAAACATTAAAGCCCGGTGATTCTATCTATATCACTGAAGAGGCATCAGGTTTTTTTGTATTAAAAGAATTGCCTGATTGTGAAATTCTTTGGATGTTATCGACAGGTACCGCAATTGGACCTTTCTTATCCATTTTGCAATTTGGCGAAAATTTAGCACGATTTAAACAAATGATCCTAGTGCATGCAGTACGCTATGCTGAAGATCTAAGTTACTTACCATTAATGAAAATACTTGAAAAAAAATATCAAGGAAAATTAAAAATTCAAACCATTGTAAGTCGTGAAAAAAAAACTGGATCACTCACCGGTCATATTCCAGCACTAATTGAAAGTGGTCAGCTAGAACAGACAGTAAAAGCAAAAATTGATCCATTAACCAGCCATGTTATGCTTTGTGGTAATCCACAAATGGTTAAAGATACCCAACAACTACTAAAAATACAAAGAGGGATGGATAAACACTTACGCCGTAAAGCAGGTCAAGTTACAAGTGAACAATATTGGTAAGCGGTAGAAAATAAAAATTAATTAACTAAGATATAGTTAATTTGCTAAGTTTTATTATAACAATTTGTTTTATCCAGACCTTTAAAACTATTGCAATCTAAAATAATGTAGGAACTTACAAATAAAGTAAGAGAATTGTCCAGAATGCCAACCTACACTGCTAAAATAGGATTAGATAAATTAATAGCGATGGAAATCGTATAAAAATTAAAAACAACTTAGCTACTAGTTTTTCTACGATCACAAAAATGTTTAGTAAAAATTACTGCCAATGGATAGAGCAAGAGGAGTTATTAACAAATCTGCTGTATCATAGTTAGCATGTCAGAACCTCCCTTTGGTTGCGTTTCTAGCTTTTCTAAGCAGACTGTAGCAACTCAGGTAACATTGAAAGGGTTGCTTTCCTCGAACCAATAGTGTTCGACATTGACTTCATAGCCTCGTACTGTCACGCAAAAGCTAATTTAATTGAATTAATCGTTCTTATGATGGCCGGTGCACTAATGGGAAGCTATAGAATATAGGCATTCTCCTCTATTTTTTTCAGTTTCTTCATCGCTGAAAATACTTGTTACAAAATTTTTCAATAAAACATTAAGGGCTTTTATCAGAGGCATTAGCCATTCTCTACTAGTATAATTCCCGTAGCTCACCTTAATTTTAATTGTATGCCTCTGGAAGGTGAAGCCCAGCACATTAGATATTTTATGCACCCAGGAGGATTTTTCTACTGCATGTTCGAGAACATCTTTATATTTTAAGTTAAAAACTAAGAACACAAGTGCTTCCCAGTAGCCATGGGTGGGGGGATATAGTTAAGCCATCCCTCTATCTAGTAGGTCATTAAAAAGCTCAGTTAAGTTCGCCTCTGATTCTTGATAAGCATCTTCTACTGCAATAAGCTCATTATTATCCATGAGCAATGATTCCGATAATAATAAGCAGGAAAGGCGATCAGCTTCCCTAACAGAGCAACGGTATTAATGCTATTTGGCAAGAAATAAATATAGTTGTATCGCTTATAAATCATGCAGGCACCAACCCATTGCCTATCCTTTTCAAGTCATTGCTATTTCAGTCTGCTGATGGGGTACTCCAGAAAAGATCATATGCTTTTTATCAAAAATCTCTCCATAGCTTAGTGAAAATAATATCTGGATATCCGTAGAACAGTCATCAGAGCAATTATTTGCCATTTTGCACGCTTAGATAAGGAGGGTAGCATGCGAGGTATTGAGGTATATTCCGTTGCTGCTGTAATCCATAATCTTAGGCGCTGTAATCTCAATATAGTCAATATTCATCTGTATGGTTTGCTATGGTGCATAATCGTTACGATCGATGGCATAAAAGTCGCCTGTTAACAAGACTGGATTGAACATGTTGATCAATATAACTTTGAACCCCTTCTCAAGATTAGTTACTATAAGCTTCTCCCGACGGAATTATGGATGGTTTATGAAAAGAATAAGAGGTAATATTTAGTTTCGGGGGAATACCCGTAGGGTAGACTTTTTATGAGATATCATCTCTATTTTATTAAAATTATTCATTAAATCAATTAGCAGGATACGCTATCCTTCTCTAAAGCTGTCTCTATATATAATTTAGTAAAAATAACTCAAATAGGTATGGAAATAAAGTAATAATAAATTTCAACTATACTATATATAGTACGAATATTAAGATGTTTAGACATCTAAGTAAATAAAAATATAAATATGATACTTATTCTTGTTTTTAACTAATTTCATATAATAAAAAGTTAAATTTAATGGAGTAATCTGGTGAGTCAAAGTATTCCAGCAATTTTTCTCGATCGTGATGGTACCATTAATTTTGATCATGGTTATATTTATAAAATAGATAATTTTCAGTTCATCGAAGGCGTAATTGAAGCGATGCTTGAATTGAAAAAAATGGATTATGCTTTAGTTGTTGTTACTAATCAATCAGGTATTACAAGAGGATTATTCACAGAAACACAATTTCTTGAATTGACTAAATGGATGAATTGGTCTCTTATTAATCGTGGTATTCAGCTTGATGGTATTTATTATTGCCCTCATTATCCTGATCCAGTTAAACAAAAATATAAACAAATATGTGATTGTCGAAAACCAAAAGCTGGTCTACTATTGAAAGCGCAAAAGCAACTTAATATTAATATGACATCCTCTTATATGGTTGGCGATAAGCTTTCTGATATGCAAGCCGGAAAAAAGGCGCATATTGGTACTAATGTATTGGTAACTACAGGAAAATCTTTTACTGAAGATAATAAAAAATATGCTAATTGGATTATTAATAGTTTGGTAGATTTACCTAATAAGATAAAAATCAGCAATAAAGATAGCAATTTTATTCATAAATAAAGCAAATTTATTTTTTCAATAAGTGCTTCTGCAAAGTTAAAATTAATCTATAACATCTGCCAGATGTGGCGATTTATTCATCATTAATAGAATGTAAAGAGTAAATATAAATCATAAATTCAGGTGAAAAGTGTAATATACGCCATACCTCGCGGTTAAGATCTCATAATTTTAATAATTAATTCAGATAAATCTGTATTCTGTAGGTATTTCAAAAGATTATAAAAAATATTTAATTTAAAGTCTTGGATAATAAATATAGTTAATTATATATTAATTAATAAGGTAATGTTGGCAAAGATTGTTAGTAGGAAAACCACCCCTTATACTATATAAGGAATTTTACTACAGCGGTTATTGCCGTAAAAAGTAAATAATTATAAAGATCAAAGAGACTACTTCTTCACTCCATTTTAACATAAAACTGCATCTTATTGGATGGATCGGTAATAATTTATCAGATGAATGTGGATTCATGCATTGAATTAACTCATTTAGTTTATCTTACCCCATAATTGTCACAATTAACATATTTCTAACTGCTATATTCATTTAGAGTTACAGAGATATCATTGTAAAATCCTCGATCGCAGGAAAATATTTAATAATCTTACTGGAAATTCTCTGGCAAAACTGCATCAAAAGGATAAATGGTTTAGTTATCTTCAATGTAGTTGAATAGGTGTTAAATTCACGGAAGTTAGAAAATAAATAAACATTAATTTAAAACAGCGTTTAGATTAGCATCACTGTTCACTTGGTTCAGCGATGATAGCTAACAATAAATATACTAAGTGCTATTATTGAAATTGATGAAACATTTTTCTTAAACCCTTTAAAGAAAAGGTTTATTTACTAATAATAGGATATAGGAAAGTTAGAAAATACAGGAGAGAGTAGGAGATAAAAGAAAAAACGAATCAAGATCTTAATCGCTTGAGATTTATAAGGTCATATGAGCAATGAGACCTTGAAAAGTTTAATGCAGAGTGTGCTAGATATTTTTTTAAACTAATCATCGATAAAAATTCCATTTTTTCCAAGTGAATATGAAATTAGTCACTATGCTTAAATAAGGCTGGATAATTAAGAGAGTTATTAGTAAGGAAATCTATATTTAAAATATAAATAATTATATTAGTTTTTTTAAAAAAATGGTTGAGTAGATTTCATTGTATAGGAGGTTTTATTTATCGAATTATCTAGTCTGGATTAGATTGTTTGAAACCAAAGATAATTGAAATATAGACGTAGTTATAAATTGATTTGCAAGCAAACCATAACCTTTGTTAACATAGCAAGTAACAAGCAGTGGCGTTATTTTATTAACCATCGATGAAGACAATAAAACATCGATAAGGTTAGTAGCTGAATAAGAATGTATTACGGGTAGTCAAATCTTCTTTGAACATGAATCTTTTAATTCAAGAGTTTAATCATGGCTTAGATTGAATACTATGGCAGGATTAACACATGCACCTTGAGTGGCAATCAGAAGGAAGTTTACTTACTTGATGACGACAGATAAGTAAGATATAGAGATCTGAACGCAAACCTAATGTAGCTATGTTGAGTGTATGAATAAAGTTTTCAGATTATAAAGTACTTTAAGAGGTGATAAGGTATTATGGTCAATAACCTTAATAATTTACGTTAGCGACAGAAGAAGGATTGGCTAACTTCATACTAGTAGCTGCAAGTAATATGGTGGAGGCGTTAGCATTAAATCGGAATTATTGAGAAAAGGATACGCACCAGTGGGGTTAATTAAGTTGAATATGAAATCCTCTAAGTTTAATTTGAAAATGGAATTTAAGTCTGGTTAGCTTAGAGTCTCTAAGGGAGTAAAATTTTATGCGTAGTTATGAAATGCATAGAAATATAAAAGAATACTAGTTACGAAGGGATAGAGACTGGAGAGGGACTGACGCTAATGTGCAAAAAGAGTGGAAAGTAAATAAAATTAAATATCTTAGTAGTCTTAGATTGCAAATAAGATCGATTTGGAGGATATAGTTTTATTTGATGCACAACAAAGAAGTTTATTTACTCTTGAGATGCAGAAATTATTTAAAGATTAAAATGAGAGTTCTTTTTGGAGTTCTCAGATAAGTCTTTCATGGTTAGCATCAGCTCGTATTGAGAAATATTGGATTAAATCTCGGTTAACTACCGCAACTATTATCTTAATCCTGTTAGCGGTTTAGTTGTGGACTGAAGAAGACATTCTACCAGTAATAAAGCGAAGAAATATATAATGACGTAAAGAGTGTTATTATAGCTATTAGGAGTAAGGGGGTACAAACGTATTACATAGCGTAATAGAGAGAGGGAGGGTAGCCTGCGAGGGGAAACAGAACTTAGAAAGTACGTCAAAGACTGCACTAGAATCTGTAACTCTACTCATCAAGTCGAAATCGTTGATCAGCATGGCGCAGTGAATATCTTCCTGAACTTCCTGCATATTGCCTTTCACTCCATGGGGGAGTGGGTTGCAAAAGAAGTAGATAAGGTTAATCTTTCGAGATAGCCTTACTTTTTTGTAATTCATAACTAAGTAAAGTCGTAGTAAGGTAACCGTATAGGGAAAACCTGCGATTGAATTATTTCCTTAGCTAAACAAGTAGTAAGGTGAGTGTTCAGAGAGATTTTCTAATAAAATAGAGAGTAAATCCAATGTAAATTAGTTGAAAACTTTATAGTTCCCTTTGCTTAAAGGAAGGGAACCTAGAGTCCTTTCACGGCGGTAAAAGGGTTTCAAATTTCCTATGAGGACGCTACTTCGCTAAAGTTAGAAAAATTACGCATCAATATTTTATTGCGGCGTTTTCGATGTGTTTAGAAATAATTTTTAGTTTCTAACTATCTATTACTTAATAATGATTAAGTAAGTTCAATAACTTAGTTTAATTATAACGCTATTTAATAATCTTGAGCAAGTTAAAAATTAAAACACATTTTATCAAAAGTGTAGAGAACTCTCAAAACTCCATTAATTAGTTTTTTATTATAATGATAAAAAGTGTTATGAACAAGCAGTCAGCAATTCAGATTTAAGATAGGCTAATCGGAACAGGAAGAAGTATAGCGTACATTAAATATGAGCATTGCAGAGGTTAGACTACACAACAAAGAATTAGTGAAAACGGATCCCATAATAAAAAGAAAAACATTTTTTGGGTTATAAGTTTAAGCGAATTAAGCGTATACAGTAGATTCCTAGGTAGGTCATAGATGATGAAGAACGGATTAATCTGTGAAAATCTGCGGTCAGATGAGTATGACGCAACAGTTCTGAGGATATTTAATGGGAATATTCATTGTATTTGTGTACCATCGTTTGATGAACTCATAATCAAATTAGGCGAACTGGGTAACTAAACGTCTTACTATTTTAAAAAAGAAATTAAATGAGATTCTTTTAGTAGTGGTAAAAGTGAGGGAGCACCTCACAATCAACATTGTTATTACATAGCAAGAATGTATGGAAAGATCAGAAATAAAGGGTGATACCCTGTATCTGAAGGTATAAAGTAGAGTGATCTTGAAAAATATAAGGCGGCAATACATGTTATCTATTCTGAATATAGGGAACTATATTCAAGGTTAAATACTTTTGGTCGACCAAAACTGAATCAGTACCGTGAGAGAAAGGTAAAAAACCCCGGCAAGGAGAGTCAAATGGAATTTGAAATCATGTATTTACAAGCAGCGGAAGTCTTATCACTTAAGACCTCGCTTTATAGAATAATAAGATATTATTATAAACTAGCGTAGATTTGTTAGAAAAGCTGGTTAATTTTTATAATCCATAGATTTTCATAACCCATAAAATGGTATACTAAGATGGTACTACAAGTAGTGTAAGTTAATAAAATGATTAAAATTGACAAGTAAAGCTAAGCGAAACATTTGAAGATGGGATTATTGCGTAGCTTTTTATATAAAGTATCAGCGACTTATATTTTTAGAAAAGTTAATCACATAAGAGAGCCGTAGAGAAATCGAGTCTTAAATTTGCGTTAAGTTGCAGGGGTATAAGACCCGAAACCCGGTAATCTAGTCATGAGTAGAGGTTGAAGGTTTAGTAACACTAACGGAAGGATCGAATCGACTAATATTAAAAATTAGCGGATGACTTTTAATTGTGGTGAAAGGCTAATCAAACTGTAAGTTATCTGGTTCTATCTAAAAGATATTTAGATAGCGCTTCGTAAATTCATTCTTTGGGATAGAGAATTCTTTTACTAGGAGGTTATTCTGACTTAATAATTCGATGCAAGATACGAATACCGAAGAATGTTATCACGAGATAACACGTCGGGTGCTAACGTCCGTTGTGAAAAAGGAAATAACCCATACCGCCACAAGCTAATATCTAGAAATCATGATTAAGTGGAAAATGAACTGAGAAGGCTTAGGGATCCAGGGTATTGATTTAGAAGCAGACATCCTTTAAAGAAAGCGTAATAGTTCACTGATCGGGTGAGGCTGAGCGGAAGATGTAACGGGGGGATAGTAAACCATATACTGAAGTTTACGACATCAACACTTAGTATTGCTGAGTAAGGGTGCGTTTTATAAGCTATAGAATGTGTATTGAGAGATCTCATGGAGGTATTAGAAGTGAGATTGCTGACATAAGTAACGATAAAGCGAGTAAAAACTCGCCCGCTGAAAGACCGAGGATTACTGTCCAACGTTAATCGGGGCAGGATAAGTCGACCGCTAAGTTGAGGCTAAAAAGTGTAGTTGATGGGAAACGGATTAATATTTCCGTACTAATGGTTACTATAAAGGGGGAACGGAGAAGGCTAAGCTATCCGGGCAACGGTTGTCTCGATTTAAGAAGATAGACGGGTAGTGGAAGCAAATCCACACTACTAAACATTGAGGCATGATGACGAGCCACTAAGGTTATGAAGTAGTTGATGCCAGCTTCCAGGAAAAGCCTCTAAGCGATGATAGGTAATTATTAATTGTACTACAAACTTGACACAGGTGATTAGGTAGAGAATGCTTAGGCGTTTGAGAGAACTCGGGTGAAGGAACTAGGTAAAAGGGTGCTATAACTTCAGGATGAGAGATGTTGGTATTAGATAAAGGGTATTACATCTACAGCTGATATCGGTCGCAGATATACCAACTGACTGCAGCTGTTTATTAAAAACACAACACTATGCAAACATGAAAGTGGACGCATACGCTCTGACGCCCTAACCGCTGCTGGAAGGTTAATTGATGAGGTTAAGGGATAAGGCAAATCTCTTGATCGAAGCCTCAAAAAACGACGGCCGTAATTGTAACGGTCTTAAAAGATAGTGAAATTTCTTGTCGGGTAAGTTCTGACCTGCACGAATGGCGTAATGATGGTCAGACACTGTCTCCACTTAAGACTTAGTGAAATTGAACTCACTATGAAATTTAGTGTATCTACGATAAGATGGAAATATTTTCTAAATCTTTACTATAGCTTCAGACTGATATTGAGACTTGATATGTAAGATAGGTGAGAGGGTTTGAAGTGTAGATGCTAGTCTATATGAAGTTAACGTTGAAATACCATTATTTAATGTTTAATGGTTTAACTTAAACCAGTAATTCTGGTTGAGGACAATATCTCGTGCATAGTTTGACTGACAGTTTCCTCCTAGAGAGTAATGGAGGAGCACGAAAGTTGCTAATCACGGTCGGACATTGTGATGTTAGTGTAAAGGCATAAGCTAGCTTGACTATGAAAGTGTGACAGCATGAGTAGATACGAAAGTAGGTAATAGTGATCCGGTAGTTTTAAATGGAATGGTTATCGTTCAACGGATAAAATGTACTCTCTTGATAATAGACTGATACCGCAAAAGAATTATATCGACAGTGCTGTTTGTGGCCTCGAATGTCAGCTCATCACATTCTAGTGCTGATGTAGGTCCCAAGGATATGCATGGGTTATTGCCATTTAAAGTGCTACGCAAGTAGCATTTAGAGCGTCATGAAACAGTTCAGGTTACTATCTGTCGTGAGAGAAGAATAGATTGAGTGGCTACTCTTAGTACCGAGAGGACCGAAGTAGACGCGATACTGGTATTACAGGTTGTTATGCCAATGACATTGTTTAGTAGACTAAGTACGAAAGAGATAACAACTGAAAGCATCTAATTTAAGCAGAGAACTTGTTTTAAAATAAGGATTTTTAATAGAAATATTCAACTGATATTCAAGATAAAGACGTAAATATGCTAGCACATAAACGTAGCGATATGTTGAGCTAACCAGTACTTAATGATTTAAAAGGCTTAACTTCTGATAATATTAAAGGTGTTTTTAAAAGAGAAAGAATTTTAATTTAATGGTTAGGAAATTGAATCTTCTTTTTAAGAAGAGAGAGAAAAAATGTTTTTTCTAAAAGCAAAAGGATCAGTTTACTTGGGTCTATTGTAAATTCAAATTTTATTGAAATAAGTATTAATTCATCTAATGAACTAATTTTATAGATATTAATACTAGATTTGATTTAATAATTATTGTTTTCTATTTTATGCATTGTTTCTAACAATAATTCCGTTGCCTGTTTAGCAAGGTAAACATCAGTAAAAATATTCTATCGGCACATAGAATGCATTTGTACAGATCTATGCATAGGAATAATTCTTTTATTAGAAAGGTTAAATTTCAATTTTTAAAAGCTATTATCTTCAGTGCCTTACTTATACGTTTGGTAAGAGTGTGCTTCGTTTATGATTAGATAATAAACCATAATAACACACCATAATTATAATGCCTATCTAGAAGATGAAAAATATAGCACCAGAGGTATTTCACGTTATGCTATACCTCTTTTATATTTTAGCGAAGTATATGTTTTCCAATAATCTGCATTGTGCTTTCAGGGAAAGCTAACATTGCTTTTTTGGCGCGAATTTACTCAAGATCAGGAAACTACTGGAATTTATATTAGATTATAGTTGTAAATGAGATAGCAGTCGAATAATAACGCTTTGATAGATTTTTAGACCGTTTTTCTGAAAAGCAACTTACAGCCATACAGCAGCATGCTTAATATTTAAACTTTCACATAGTAATGCAGGTAATGAGTATGCGAATATTGATTGTGTTATTAAGACAAGTGTGTAAGGCATAGAGAAGATACAAATTTCGATACTCTGGTTACGTATTTACTGTGGCATAAGTGAGAATGGCACCCTAAAAAGATCGTTAAGTCGCAAAAGTTAATTATTGTTTAAAAGGATAAAGAAGATGCTGGGATAGTGAGTGAAAGTAATATGTTTCAAGTTACAATTGAGCAAAATATGAAAATGCTATGGCTAACCACTGCTCGGTAGCTTTAAAACCGAATAAACTGAGACTTTTAATTTACAACTTTAGCAGAAAAGTGACTGTGTAGAAAATACAGGAGAATTACAGCAGTAGTTCTTCGGACACCAGGATGACATAAATGATGCAGGAAAAGATTTGCTCTACAAATAAATGTGTTATTAAACTAACACTTTTACCGTGTTTTAAGAAAATTATTGAGTTGTCATCAATGATGACAAGCAGTTTAGTTATCTGGGTATACGGTTTTTATAAATTATCTTCTAAGTATTTATTTTAGAATTATTAGTAAATTTGGTATATGACACAGTCGGATTATGCTCTACTCTGATGCTTTGTTAATCTGCTATCTATCCTTAGTTGAATGTTATTTGTAGGATTAAATAAGATTAATCCTATTAGCCAGTTGCAGTTTTTTTAAGTAAACTGTAGGGAACTCAAATAGCATTGAAATAGTTGTTTTTCTTGAATAACACTTCTTCGCGCGCTAACTTTATAGCTTTATTATCGTAAAAGTTGTTTTAATTCGAATTTATCGTTCTTATTCATACCAATGCACTAAAGGGAAAGCATAGAATTCCAGCAGCTATTTTCAATTTTTCTGTAGTTTTTTATCGCTACAGAATACTTCTTTAAATCTTCCTAACAAAACATTAAGAGCTTTATTTTTAGCATCGCAGCTTTCTGTTAGTTAAGACCTCACGTAGCTCACCTTAACTTTCGGTGTTGCATGCTTTTGTAGATTAAAGGTAGTACATTAGCTATTTTGTGTACCCAACAGCATTTCTGCTGCATGTTTGGGAACATCTTTATTATTGCATTCCAAGAAACCAAGAAAACCGTTCTCCTGTATTTAAGGGGCTGAGAGATATAGTTAAGTCATCCTTTAATAGGAGATTGAAAAGTTCAGGAAAGTTTTCTTTTGATTCTTAATAAGCATTTTCGATTAGAATTTTTTAAACTTATTTTTAGTAACGCCAATAATGAACAATAGAAAAAGGTAATCAGTTTATCTGATAGAACAGTATTATGGCCTTCAGCCAAGAAATAAATGTAGGCATATCATTTAAATCATGCAGCTAGCCTTGGCTAATGCTCTTCAAGGAATTGTTGTTTTAATTTGATGATGATACTTCAGTAGAGATCTATGATTTTTACCAAAAACTGCACAGACCTTAGTGAAAATCATCGGTGAATATTCTTCGGCAGATACCTAATGTTAGCA
This sequence comes from Arsenophonus sp. NC-WZS1-MAG3, assembly GCA_052174535.1. GTDB lineage: Bacteria > Pseudomonadota > Gammaproteobacteria > Enterobacterales > Enterobacteriaceae > Arsenophonus. Next base: position 174,288 of record JBQMRQ010000068.1, on the reverse strand, counting down.
ACATTTCGCTACTTTTCATGTTTTAGATAATGAAATAGAAGGAAGCTGTTGAAGTATATTACGTTGCCGCTGCAATTCCCTAATCTTGGGCACTTTAATCTCAAGATTATTAATATCAATCTACATGATTCACTGTGACAGATAATCGTTATGGTTAATGGATGACGTCTGTCGACAAGGTGGTGTTAAGTATGTTATCTCAATATAGTTTTGAGCCCCGCCTCAACATCGATGCCTATCAGTTAGCCTGGCACATCAATTATAGATGAGTTCAGAAAGGATTCACAGTAATATCTAGTTTCACAGATATCTATAGGACTAAGTTTCATGGTATATATTTCTCTGTTGTTGACATCATTTACGAAATCAATCAACTAGAATATACGTCACCATTTCCGAAACTCTATACACCAAAATGACCATAATTCACTGTTTAGTCTAAAATCATTATAACCCTTATCGCGTACTCATATTCATAAGAAGATGGCTGTTGATTGATGTAGTTGATATCAAAATATTATGATAATTAAGCTGCATCGTAGGCAACTACAAATACCTAAAATCAACGCTGCTATTCAGATCAGCAAAAAGGCTGTGTCTCCTTTGGCTAAGTGTTTATAGCATATCAAAATTTACTTTTAATAAAGGGTAAAATGAGATCATATTGATCATCACAGCTATAATTCTTCCTATTTGTTTTTCGAATGAGGCTTTTACCCACTCAGAAAGCGTAGTCGTTTTCTTGCGAAAAATATTTTTCTTAACAAGATTTTTTGTCAGTCATGCGAGAACTGCATCGCTATTTATGCAGGAATAGGGGAGGGGATTTTGCGTAAAATGAGGAAAGAAGCACTGAACTGAGATATAAAGTATTTAAAAGTTACGAGCTTGGTTATCTCTACATGTCTATATTGAAATATCTTTTACAAATACTAAAGAAAATTTTACGATCTTATTTTTCATAAGTATATAGATTGCGCCACTAGATAGATTTTTATTTATCTTTAGAAGGCTAAGACTGCACTAAATAATCGACGATTTTACGTGATCTTAATCAAGGATGACATAGCTATCTATCGAGTACTTACAGAATAGCAAAAAATTTATAGATTGATTTTTGCTACAAAAAAAGGTTTAGCCACCGGAAAACAGAAATTCGCCCATTTCTTCTACAGAATTTCATATAGAACACTAACTTATCTCCCAAGGATGCATCCCTCTCAAATAAATGATACGGTCTAGCGATTTAATCTACAGATGGGAAGATGTACTATAAATCTATTATTCAATTTTTATAAAGAGTTTGAAATCACTCAATATTGATATGCTTGATTGTACAATTAGGAATATCTCAATCAGTATTAGGTAGTAAAACTTCATTGCAGTCTATGAAAGATTGGTTCAAAATTAAAGCTGAATTATTTAAAAACCATACTATCTTTCGGAGATGTGATAGTAATCATGCTCTCATTGTAAAGTTTTAAGGATAATTACAATTATTTTTGCTGAATGCAGAATAAAATAACGAGATTCTACAATTGATCAGGTGGATATCACAGAAAAACCAGTTGCCTTAATTCAGTTATATTGATCGTATTTTATTCTTTTTATATTTTAATTTTAAATGATTATTATTTAAAATTTATTAAAAGGGCTGTTGATAACAAGACCGATAGTATCTTTTTATTATGTTTACAGATATAAACTACTAATTTTAAAATACGGATCTACTAACTTCAGTATAGCAATGAGAAAGTAGTTTTATAAATTAATATTTATTTTCTTTAATTATCAAAAATATAGTTAAATTAAGATTTAAAATAATTAATAAAATAGATTTGTAATTATTTAACTTTTAACTTAGACTAACTGTACGTTATTTAATGGTTTCTAACAATAGAAACCATTTATGATCATCCCTATTTTACTATTCAGTTAACTGTAGTTAACTTACTATTTTACAGTCAGTCGTTTTTCAATTGCATTAAATAACATACCTGTGATTGATATATCTGAAAATACTGCTTCAATTTCACGTATACAGGTAGGACTAGTGACATTAATTTCGGTTAAGCGATCACCAATAATATCTAATCCAACAAAAATTAATCTTTTTTTTTTAAAAAAGGTGCAACCGTTCTAGCAATTTTCCAATCACTTTCGGTCAATGGTCTTGCTTCAGGATACCCTCCGGCAGCTAAGTTTCCTCGCGTTTCACCTTGAGCCGGAATACGAGCTAAGCAATAAGGAACTGGTTCACCATCGATAACCAATACCCGTTTATCTCCTTGCTTAATAGCAGGTAAATAATTCTGAGCCATACAGAAACGCTGCTCATGTTGGGTTAATGTTTCAATAATGACACTAACATTAGGATCATCTTTCATTAGACGAAAGATAGACGCGCCACCCATTCCATCGAGAGGTTTAAATATGACATCACCATATTTTTGATGGAATTCACGCAGTTTTTTGTTATTTCGAGTTACTAGCGTTTCAGGTGTTAACTTAGAAAACCAAGCAATAAATAGTTTCTCATTACAATCCCGTAGGCTTTGAGGTTTATTGACAATTAAACTACCTGCTTGTTCTGCTCTTTCAAGGATATATGTAGAATAAATATACTCAATATCAAAGGGGGGATCTTTACGCATTAAAATAACATCAAGATTCTTCAGAGCAATGTCTTGTTCAACACTAAATTCATACCATTGTTTAGTATTATCTTTAATGTTAACTAATTGTTTGGTATGCCCGTATGCTTCACCTTGTGATAAATAGAGATCCTCCATTTGTATATAGTGAATTTCATATCCACGGCGTTGCGCTTCTAATAGCATAGCAAAACTACTATCTTTTTTAATTTTTATGGTTGAGATGGGATCCATCACAATACCTAATTTGATCATTTTGTCTCCTTAACCAAGATCACCGAAATAAACTTGCAATTTTATTATTTACAATTGACGTAGTGGTTTCTGTTCTTAATATCCGAGGCTAAAAAATAGAATATTAGTAAATTGCTAATCAGTTGTTATTATCATTTCATTTGGCGAACGTTCCCTCTTCTTAGCTAATGAAAAAGGAATTTTATTTACTGGTTTTGAAAGAATATTAATACTCTTGATTGGACTTTAAGGTGGAGATTAATTTTAATATATTATATTTTCTACTCATCAAGCTTCAAGAAATATTAACTGGCGAATTAATGGATTTTATAAGTTTATATTATTTATAACTAAAAATAAGCATAATTTTCCATTATTGTTTTTACTGATTTGTTCAGGTTTAATTTAATATTATAGCGTTCTGATTATAGCGTTCTGAAAGAAGTGAAAAATGATATTGATGCTGAGTTCTACTGATTTTAGAATAGTGAATTCTATTTCCTTCCGAGAAATCATTTATCCATGATTCAGATCTAATAAGAATTCCCTGTTTAAGATTGTGCCTGCCAGATCCTGAATTTCAACTGACTTTTTATTAGCTTCAAGTATTTGTCTAATAAAATAGAATTAGTACTATCAATTAACTTAATATTTTGTCATAAACTCATACGTAGAACTTGTATGACTTAGTTAGTGCTTTATCGCTTATTGTATTATTGTGCTTAATTCTAATGGTTCACGATGATATATCAGAAAAATCCGCATTAGTAAAACCACACTTCCTTAAAACTTATTACTAGCAAAAAATTGTGCTTATAATTAGAGATTTTAAAGCAAGCTAGTAATCTCTCTTGTTATCTATTGATTTTCCTTTTTTATTTTATGTACTAATTTATAAAAATTTTTTTATAATCGGATAATTCTTAATTATCAATTCTTGGAAGATAGTATAATTTTTATAATTCAAGTTTAACTTTAAACTAATCTTTTATATGATTGCAATGAGGAGTTTATTTTCTAATATTTAATTTGAGTAATTTTTGGTTATATAACCAAACATATCAATGTTGACTAATTTCAAGCTCCTAACTATTAATAATTAATAATAGTTTTGTAGACTATCTTTTATGCACCTATATAGATTGTTGAAGTATACGTTTTCATCTGATGATGAGATGATGAAAAGACGGGCTAAGTCAGTATTCTATACCAAGTTCTGTACATAAACACTCTAATTTCTATTTTCCAGTGACTGAATATTTTTGCAGACCAAAAAATAATTTGTAAATTCTTTTCTATTATCTGTAAGTATCCAATAGATAATTATTGGACATGTTTGATAAAATCACATAAGAAGCATCAAATATTAATCACGGTCTTGGTATTGTAAAGATGAATGAAACCCATTCAGTGACATCATCTATGCCTATAGAAAGATAAGGTCGTAAAGTTTTATTTATATTTATGGAAGGATATTCACATCTACGCCAAATAAGCAGCTAGCATCTTTAAACGTTTTATGTTCGGCTTCGTAATTTTCCCTTACTCATTTTACACAAATTTGCACTTCATAACTGCATAAACAGCAATTCAGTCAGATCAAGATATAACAGATTTAGAAATTTGCATGACTACTAAGAGATGGTTAAGAGAGAGAAAATACTTTTCGCAGGAAAATGCCTACAATTTCCTAAGCGGGCAATAGTATCGTTAGTAAACGATGAAGAATATGGCTGCGATTATCAGACTAATTAGTAAAGATTATTACTTTGCTCGCAGAGCAATTTGTAGCAACCTCTACATTCAATTATTATGATTTCAAATAATCTTTTAAAGATTATACAATTCGGTAAATAAAACGATTCCATACTATGGGAAGTCTATTCAGACATCTTTTAATCGGCTAAAATAACTGGTTATATTTGAATGTAGAATTTATTTTACCAATAAATCTCTGCTTACCTAATATTATTAGGCTATTATTATTGCAAATTTTATGGTCGTTAGCAAAGAGATTTCTTATTATTTAGCTCAAGTTTAAGCAAATAATGGACTCTTTTGATAAGCTAAAGTAAACGGCTAACACACTCTGCATTAAACTTTTTAAGAATCTCATCGCTCATATAACTTCTCTAGATCTTCGGCGATTAAGTTTGGAATTCATTTTTTTTATCTCCTTCCCTCCTGCATTTCCACCTTTTCTATGTAGAAAACAATGCTTCCCCCTTTAAAAGATCAAGTAAAAATGTTTCGTCGACTTTAAGCAATACTATTTAATACATTTATGTTGGCCTGGTCACCCCTGAATCAAAAAAATAGTAACACCCCACTTAAGCGCGCTGTTTTAAATCAATACTTGTTTATTTCGCTAAATCCCGTAAAATCAAATTATTTAACATGCACCGCAGATAACTAAATCATTTATCTTTGTAATGTAGTTTTATCAGAGAGCTTCTGCAGTGAGATTCTTAAATATTTTCTGTAATAAAAGATTTTATAACAAAATATAGCTCTATTCATAATGAATGTTCACAGTGGATAATATGTTTTTACCGTGGGAGTGCCGAGCATGATAAAATAAATTGCTTCAATGTATAAATCAATATTATCCAATATATTGTCGCTGAGCTAATTAATTAGCTCAGCTTTATGTTGGAATGGAATGAGGGAAAAATCTCTTTGATCTGAATGACTGTTTGTGTTTTCATTGTAATCTCTGCGCTGCAGCGAAAATTCTTCATATAGTATAAGGGATTTTTACCAATAACCTTTGCTAACATAGTCGATGATCAACATCATCTTGTTTCCCCTTTAGTAACGGTAAGTTTGAATATCTCATAACGCTTAAGTAAAGTAGACACAGGTTCTTCCCTTGCCTGAAGGGAAGCTCTGATTTTAGGTGTTATAGTTGCCTGACGACGGAGATTTATCATCATAATATTTTCTTCAACTTATATCAGCTTAGTAGTTATATTTATCAATGAATATGGCTGTGCCATGGAGGAAACTCCATATGATAGTTCTTGACCAAATAACTTAGATAATTATTGATTTTAATATTAAAAATAGTTAGTGAGGAGATGGTGTGTCGTGTGCTTTTTAAAATCTATTTTTTGCTACAATTCTTAAGGAATTGTTTGATCTTTAGTAAGTATTTTAAACGTACAAAACTATTAAATTATTTCTAGAAAAATTTTATATATCTATTTGATAGATGAGCAGTGAATTGAAATAAATAAAATATTAATAATAAACTAGTCACTAATAAATTAGTTATAGGTTTAACCTTTTATTTCTTGAATAATAAATAAAAGCACTGTTTCAAATTTTAAAAATATTGTTATTTTTATTTTAAATAAGAGATTTTTAAAATAAAAATTAAATAAGGAAATATAAGATTTAATAATATTAAACTCATTAAAATAAAAAACTAATTTTTTAATCATAAAATAATTTTATATAGTTATTAACTATTAGTTAAATATAATCTATAAAAGATAGTGATTAATCAATTTTAATTTTATTATCTTCTAATATCAGACACATAAAACCATGATTTAATATAAATTTAGTAAAAGATACTTTATAGTTAAATAACTAATGAAGTTTTGATCAGCAAGATAACTTCTTAAGTTAACAACTTATTCTATAAATAGAAATAACTAACATAATTACCTATTAACAACTATATTTTTTTGAAAAATTTCTTTAATTAAATATGAAGTAAATACCAAACTGCTGGTATAGAAGAGAAAACAATCATTGTTATAGAGCTTATTTCTAATAGACTAAGTGGTTTATTATTATTTTGATTTTGAGCATACAGAAAGATAAATAAGCCAGGAATATAAAGAACAACAGATAAAAGTAGATTAATTGTTCCTGAAGCATAAAGTAACCATAAACCATATAAATTGGTTACTGCACCAATAATAAGTAATTTTTTATTAGCATGTTTAAAAGAAATTTTGATTAGAAAAGCACCCACTAAAAAATAAGGAAGTAAAATCATTTCTGAAGCTAGTTTTAATAAAATATTGTAGTTGCTACCACTCAAGTAAATTAATATTAATACTAATTGTACGGTGCCGTTTGTAAACCAAAGAGATGAGGATGGGGTGTTATTTTTATTTTGATATTTAAATATTTTAGGAAATGCTCCATTGAGCGAGGAGATATAAGGAATTTCTGTTGCCATTATTGTCCAGCTTAAATAAGTACCGCAAACAGAAATAATCAAACCTGCTGCAATGATAACCTCTCCATAATTTCCCATCATATTGATCATAAGTGATGCCATAGAAGGATCTTTCATTTCAGAGAATTCTGATCTTGGAACGATGCCTAAGGAAAGTAAAGTAATTACTATATAAATAGTAAGGGCTGAAATTACGGCAAGTAACGTTGCTAAACCGATATCTTTACGTCTTTGAGCACGCGCTGAAACAACCACTGCTCCTTCGATACCAATAAATACCCATAGTGTAATTAGCATAGTATTTTTAACTTGTTGCCAAATTGATATACCCATTTCAATACCGGTAAAATCAAATTTAAAGATATCTATCTTAAACGCCAAAATAGCTAAAATGATAAACAGGCTAAGAGTAATTAATTTAGCTAAAGTTACTAATTTGTTGATCTCGGCAGCAGTTTGTGTACCTTTTAATACTAACCAATGAATTATCCATAGGAAGATAGATTCCCCGATCAAAGATTGCCAGGTATTACCATCACCAAAAATGATATTATCTGAGTGATCAGTAAAAGAACTCAGAGTTGTAAAGACGATAACTAAATAAGAACCATTAGCGATAATAGCACATAACCAGTATCCCCAGGATGAACAAAAACCAACTAGTTCGCCAAAGCCTTCTTTAGCATAAGAATAAATTCCTCCATCTAAATCAGGTCTAATACGTGAAAGCAATACTAAAGATATGGCAAAAAATAAAATACCGATACCTGTAATACTCCAACCTATAATAAGTGCTAAGGGGCTAGCAATTTCAGCCATATTTTTCGGCAAACTAAAAACACCCGCCCCAACCATTGAGCTTAATACTAACGCGGTTAAAGTACTCAAATTTAATTTTTTATTATTCAAAAAAATATCCTAAAATATATTTGTCATAATTTAGTTTATTTCACTAAAAATAACTTTTTATTTATAAAACCAAATTGATAAAATTAAATAGAAAGAAAAAATTTAGTAAAATTTTACGGTTATGAAATATGATATGCAATTGTTAGATATGCATTAAAAGAAAAATATTTGTTTTTATAAAAATTATTTATAGACTTTATCTAAAATTCAAAAAACGGATAATTTAGTCCATTAAAATTTTTAGTTATTTAAGCATAATATATTATTGTAATTTTATTATTAATTAGAAATTAATACTAATTATAACGCTACTGTCATTATCTTGATGTTTACATAAGTTATATTAGTAAATTTAATTTATGACAGTTAGACTAAGTTTTACGATTATCCTTCATAAATCTCTTCTCCATCCTTAAATTGGACGTTATTACCACTAAGAGAGTTAGAAAATCAAATCCTTTTATCCGGTTCTAACTTTTCTAAGAAGATGAGGGAGATCAGCTTAAATACCATTAAAATGGTTATTTTTTGAAGAAAATACTTCGTTCATCAGTTTTGTAGCTTCACTGTTGCAAAAGTTAATTTAATCCGAATTCATCTTTCTTATTTCATATCGCTGGAATAAGGGAAGGTATAAAATTCCAGGCGTTCTTCTCCATCTTTCTCTATCTTTCTCGCGCTTAATGATATCAGAGAAATTCTTGCTAACAAAATATCAAGAGCTTTATTATTGGTATCACAGCTCTCTGATAGCCAGAACTCTGGCAGGTCACCCTTAACTTTCGATTGTATGCCTTTAAGCATGAAGCCTGTATATCATCTTTTATCTACCAATAACATTGGTGCTGGATGCCTGGAAATATCTTTGCCATTACATTGCACTCAAAAACTAATTTTCCCATCTCCCGTAGCAAGTCAGGAAATAATATGGTTAAGGCACACTGCTCGTACGGTCATCTAGAAGTTAACCCAATTCCCCCCTTTTAATTTTCAATAACCATCATTAATCGCAACAAGTTTTTTACATCCATCCTCAGTGCCGCCAATATAACTAGCAGGCAAAAACGATCAGCTGCCTAATTAAATGATATATATGCCTTCAGCCAAGAAATAAATGTAGCGTGTATCATTTAAATTATGTAGCTACTATTACCAATGCTCTTTAAGACATCGACGTTTCAGTCTACTGATGGAGATTTTTTGCAGAGAGACCATGTGCTTTTTATCGAGAACTGCTACAGAACTTAATAAAAATTAGCGATGTAGATGCCTTATAGATGGTCAGACATAGTAAGGAACTCTTCGCCATTTTGCACGCTTTAGATAAGAAAACAAGAAGCTGTTAAAGTATATTCTGTTATCGCTACAATTCTCTAACTTTAGGCAATTTAATCTCAATATGTTAATATTATTCTGTATAGTAGAGTTCGTTGTAGCACATAATCGTTACGGAGAACGCCATTTTACTCATGTGGATAAGGCGGCGGAGTTTAACATGTTATCGCAGCATAACGTCTTCGATCTCAACCTCAACAGCGACGTCTATTATAACTACCTGACACCATTCATGAATGTGTTTATGGAATGGATTAGAATAATATCTGGTTTTACGGATATTTATAAGGGTAGATTTTATGATACATATCTCTCTGTTGTTGAGATCATCCAAAAAATTAATCAGACAGAGATACGTCATCATCTCTGAAATTCATATACTAGAATTAAGTATAACTCCATAAAATAAACAGCACTTTTTCTTAGATTTTTAATTAGATTTTTATTTTTAGATCATTAGATAGATATTTATCGCGCACTCCTATTCATTAACTCTGGCTATTCATGGATATAGTTGATGGAAGATATCCTAATGGTTAGCTTCTATCGTGAAGCAATTGCAATACATAAAATTATATGTTGCTTTTCAAGCCAAAAACTTCTAGCTACTTTAGCTAAGTGTTATAAGTATATTAAAATTACTATTGCTAAAGAAAAAATAAGATGATATTGACGATTAGTTATGTTGGAAAATATTTTCGGTAGAAATCTCTTATATTACATGAAGGGTTTTTGCTACAGAGGTTGTGATAAAAAAGAAAACAGTTATAGATTAAAGTATAGATTAAAATTTTCTTTCTTCAGTCCCTGTTAACATAAAGCTGCATCTCATTAGTTAGTTCGGGGATAATCTATCGGATAATCTCGATTAATGCATTGAATCAATTTATTCACTTTAATCTTGCCAAAATATTATCATAGTGAATATGTTATTCTCTGAGTAAAGATTTATTAGGATTACAACAATATCATTGCAAAATTTCTGATTGCAAGAAAAATATTTAACAATCTTACTAAGAAGTCCTCTTACGAAACTATATAAAAAGAATAAATAGTTTAGTTATCTGCAATATATCTTGAATAGCTCTACTTTATAAGAGTCATAAAGTATATATGCATTAAATTGAAAACAGCGTTTAAGTGGGTTACTGCTTTCTTACTTTAGCATAGGACAGTCAACATAAATGTATTAAGTTTTATTTTAAAATTAACGAAACATTTCCTATAAATTCTTTAAAGGGAACTATTATATTCTAAAATAAGAAAAATAGAAAACACGGGAGAGTAGAAATAAAATGAAAGAACAAATTTCGGTCTAATCGCCTGAGATTAAGAAGGTCATGTAGCGATAATATTCTTGAAGAGTTTAATTCAAAGTGTATTAGCCGTTTTTTTAAGCTAATCACATCGATAAAAAGTTTACCCTTTTCTCAGATAAAGGAAAAGGTTATAAAATCTTTTTTAGTGAGAATCAAATTAGTCATCATCATATAATAAGATTAAGTAATCATAAAGTTTTTAATAAAAAATCTAAATTTAAAATTTATTCAGTCAATTAAAAGGATAGCTAAATAGATTCCATTATCTAGGATCATTTTGTTTACTGATGAATTATTTATTTGGAGAAGATTGTTTAAATAATAACAATTGAAATCCAGATATGATTGCAATTTTTATATGAAAAAAGCAATAATCTTTCTAAGATACTCTAATTATTAGAGTTATTAATAATAACTGTCCTAATGTTTTCTTATAAAAACACTAATTTAGTTGAATGCTGGCTATTTTTGCTAATTATTTTATAAATTAATATCAAATCTTATAAGATATTTGACTAATATAATTTTTTAATAAAAATTAATTTTTTTTGTGGAAATCTGATAGATTATAGCTCATGATTACTATTTTAGTATGTTTCAATAATGTTTTTCACTTAATATGACAGATATATATTAATTAGTTATGTTTTCAGGGAAGAAACATCAAGTAATTTTACTTAAAACTAGAAGGGATCAATATGCATATTGGTGTACCAAAAGAAAGAATTACTAATGAAGCGCGCATTGCAGTAACGCCATTAACAGTAAAACAGTTAATAAAATTAGGTTTTTCTGTTCTCCTTGAACGAGAAGCTGGTTACCTTGCTAATTTCGAGGATGCTGCTTATGAGCAAGCTGGTGCTAAAATTGTTGAGCAACAATCTGCATGGAATGTAGATATTATTTTTAAAGTTAATGCCCCTCTAGAGGCTGAAATTGTACTTCTTAAAGAAGGATCAATATTGATTTGCTTCATTTGGCCAGCACAACAACCAGATTTAATGCAAAAATTAGCATCCCGCAAAATTACCGTACTAGCAATGGATGCAGTGCCACGTATTTCCAGGGCACAGTCACTTGATGCGATAAGTTCTATGGCAAATGTTGCAGGTTATCGGTCAGTAGTAGAAGCAGCTTATCAATTTGGACGTTTTTTTACTGGTCAAATTACTGCAGCTGGAAAAGTACCGCCAGCTAAAGTGATGGTTATTGGTGCAGGAGTTGCCGGTTTAGCAGCAATAGCTGCAGCAGGTAGGTTAGGAGCTATTGTGTTTGCATTTGATACCAGATTAGAAGTAAGAGAGCAAGTACAAAGTATGGGAGCTAAGTATCTTGAATTGGACCTTAAACAGGAATATCTGGCACGTAATGATGTTTATCCTAAAGAGATATCTGAGGCTTTTATTCAAGCGGAAATGTTTTTACTTGCTAAGCAAGTAAAAGAGGTAGATATTATTATTACTACCGCATTGATACCAGGAAAACCTGCGCCAATATTAATTACTAAAGAGATGGTTAATTCGATGAAGTCTGGTAGTGTAATCGTTGATTTAGCAGCAAAGTCTGGTGGTAATTGTGAATTAACAAAGGCAGATAAATTAATAGTTACTGATCATGAAGTTAAAATTATTGGCTATACCGATTTACCAAGTCGTTTACCAACCCAATCCTCGCAATTTTATGCGACTAATATCGTTAATTTAATTAAGCTACTTTGTAAAGAAAGTAATGGTAAACTAATCATTGATTTCAATGATATTATTATACGCGCTGTCACTGTTATTAAAGAAGGGGAAATTACCTGGCCATCTCCTCCTATCCCACTATCTCAACAACCGCAAATAAAAAATCAACTGATAAAATATAAAGAAAATCTGGCAGAAAAAAAAATTTCTTTTTGGTTAAAATATATCTCTCTGTTGTTGACAATTATACTTTTTAGTAGTTTTGCACATATAGCACCTAAAGAATTTCTTTCTCATTTTACTGTATTTGTATTGGCGTGCATTGTTGGTTACTACGTAGTATGGAACGTCAGCCATTCACTGTATACACCGCTTATGTCAGTAAGCAATGCGATTTCTGGTATTATTGTAGTAGGCGCATTATTACAAATTGACAGTGGCGGTTGGGTCACTTTCTTCTCATTTATTGCAGTACTTATAGCTAACATCAATATTTTTGGTGGATTTACAGTCACACAACGTATGCTGAAAATGTTTCGTAAAGGATAAGGAGTTTAAATGATATCGAGTGAAATGGTAACAGCGGTATATATCATGGTGGCTATCTTATTTATTTTTAGCCTGGCTGGTTTATCTCGTCACGAAAGTTCTAAGCGCGGTAATATATTAGGTATTATTGGAATGGTAATCGCTTTAATTGCAACAATTTTAGGTCTAGATTCGCATAATATTAGCTGGGTGATTATTGCAACAATTATTGGTGGACTTATTGGCGTGCGTTTAGCAAATAAAGTAGCTATGACTGAGATTCCAGAATTGGTTGCTATTTTTCATAGTTTTATTGGTTTGTCTGCTATTTTAGTTGGTTTTAATAGTTTTATTTCCCATGATGTATTCTTAAATAGAAGAATGGAGAATATTCATCTGATAGAAATTTTTATGGGTATTTTTATTGGTGCGGTAACGTTTACTGGTTCAATTGTTGCTTATGGTAAATTATGTGGCAAAATTGCTACTAAACCTTTAATGGTCCTCCCTAACCGACATAAAATTAATTTATTGATGTTATTAATTTCATTAATTTTACTATTTTTTTTCGTAAAAACAGCATCTACTGGATTGCAAGTATTTATTTTATTAATGATGACCATCATTGCTTTAGCATTTAGCTGGCACTTAGTTTCCTCAATTGGCGGTGCAGATATGCCAGTTGTGGTATCAATGTTGAATTCTTATTCAGGATGGGCTGCTGCTGCTACTGGCTTTATGTTGAGCAATGACTTGTTAATTATTACGGGTGCATTAGTGGGTTCTTCAGGTATGATTTTATCTTATATTATATGTAAAGCCATGAATCGCTCATTTATAAGTATTATTGCTGGTGGATTTAGCACTAACGGGATATTAGTAAATGATAAAGATAGCTTGGAAAATTATCGTGAAACTACAGCAGATGAGGTTGCTGAACTTTTAAGAAATTCCAATTCAGTGATTATTGCTCCCGGTTATGGTATGGCGATTTTTCAGGCTCAATACCTCATTCATGATATTATGATAAAATTACGTGAAAAAGGAATTAATATTCGTTTTGCTATTCATCCTGTTGCGGGACGTTTGCCTGGTCATATGAATGTATTATTAGCTGAAGCGAAAGTACCTTATGACATTGTTTTGGAGCTTGATGAAATAAATGATGATTTTGCTAGTACTGACACGGTATTAGTCATTGGTGCAAATGATACTGTTAATCCAGCAGCGCAAGATGAACCTAATAGCCCAATAGCTGGCATGCCAGTTCTAGAGGTTTGGAAAGCACAAAATGTTATTGTATTTAAACGATCAATGAACACTGGCTATGCAGGGATTCAAAATCCGTTATTTTTCAAGGAAAATACCCAAATGCTATTTGGTGATGCAAAAATAAACGTAGAAGCTATTTTGCATGCTTTATAAGTTTATTAAAGTTTATTAATAATAACGATCCTATTTTATAGGATTAATTAACTATTAATCATTTGCTAATTTTAGCTAGATAAAATTGTTCAGTTTAATACTTAATAAATTATAATTTAACTCATCAATAGTCTATTCAGTAGTTTTGCATAAAAATTTCTGCTGAAATACTTTTTTTTACTAAAAAACTCAATACAGTAATACCTGTATGTAATTTATTGTAAATTACAGAAATTTTTTCTCAGAGTAACTTTTCTTCATAACATGAAGATATTTTTATCAATAATAGTAAATCTTTGCCTTAATATATTCATTGCAAGAATAATGTTACCTTCTAGGGTATTGAATATTTAATTCATATAAAATCAAGTAATTAGCAATAGTTATTAGTGAGATACAGAATAACATGCTCTAAGAAGATAAAATGCATGAATTTTTAATAATTCTATAACTAACAGTTTCTGTTTACTGAATTAGTTTTTATTGATTTTATCATGAGATAAATCTTTATTAGATAAATTATCTGAAAGAATAATGGCACCATTATTAGACTATATTTTATCCTTTATCAGCTACTCAGAAAAGGCATCTACATAGTAGATGTTTATTAAAGGGGGTAGTAAACAATCATGATATGAAAACAGTCATTTTAACTTATTTAAAAATCGCTTCATAAGATTTATTGTTTCATAATACTTTGATTTCAAAATTAAAGTCAACTTATAAATAGAAATCTGTTTGTTGTTTTATCCATACTTTTCCTGATTAATAATATCCTTTTATATAGAAAATTATGTTCTTCAATAATAAGATAATGTTGTTATTTCATAAGAAATAACATTAGATGAGTAAGAAAGTCTTAATGCATCCATTATTGCGTTATACTTTATGGTTTTCTCCAAATCCATTACATAGATCTTAATCGTGTCCCCCTAATTATTGTAATGTGACTATTCAGAAATATAATTAATAGTAAAATATTATGATAATGAGGCTCCATAGTCAAGCAACTACACACCTAAATTAGTGTTGCTCTTCAGATCAGTAAAGAACCTGCAGCTATTTTAGCTAAGTATTATAGTATACCTAAACTTTACCGTTCCTAAATAATAAAAACAAGAAGATCTTGAAATTACACCCATTTCTACATTGGTTGCTGATGACGTTGTTTTCCACTCAAAAAGCTATGATCCTTTTCTACGAAATGTTTTTCTCTTTTGCCGATCTTACTAACAGTTGTACACAGATTTCTAAATCCTGTTGTATCTTAATCTGACCTAAATCCCTGTTTATGAAGGAAAATATGGAATTTGTGTGCAATAAAACAGAAATTATTAAAAACCTAAGCAATAAAGTGTTTAAAAACTATGAGACTGATTAGCTCACGTAGATTGAAATATCTTCTGCAAATATCAAACGGAAACTTCATGATGTTATTTTTAATATGTTATAGATCATGCTATTTAATGAGTTTTATTTGTCTTTACAAGAATCGATGCTGAGTGCTTCCTTAATGTGATCTTAACCAACCATCTTTAATGCCTATCCATCATGTACTTACACAATGGTAAAAAAATTATAAACCACCTTTTGGTCTACGAAAACGTTTAGTTACCAAAAAACAAAAATTCGCCAGTTTGTGTACAAGATCTTGGTATGGAACGTCACCTTAGTTTATTGAGGAATTATTAAATAAATCGTATGGTGAAAAGCGATTTAATGAGGACATGAAAATATAAGCTGCAAAACAATCATTTCAATTTTGCTAAAGAGGTTGATGGTTAGGTAATTGAATCGTTTTAATCAAAGATTGAAAGCCATCCTTTATTGCTAAAAGGAAATGGGATTGATTTACTGGATCTATTTGTAAGTTAAAGTTTTATTTTAGAGTGCGCATTCTTTCATCTAATGCTCTAATTTTAGAGATATTAATCTAGGTTTTAGCTTAATAACCTTTGTTTTTTATTTTGTGCATTCTTTTTAATAATAATTCTATTGCCTAGTTATTAAACTACGCGTTGCTAAAAATAGCTTGTCCGCCACATAAAATACGTTTATATGTATCTATATACAGAAATACTTTCATCAAGACAACGAATTCCAGATTTTTTCATTTTTTTTGCGAACCGTCATCTTCAACGTTTTTATACCTTCGATAATAGTTGTGCCTCATTTATGATTTTATAAGAAATTACAGTAATACAACATCTTAGAATGCCTAGTCAGATATGGCTAATATAGTCTATGATTATCTTTTTCTACGTCATGCTCTGAACGAGGGGATTCCCTACCGTGCAGTTACTGTGCTAAGTCCAGTTTCTGATAGTGATGATGCAGCAACCATCTTTGTAATACCACATTTTCTATGCGAATATTATGGCATTGTTTAGTGTCTAAGGTATTTATGCCTGACACATTTCTTTTCGTTTTTTTAGCGAAATGCGAGTAACGTCCAGTGGTTATAACCTTCAGAGAAGGCTATTAACTGTTTTCTGGGACGAATATTTTCAGAGTAATAAGAGGTATTGAGATTTATTAGGTTATAATTCTGATACAGCAGTCAATACGCAGCGCTTTGCTAAATTTCTCTCCCTTCATCCACGCTTTAATTTCTAAAAACAGATCACACCATGCAACATGTTTAATACTCAGATCGCTACAGATTACAGAAATATAAACATTTTGGATATTGATTGAGTTATTGATTACAAGTGTATAAGGCATAGAAGATATCAATTTTGATCTCCTGTTTACATGATTGTTTCTAGCATACTACCGGGTTTTGGCCGCTAAAAATAGAACGTTGAGTAACAGACAGTTATTGTTGAAAGGCCAAAGAATATGAAGGATATTGAAAGTAATGTGTTTGCCAGTCGCAGTTGATAAAATATGAATCTGCTGTGCTAACTACTGCTCGGTAGTATTAGAGCTGCATAAAAACTGCAAGCTTTTAATGTAGAAATTTGCTAGAAAAGCGACGGTAAAAATATTAAGAAAATGTATAGATCAGTAGTACTAGAAATTTTTTTGGCATAAAGCGCTACAGGTATGCATTCGCTTGATAGCATCGACTGATTCATCAGTTGACATTTTCACCGTATTTCAAGAAAGTTATTCCACAGTCATCATTAATGGTGAAAACTAGTCTAGTTGGGGGGAATGTATATCTGTATAAATTATCTTCTGGATATCTTGCCAGAGAAATAGAAATTGTCATCTTCTCCGGAATTCGTTAATAAGTCTATTCGCCCTGGTTATTTTTATGTTTGCTCCAGAGACAAATGAGACGGAGCATTATCTCTAGTTATCTATAAGTAATGAATTCATCAACAAGTATACTTTCAGTCATTACCATTCAATGCAGTTGAATCGAGCGTTGTCAGCTTTGGGTTCTCCTCTCTATGTTGCTTAAAACTTCGGATAATCCTGACTAGATATAAATAATATTGTATCAATAACATTAGGTCAAGTTTCAGATACATTCCTGTATGCCCCCTCTATTTTGAGGGTCATAAAATTTAGTCAGTTTGTCATCATTAATTTCGGGAGTGATATCATAAAACGCTTCGGATAAATAGTCAGTTATAACATATAAGTTATGTGTTGTTTTCTTGATTTATCCGGTTTCTCCTTTCTAGGAGATTTATTTCGAGCCATCTGCTGAATTCCTGAAAATTAATATATTGAAGAGTATAAAACAGTACTCAAAGAGTATGAATATCTAAGAAGTAGCATATCTGTTTGGCGCTACTAGAATAGTTGTCCTGCATTCTTTTCTTTTATCTTCTTCCTTTCTCACATTTTCTACCTTTTCTATGTAGAAAACAATGCTTCCCTTTAAAAGATCAAGGAAAAATTTTTTATTGACTTCAATAATACTACATAATATATTTATGTTGCTTGTCGATTTTGAAGTAAGGAGGCAATGACGCTATCTAAATACTGTTTTCAAATCAATGCTTATTTGTTTCGCTGACTCCTATAAAATCAGGATCTTCAACATATATTGAAGATAACTAAGCCATTTATTATTGTAATGTAATTTCGCCAGAAATTTTCTAGTCCAGATTGTAAAATCTCTTTCTATAATCGAGGGATTATGCAATTATATCGTTGTAATATTAATTAATATCCTTAAGTAGATAACATAGGTATTCTAACAGAATAGGTAGAATAAAGTGGAATAAGTTGCTTTAATATATGAATGAATGTCATCCAACAGATTGTTATCTAGTCATCTAAATAATATGCTACTTTATCTTGGATAAAGTAGTGGGGAAAAGTCTCTTTGATCTGCATGACCCTTTACTTTTATGGAAACTTCTGTAGCAAAAACCCTTCATGCAAATATGAAGGGTTTCTATTAATAACCTTTGCCAACATAGCCGATCATCAACATCATCTTGTTTTTGTCCTTTAGCAAAGGTAAAGTTCGGAAATGCCATAACACTTAGCTAAAGTAGTTTCAGCCTATTTACTATCCTGAAATCAGTTTTTATTTTAGTGCTATAGTTGCCTGACTATAGAGATGATCATTATTATGATATTTGCATTCAACTATATTCATAAATAACTATAGTTGCCATGAATATAGTTGTTCGGAAAGATTTATATAAATATCCGGGATCAATATTTAGTAATAAATTGATGAGTTATCCTTATTCTGAAGGATGAGATTTCGAAGATGCCGTCGTATTCTGATGATTAATTTTTGGGTTATTTCAAGATCAAAGAATAATATGCTATATAAATTTTACTCTATAGGAGGTGATGATGGAAATCAGATATTACCGTAATTCCTTTCATAAACTCATCCCTAATACTAACAGGAAACTGATAGACACCGCTGTTAAACTGGAGCTCGAGGCCATACTGTAATAACATACTCAATCGCTGCCTTCTCAATATGCCAGTAGCTAGTCATCCGTAATAGTTATTTTCTATAGCTAATCTATAAGACGAGTATTGATGATGTTAAAATAAAAGTGCCTAATGTAAAGGATCACAATAGCAATAGGATATCCTTCAGCAGCTAATTTCTTCCGCCTTATCTGAATCGTAATAAAAAGCGGTGAAGAGTTGTTACTATACTTTTATACTTACAAGCTTAAATCTACCGATGATTTTCACAAAGCTTTGGAGCACTTCTAGATAAAAACTAGATACTCTCTACAGAAAAATCCATTACCAGAATAAAACAGCAATGACTTAAAGAGTATAGGTAAATATAGTAGCTGCTTAATTTAAGCGATATGCGCTACGTTTATTTCTTGACTAAAAAATATGTGCTATCTGCCAAGCAGGCAGATCAGCCATTACCTGCTGGTAAAATTAGCGTCACTGCCCATGGAAATAAGGAACTCATTGCAATCGAAGATGGTTATCGATAACTAGAAGCAAACTGAATCTAACATCTCAATAATCTAAAAGCGCATTGTTTAACTGTATTTCTTCCAAGGCTTGCTACATAAGACAGTTCTATTTGTTTTATATCATAAGAAAAGATATGTTCAGGCATTCAGCACCAATACCTATTAGGTAAATAAAATAGCTAATATGCTACCTTTACTCTCCAAAGACATGTAACTGAAAATTAAGACTAAGCTGCAAGAGATTTAGGTACCAGAGAGCTATAATGTTAATCATTATAGCATTCGATGTTTTATTGCAATGCTTTTATCAAAATATTCTAAAGCGATAAAGAATCTGGAGAATAATTGAAAGAGCAGCTATTATTCTGTGCCTCCTTGTCAGCACACAGATATCAGTAATAACGACGAATTTGAATTGAATTGACTTTGTGACAGTGATGGGTATGAATATAACATGCAATCATTTATGCTTCAAGGAAAATAACCATTTTAATGGTATTGAAGCTGCTTCCGTTTACTCAGAGATAGCTAAAACAGCAGCTAAGAGGATTTGAGTTGCTTAACCATGGTAGTAAATAAGATATAATTTAAGGATGAAGAACAGATTGATAAAACATTAGAGCTATAGTATGACTTTCGTATACAAGATATTTCCTAATAACTTTCACCTGTACTCTTCAAGTCATTGCTGTTTCAGTCTGTTGATGATTTCTCAGATAGTGGGAGAAATCCCAGCATGTACTTTTTGCTGAATACCGATCCGATCTTCGTAAAATTATAGGTGGATAATTCGTAGAACATCTATAAGAGCAACTCTTCACCGATTTTCCAACGCTTAAGTTAAGGCAGAAATGAGCTCTTGAAGTATTATTTCACTGCCTCTGGGATTCCTTTTAACCTTAAGAGATTTAATCTCAACATCGCTAATACCTATTTTATATACTTCGTTGTAGTAAATAACCACATTACGGATAACGGCTTGATTTATCGACAAGGCGGGGGTTTTAGGATCTTTATTACGACATAGATTTGAGCTCCGCCTTAATAGTGATGCCTATTAACTTTCCTGGTACCACTATAGATGAGTTAATACAAGAAAAATGATCACCAGGTGATATCTCGCTTTACGAATAACCTTAAGGTAGACTTTTATAGCATATTATTATTTTTTATTAAAATTATCCATAAAATCAATCATGTAATAGATATATCGCTATTATCTCTAAAATTTTCATATACCAGAAATAAGTATAACTCTTTCTTTCTCTTGCCAGGAAAGAAGAAAATAATTGTTAGGGGAATATATCTGTTTTAATAAACATGGATAATTTGGATCAAATAACGTAATGAATTTATACTTTCTTGCATGAAATAATTTTATTGCAGTAAAATTGCTTTTGAATTTTTATGAATAAATTCTATATTTGATGGGTTAATAACCTATTACATGATAGAAAAGAAGGGAGTTTAACATTATTAATACAATGAGATTCTCTAGAATTACAGTAGCTTTGATAACTAAAAGCTATGAGATCATCCTCATATGTAGAGATATTCGTTAAATCTATATACTTTACAAACTTAATTGGTAATAAGTGTGTTTCATTTATAACTAATACTGTCAATCATAATGAAAAATGTCTAGAATAGGTATTAAATAATTTTTACTTTTTGGATATAGCTTTAAATATTTATGTCAGTATTAAATATATTACATTACCCAGATAAACGTCTTCGTAAAATTGCAGAACCAGTAAAAAAAGTTGATGCAGAAATACAACGTATTGTAAATGATATGTTTGAGACGATGTATGAAGAAGGAGGCATTGGTTTAGCCGCAACACAGGTTAATATTCATCAAAGAATCATTCTTATTGACGTTTCGAAATCTCGTAATGAAAAATTAATACTTATAAATCCTGTTATCTTAGAAAAATCTGGTAAAACGGGAATTAAAGAAGGTTGTCTTTCTGTACCGGAAGAGCGAGCATTTATACCTCGTTCAAAATGGCTAAAAATTAAAGCCTTAGATGTCAATGGTAAAGAATTTAAATTAGAAATAGATGATCTACTTGCTATCTGTATTCAACATGAAATAGATCATCTAAATGGCAAATTATTTATTGACTATCTTTCTGCATTAAAACGTCAATATATTAGGTACAAAATTAAAAAGATTGAACGTTTAAAAGAAGAATAGGTAAATAATAGTTACCATCTTTCTAAGATGGATATCTTTATGTGTCAGACTGTCTATGAATTATTTTTATAAGTACTTTAAATTTTAAACATAAGATTTAGCTGTATTATTTAATATCAAGAATAAATATCAAATTGTTGATATTCCGACAAAACCTGCTAACTAGTTAAAAGATGGAAAATTCACATCAAACAAAGTAAAAACGCCAGTTAAGATAAGAAAAGAATATTTTTCAGCCAAGAACTCTAAAAACATTAAAAAATTAGTCCTTGCTTGAAAAGCAAGGAAGGGGCGGTATCAGGGTTATTGTTGCATATAACATGATTTTATCTGAAATTATATTAAATATGCTATCAATGGGCTGTTTTATTCTCAGATTACTCTGTATTAATATGTTTTGCTGTACAATTAGGAATTATACTGATCAGTATAAGGTAGTAATATTCTATTAATCTATGGAAGATTAGTTCAAAGTTGAATCTGAATTATTTAAAAACCTATCTTATATTCCAAGATATGAAAATTAGATATAATGCTTATTTTTATGGGCTGGACAACATTCAATTATTAAAGATGGATAAATATATATAGGATAATAATTAATAACATAATCAAATCATAAAAATAATAAGTGATTATTAATGATCTTACATACATTTATATTGTTGTTTTTAGGATGAGGTTTTACCTGCAATTTCGATAAGTTTATACATATCATTAATTGTGATATATTTACCTTTAACACTGAGAGTATTAGTTTTTTGAAAACGACCTAACAGACGGCTAATTGTTTCAACTGTTAATCCAAGATAATTACAATATCACCTCGAGTCATCGTTAGCCGTAATTCTTTAGCTGAAAATCCATGCTGAGCAAAACGGCGTGATAGATTATAAATAAAAGCAGCTAATCTTTCTTCAGCATTTTTTCGACAGCAGTAACATCATTTCTTGATTATCTTTAATTTTACTACTCATCAATCTCATTATTTACTGTCGCAAATTAGGTATTTTAGCTGATAGATCATTGAGTGTTTCAAAAGGAATTTGACAAATCATTGAAATTTCAATAGCTTGAGAAAATCTTAGATATTTATTATTAATGATAACATCAAAACCAACAAGATCAGCAGCTAAATGAAAATCGGTAATTTGTTCATCACCTTTCTCGGTAAGAGAAAAACTTTTTATGGTACCTGATAGAATGCCATAAAGTAATTTTAATTCATCACCCCCTTTAAATAGCGTATGTCTTTTTGGATTGATTTTTTACGTTCAATAATATTATCGAGTTTATGCAGTTCATGTTCATTTAAAGTATATGGAATACAAATCTGGTTAACACTGCAGTCCTGGACAGTGGATAGCACAGAAACTAGATTGGATTAGGAGAACAACGCGTTTTTCTGGGATTATATTACTAGATTCCTTATAATAATAAATTAATAATAAATATTGATTTTTATCAATTTTAATACTTACTTTATGTAAGTAAAAGAATTGATAATTAGTTATATTTTATTTAATTGATATTATCAATATAAGTAAGTTAACTTAATAGTTATTTATTTTACTTAAACTAATTATTATTTTCCTATCATTATAAAATAATAAAAAAGTTATTAGCAAATCTAATATATACGATCAAGGAAAGGGATACGTTCTGCTCTGATACTTCGTGAAGCTTCTCTCCATCCTTAAATTGCACGTTATTTACCACTAGGATTTAAAAGGTCAACTCTCTTACTTAGTCGATTCTAGCTTTTCTAAACGGACGAGAGCAAGCTCAGATACCATTGAAATAGTTATTTTCTTGAACGATACCTCTTTATGCGTCAGCTTCCGTATTCTAAATGCGTCAGCTTTCGTATTCTAAATTGTCACAAAAACTGATTCAATTTAAATCATCGTTTTTATTGATGCCCACTGAGATGACTAGAAGCATAGAATGCCAGTCATTCTTCTCAATCTTTCTCCAACTTCTTTATCACTCCAGAATACGCTAAAAACCTTACCAACAAAATATTAATGGATTATTAGCGGCATTAGGGCTCTCTCTTGTTAACCATGAGATCTTTCGCAGATCACTTTAAACTTTCAGTTGAATGCTTTTAGGAAATGAAAGCATTGCATTAGTTATTTTATATATCAAATAGGATTGATGCTGGGTATCTTGGAATATCTTTACTATTTTATTCTAAAAAATAAAGCACCGTCTTTCTATAGCAAGTTAGTAAATATGGTTAAAGAGTAGAATGCTCGTAGCTCATCTAGAAGTTCAGCCCAGTACCGTGTTTGATTCTTAATAAGGATTTTTTACCGCAACCTAGCTCCTTACATCCATGCAGTATCTTCGATTTATGAGCAGCAACTAAAAGCAATAAGCTTGCCTAACGGGATGTCAGATACTTTAGTACAAGAAATAAATGTAGTGCATATCGCTTAAATCACGTACTACCATTATCAACCTTCTTTAAGGCATTGCTATTTCAATCTGCTGATGATAGTACAGAGAGATCATGTGCTTTTTACTAATAATCGATGAAGAGCTTCGTAAAATCCCCACTGGGATATGCATTGTAGTTATCCAATCATGGTAGCAACTTCTCGATATTTTGCACGCTTCAGATTGGTGTCAGTAATAATGACCTGTTAAAATATATTCTGTTGCCGTTCCAATCTACTTACATTAGACACTTTAATCTCAACATCTCCACAATAGAGTTCTTCATGGTTTGCTTTAGAAAATAACTGTTATGATCGACTCCATGAGCGTACATTGGAAAGCTAGCGGCGTTAAAAGGATGTTGAGCAGTATAGCTTGCGCTCTCCATCTTAACAGTGAGCTTATCAGCTTTCTCCAAACCATTACAGATGAGTTAATACCAAGGGATGCCGATAATATCTAGTTTTACAGATATATGTAGGCTAGACTTTTCATGTCATATCATTTCTCTATTGTTGAAATCATCAATAAAATTAATCAGCAGAATACGCCGGCATATTCAAAACTCCATATACTAAAAATTAGAATAACTCACAATCGACGTTTTATTAAAAAGAATACTTGCTATTAAAATTCTTGAATCTGCATACATGTCCAGAAAAACTTAATTCCACTATATTACTATTAATAAAACTGCTAAAATTACGTTTCCTTGTTAAGGTTATTGTCGCAAGTATCCAGTTCTCCTGATGGTTTTTAACTTATTGAGTTTATTCATCACTATTAGATGTATTTCAATGCAAGAAATAGAAATTGCTGATTGGTTTTTTAGTATTGGAAAGAAGGTTGCTAATATTGAAAAGACGATAAAGTTTCTGATTTAGTTGCTGGTGGCAGATATTTTGAATATTGTATGTTACATGAAGTTATAGTTTTAATTGTTAGTGATCTTACTTATATTGAAATGGCAGGATATTGAAATGGCAGGAGCTGCCCAGAAAATTTTTTATTGTTTGGCTAATCTTTATAAATTTGTTAACTTAAAAATGAAACTGTTTTTGTCCATGGTAGAATTTCTAGTATTTCTAGCGTTGTTATTATATTACCTGTCGCATTCAGAATGATAGTATGATTATTAATAATCAGTTTAATTTAAATCAATTAGTTATAGACTACAATGGAGTTTACTACTGAATACTAATTCAGGTATTCTTGATTGTAGAGCCAAATATATCGATGTAGCGATCTCAAATTCTTGAGTGGAATTGAAATAATAGTTTTTCTGCTCATTTCTATAATGCTCTCATTATATTTCTCAACTAAACTATTTATTTGAGAATACATCGGGTTAGTTAAAGTCGGTGTTATATAGAAATGTAAAAATGTAGCACATTATACGTAAGTAGTACAGCTATGCTGTTTCAAGGATGTTTATAATTTAGTACTATTTTATACTCTGCGATATATTAATTTTATTTATGTTAGAAAAGGTTGTTGCTTTACTAATATAGTAAAGCATAGCCATATCTGCATTTTAATTCTTGTGGCTTCAAAATCAATCTTTTCAAGCTAGATAATTTGATAAATAAAATAATTTTCTTATCATAGGAATTTATTTAGCCATCTTTTTAGTTAGTTGATATAACTATTTGTAAACTAAATATAGAATCCCTTATTAATAACTCTCTAGTTATCCAATAATTATTATTAGGTAATTGTGAGTAATTAATG
This sequence comes from Arsenophonus sp. NC-WZS1-MAG3, assembly GCA_052174535.1. Taxonomy (GTDB): domain Bacteria; phylum Pseudomonadota; class Gammaproteobacteria; order Enterobacterales; family Enterobacteriaceae; genus Arsenophonus. The sequence continues at coordinate 148,253 of JBQMRQ010000068.1, read as the reverse complement.
CTAGCTGGCAAAAGTTTCATATGATTTTATGCTTCATAAAAATAAAAGTTGAACTTTTTATCAATAATTAGCTAAAGAAAATAACCAATACACTCTCTGTATTAAACTTTTTAAAAATCTTCATTTCTCGCATGATTTTCTTAATTTTTGGCGATCAAAATCAAGATTTAGTTTTTCCTTTTTATCTCCTTATTTTGCCTTTCTAAGCTTCCTATATGAAATGCAATGCTTCCCTTTTAAAGCTTCAGGAAAAATATTTTGTCGATTTCAACAATACCACTTAGTGCAATTATGTTTGCTGTCGACGCTAAATCAAGAAAGAGGAAGTAATATCACCTAAACTTTGTTTTCAAATCAATGCCTGTTTATTTTTCTAGATTCCCTAATAAAATTAAGCTATTAAACATACATTGAAGATAACTAAATTATTTATCTTTAAAATAACCTCGTTAGAGGACACTTCAAGTAAGATTATTAAATATTTTCTTGAAATTGTGGACTTTAAATTAAAATTGCTATAATTATTAATGAATATCTGCAGCGGATAACATGTTTACTGTAACAATATGCTAAGAATAAAGTAGAATAAGTTGCTTTAATGTATAAATTAATATCATTCGACAGATTATTACAGAGCAACTAATAAATGAAATGCAGCTTTATATTGGCAGGAGGTAAGAAAAAAGTCTCTTTGATCTGCATAACTGCTTTATTTTTCATGGCAACCTCTATAGAAAAATCCTTTTATATAGTATAGAGAATCTCTATTAACAACTTTTGACACAAGATAGCCAATCATTAGCAGCATTTTGCTTTACCGTTTAACAACGGTAAGTTTAGGTACGCTATAAACACTTAGGTATAAATTAAATGTAAGTTCTTCGCTTGCCTGAAGAGTAGCTCTGATTTTAGGTGTTATAGTTGCCTGAAGACGGAGATTTATCATCATGATATTTTATCCTTAATTATATCCCTCAGTATCTATCTTACCATGAATAGTTCAGTGCAACGAGGATCTGGAAATATTATTCAGGACAAAATAGTTAGAAAAAATTTTAATCCTAAAATATTTACTATTATTAATTTCAATAAAAAATGAAGATGGTAACTTTTGTGCTGATATAGGTATTGCTATACGACAAAGATAATAAATTTCTGAAAAACAACTGAGTATACACAAAATAAAGAAACCAAATATGGTAGTTAATCTAATTAGTAGCGATTTTTAATAAAAATTAGAAATTTCTGCTAAATTTGGCTGCATAATTTAAGCCGACATGATGTGTGACATCCTATCATTTAAATTTAATGCCATTAATAGTTAAAATTTAGTTTTATTGGTTCAATAATTTGAGCAAGAACTTTAGTGGAAAATAGCAATTATAACAAGTTTAGAAATAAGATTTGGTCATGAATTAATTCAGGTGAGATAAAACTGATTACTGCTAAAATTTACCCATTAGAATAAATAGATAAGCGCATTTTTATGGAATCAAGTGCTTTAATTGCTAATTAGTATTAGTTAATAGCAACTTTGTTATTGGTATTTTTAATAAATTTTATTTTATTGAGAAATATTCAATGATTAAATTTTATATAATAAACAGTCTAGTTACGTAAAATTACTTCTTATATTATTACCTTTATCAGTTATCTTATGATAACTAAGCCTTGTTAGGATATTATCCAAGAAAGATATTATAGCTTATTTGAAATAAGCACAATAAAAATGTTTACTGGCATCGCTTAAAAATAAGTCGTTCTATGCATGACTAGCTATCCTAGTTGAGATTATTTTAACTTTTATTTAAAAACGCTGAAACTGAAATAATAGCGATATTCCCTAAATATTATATATAGGATAGTAGAAAATATTTTTTATGCTACAGGTAATGAACAATATTTAGTTAAAAACTTTATCAAAAGGATTAGGATCTTGTTAAGGTATTAGGAAATCCTAATCATTTTATGTTTTATTTAAACTAATAAAATAATGAATTATTTATTGTACTTGAAAATGAATTAGAGTTTACTATTCTTAATGCTAATGGAGAAATTATTGCGTGCCTGTAAGATTGTTATTCAGCCTCAAAGTTATTATGATGTGATAATAACAGTATTTTTTGTATTTATAATATTTTTTTCATTGGGAGAAGTGATTAATAACTTTGTTAGTAATTAGCGATTCGTGTGGTTAGTGTTTATTATTTTATAATTGATATACTTAAAGTAAGTTAACACATTTCTTCTTAAGAAAAATCGATTATTCATCAATTTTTATCATATTATTATTTAATATAGGTGAAATTTATTAAATTAATAGTAAAAAAAAATTAGATATGATACTTTTATGATTATATATTAAATATATTTCAAAATAGAAGGAAGCAGTAAAATGTCTTTAGTTAATACAGAAGTTAAACCTTTTAAAAGTATCGCATTTAAAGATGGAAAATTTATTGATCTATCTGAAAAAGATATTAAAGGTAAATGGAGCATTTTTTTCTTTTATCCTGCTGATTTTACCTTTGTTTGTCCAACTGAATTAGCTGATTTAGCGGATCACTATGAAGAATTCAAGAAACTTGGTGTTGAAATTTATTCTATTTCAACGGATACTCATTTCTCTCATAAAGAGTGGCATAGTCACTCAAGCACGATTGGTAAAATTAAATATACCATGATCGCTGATCCAAGTTGGATATTGACACGTAATTTTGAAGTGATGCGCAAGTATCAAGAAAATCATGAGCAAAAAGAATTAGGATTGGCAGATCGTGGTACGTTTATTATTGATCCCAATGGTATTATTCAAGCAATTGAAATTACTACGGAAGGTATTGGGCGCGACTCATCTGATTTATTACGTAAAATTAAAGCTGTGCAATATATTGCAAGCCACCCAGGGGAAGTCTGTCCAGCCAAATGGACGGAAGGGGAAGCAACATTGTTACCTTCACTTGATTTAGTAGGAAAAATTTAATTAAAAATATTGTAAGTAATTTTATTATATTCGGGTGAATAGCACCCGTTTTTTATGTATAGATCAATATTTAATAGCAACATGAAATCTTAACTTAAAGTATATTTAGAAATTGCTTCAGTCGGTTAAGTTGATATAGTAATTTTAAATAAAAGTGAAAAGTATTCCGAGATAATAAACACACTATTATAAGACAATAGGACACTGTTAAATAACATAACTTTTATTAAAGATAAAAACTTAATAGGTACGTAAATCTTTATTTTTAATTATTAAAATCCGGGTAAAGATAGTAGATTACAGTTTTCTTATTTGTTGTTTATTTCATGAATTTATCTAACTAGTTTTAGTATTATTGCAAGTTTGGGTATTTATCCTATAAAAGAAGAAAGGTAGGATATTAAATCAGACCCGTCAATTAGATTGAAAGTTTTATTTTGAAACTTATTGTTAATAGTCAAAGTATAATTATAAGGATTTTAGTAAAAATTTAAATTTAATAGCAGTTTTAAATCATAATATTATGCATATACCATCAATTTGTGCTATTTTTAGTTTGAAGTTCATAAACTAAAAATACGGATAGTGTGCCTTCCATTGTTTCTTAATGATAAAAAGTTTAAGCATGGGAAGGAAAAGGAAAAGGGGGTACACAGATAATCTTAAGTGATATGGTCATTGAAATTCATCTTAATATTAAAAATGTTGTCCAAAACTAAACTAGCAACTGCCTAATTATCTCTTTTATTGTTGATATCGGTTACACTGGTGCTTAAGTTTCTATTTATGCAGCTCATAAAAGTTATAGATAGTGATATTATTAGTAAGCGTTTTAATAGCTAGATCTTAGATGTTAATGATATTAAAATTATATTTTTGTGTTAAAAACAGAAGGACTCAAAATTAGTTATTGCACTACGTGGTCATGTTAATAATAATGATATTATCGACTCATAAATGGTAATAAATTCATTTCTGCCGATATGGCAGCTCTGAATTAAGTTGCATAAAATTAAAATAGGATCCTATCCTTTATAGGAATACTTGTGCAATTATTATTGCGATAGGAGCTAAATAACGGTGGCGATAAGCATGAATCTACCAGGAAAAAGAATATCGTACTAAAGGTGTAAATTATTCCTCCATTGTATGGACCCCCCCATTAGTTAATGCAAAACTAGGCTGTTATTCATGGTGGTAATTCTGGCGTTTAAGCCACAATTTCTTTCCGGAGTTGTTAAGCATATTACTTGATTACAATCTGCTGCAAAAATGTAGAGAAGATATAGTATTGTAATAGAAGCTACCAAGTTTAAGTAATTTGAATATTATTTTATAGATTAAAAATCTGGAAGTTAAAAAAGGGGATGTTATAAAGATACTAGGCTTAGAATATAAAAATCGATTGGATTATTTAATGCATAATTTAGGAGTTGATAGAATTTTATTCAAATTAGTTTCTTATCTAGTTGTTTAGATCAGGATCATTATATAGATCCTAATATAGCTCTATTCATGACAAAATTCCTACTAGGAATTATAGTTGAGGAAATATCATGATGATAAAGGTTCCATCGTCAGGCAACTACAACATCTAAAATCAGAGCTGCCTTTCAGATAAGCAAAGAACTTGCATCTAATTTATACCTAAGTGTTTATAGCATATCTAAACTTATCGATCCTTTATGGTAAAAGGAGATAAATTTAATAATTGGCTATTTTGATAAAAATATTCTTGTTTTTCTCGCAGAATAATTTGTAGCTACATCTGAATTTCAATTGTTGTGATTTCAAAGAATTTTCTCTGAACCAGATAATTCAGTAGAAAACAACTTTAACCATGTAAGCTATTCAGTCATTCTTAATCGGTTAAGATAACTGCTCATATTTTGAGTTTGGAATTTCTTATCAATAAATTTCTATTAATCTAATCTTATTAGGGAATGACAATTAATTTATGCTTACTGGCAAAATAGTTTCTTATCATTTAGCTTCCCATGCAAGCAAAAGATGGGACTCTATATTTATTATAATTTCAAGAAAACAGCTAACTACAACACTCAACCATTAAACTCTTCAAGAATGTTAATTGATCACATAATCCTCTTAATCTCTGGTGATTAAGACCGTGATTTATTTTTTCCTTTTATCTCCTACTCTCCAGCATTTTCTACCTTTATATGTATAAAATAACCCTTTCTTTTAAAGGGTTTATAAAATATTTCGTTTACTTCAACAAATAACTACTTAGTATATTTAAGTTGGTTATCACCGTTGAAGCAAGGAGCAGTAATGCTATCTAAATGTTATTTTTAAATAAATAGTTATTTGTTTTGCTGCTCCAGTAAAGTTAAGATATATAACATATATTACAATAAATAAATAATTTATCCTTGTAATGTATCTTTACCAGAGGACTTCAGTAAAATTCTTAAATATTTTTCTGTAATAGGAAATTTTGTAACTAATTATAACTGTAATCCTAATAAATATCTCAGTGAATAATATGTTCATTGTGACAATATGATCATCATAAAGTAAAATAAGTTACTTTAATACGAATTGACGTCATCCGATAAATTATCACTAAGGCTAGGTAATAAATAAGATGCAACTTTATGTTGGCAGGAAGTAAAAGAAAAGAGTTTTTTTGATTTTTATGACTATTTGCTTTTCCATAGCAAGGACTGTAACAAAAATCCTTTATCCTATAGAAAGGATTTCTATCAATAACCTTTGATAACATAGTCTAATGATTACAGTTATATATTCCCTATCATTTTCCAACGATACTGTCACTACCTTGAAGTTATACTAAGCCGAATTATATATGGTTTAAAACTACGAGTTTAGTTATTTGAACGTAAATATAAAATATCTTCCGAAAATTCTAAACAAAACTTCACAACGTTATTTTTGTAGGTATAGATCGTGCAGTATTCAATGAGTTTTTATCCGTCTTTTATACGGTTAATACTGTGGCCAATATATTCAACACTTTTACATGATATTAACCGAACATGTTCCATGAATATTTATTTGATATTTATAGATAATAGCAAAGAATTTACAGATCGTCTTTTTAGTTTATGAAAATATTCAGTCACTGAAAAATAAGGATTCGACTGTTTATGTATAGATTTTGATATAAAATAATGATTTAACCTGATTAGGTATCTTCAAGTAAATAGTTGGTAACCAATTTAATTTGCGCATAGAATGCAGGTTTGCAAAGCCCATTATTTCAATTCTGTTGAAGAGCTTGAGATTACTTAATATTGATATGTTTGGTTATACAATTAACAATTACCCCAATTAGTATTAGTAGTAAAACTTTATTGCAGTCATATGAAAGATTAGTTCAAAATTAACCCTGGATTTTTAAAAAAATTAAACTCTCATCCGAGATGAGACACTTAATATCAATTACTTAGATGCTGTAATAGCGCATAATCCAAATCGGCAAAATCTAAATTAATAAAAGAGGTGAAACTAGTATGAATAGGTATATTGTTGCTGCTGATTATATAACTGTGCTTTATAAATAGATCATGATTTTCGCAGTATAATGTCGAAAACCTCCATTTATCATTAGTTACTATCTGATGAATGCAATGCAATAAATTTATTTATATAAATAAAATACATATCAACAAGATTTAACGATTTATTTTCTCGATGAGAGAATTTTTATTAAATTCTTTACTAGTCTTTATCTTTAAATAGCATCATATCCAGGTTGGATAAATAATTTTTTAAATGTCTTGTTGCAACGCTCTCTTGCGTAAATGGTTACATCATAAGACATAATAGGGATACAGGTAGGAGTTGTATTTTCTCTATTATAAGAAATATTCTTTTATTCATCAAAATTATTTAATAGTAAAGTGAATTAATTTTATAAGATTTTCATTAAAGCTTAGACTTAATATTTTATTGTTATTAGCAAGTTATTTTAATACTAAATAAGTTTACTGAGTTATTAATAAATCTGATGTATAATGACAGTTTAGCTTTTATTCTGATGCTTAATAATCTGTTATCAATCTTTAAATTAGATATTATTTACTACTAAAGTCACAGCAGTTTAAATTACCCTGAGCCGGTTTTCCAGTTTTTTAGCAGACGGGAAAATCTCAGAAACCATTGAAATAGTTGTTTTTAAACTACAGGGTTTTGCATGCAAGCTTCATAGCCTAGCTATCCATAAAAGCCCGACACTTCAAATCGGATTTGTCTTTCTTATTACGCCTAGTACGCTGATGGGCATGCATAGAATGCTAGTTCTTCCCGATTTTTTTAGTTTCTTTATCGCTGCAAGGAAGTAAAGTTAGCTAAAAATATTGCTAATAAACATCAAGGACTTTATCAGCAGCATCATAGCTTTCTGCTAGCCAGAGCTTTAGCAGCTCTTCTATCAACTTTAGTTTTATGTCTATGGAAAGTAAAGTGCTAGCAGATTAACTGCTTGTTTTTATACTCAACAACATTAGTAATTCATGCCCAGGAATATCTTTATCATTATATTTTAAAAACTAAAACGCTGCCTCCCATAGCAAGCTAAGGAAATATATGGTTAAAGAACACCGCTTGTAGCTCATATCTAGAAGTTCAGCCTAATACCGTTTATGACTCTCAATAAGCATTTTCTACTACAACTTAACTTCTTGTCATCGATGCAGCGCTAACAATAATGATTATCAGGCAAAGACAATCAGCGTCTCCCTAATAGGACGCGCATACGACCTTTAGTCAAGAAATAAATGTAATGTGTATTCTTAAAATCACACAGACACCATTGCCAATGCTCTTAAAGGCATCCCTGTTTTAGTCTGTTAATAGTGCTCAAGAGGAGAACATGTACTTTTTTATCAAGAATCCGCCCTAGAGTTTTTCAAAAATTAGTGATGGAGATGAGATATCTCGCCGGAGATACAAATAGTAGTAAATCTTCTCCGCTTTTTCATGCTTAGAATAAGTAGATATAAGCATGCTGTGAAGCATATTCTGTTGCTGCTCGATCCCTGATCTTACGCACTGTAATCTCAGATCGCCAATAGGAATCTATATGATTAGCTGTAGTAAATGATCCTTACAGATGACGAAATAATCCTCTGATAAGGCAGTGTTTAGCACGTTATCACAAGCATATGATCTCAAGCTCATCTTAAACAGCGGTGCTATCAGCTACCCTGCACACTATTATAGATGGGTTCATGCAAGTGGGTCAGAGAAAATATTTAATTTCCCAGATATCTCTATGAGTATATTTTTTGACATATAATTTTTCTGTAGTTGAAATCATTTATCAAATAAATCAGCAGGATACGCTGGAATCTCTGAAACTTAATACACTAGAATTGAGTATAACTTAATATTTCTAGGATAGAAATAAATCCTTATTATATTATGATTTTAATAGCGAGTTATATAGTAATTACTTTTAAAGATAAATTTCCTTTATTTATTATAAAGTTATAGGATTAATGAAGAGTTTATTACGTGTTGCTGAAACTAATAGTTATCAATGATATAAGCTGATTCTATTGATGAACTTATAGAATTGAGGAATTAAAATATTAATTACCTTTAAATTATTTGATTAATATCAGTATATTATAAGCTAATTAGCTTTTTTTATCACAGCTAGATTAATAATATCTGAAAAAACATTGGCTTTCAGTGATGCACCGCCAACTAATGCACCATCGATATCTGGTTGACTAAAAAGCTCAGCAGCATTATCAGTATTCACTGATCCGCCATACTGAATAATAACTTGTTTAGCAATAGCTGGATCTTGTTTGGAAATATGATCACGAATAAACTTATGTACTGTTTGCGCATGGGCTGGAGTGGCTGATTTCCCGGTACCAATTGCCCAAATTGGTTCATAAGCAATGACGCTATTTTCTAATGCGTTGACACCTAAGCTATCTAATATCACATCAATTTGGCGAGCACAGGCTTGTTCAGTTTTTCCGGCGTTATTTTCTTCTTCAGATTCACCAATGCAAAGGACTGGTATTAGTTCTTGCGATTTTAAGATTGCAAATTTTTTAGTAATAAATTCATCGCTTTCTTGATGATAAGTTCTACGTTCAGAATGACCGATAATAATATATTTTGCACCAATGTCTTTTAGCATTTCTGCTGAAATATCACCGGTAAAAGCGCCGGATAAATTGACGTCAACATCTTGCGCGCCAAGTAGTATTTTGCTTCCAGTTAAAGCTTGTTTTGCTTGCGCTAAGTAAAGCGCTGGTGGTGCAATTGCGACATCGCAGCCAATGAAACTATTTAATTCGTTACGCAAATTTCTAATCAGTTCCTTAACCATTTTTGTACTGCCATTGAGTTTCCAGTTTCCTATGACTAATGGATGCCGCATGTTTTCCTCGAACTAAAAATATTTATAATTTAATGAAATGAAGAAATTTATCATTATTCAGCTTATGAAATAAGAATAACAAAAAAAATTTATGACTAAATTATTTTATTTTTTATCATTAATAGATAAGATAATTATCTTTAGTAAAAAAGAAACCAGTTTAATAGAAAAAATAATAATATTATCTTTATTTTTATTAAAATATAACGGATAGTGCCTACTATTGTTTTATCATTTTGTATTTAGTTATTTTTCTCTAAAATACGATTTAATATTACGATTAAATGATCTTCGATTTTAATCAAATTGATTTTTAAAAGTAATAATTAATAATTATTATAATATAACGTTTAAATAATTGCTAATTATTATAGCTGCTTGTATCTTTTGATGATAGTGAAAAACAGCTGTAAACTTTTATTTTTTACTTCCTTATTTAAGGAAGTAGAGGAATAAATTTTCTGTTAATTTTACTGGCTTCATGAATATAAGATGCAAGCTAATATGCTTGTTTTTGATTATTTTAAATTCAGCTATCGTGGATACCTAGGTTTATTCTTATTATATTTTTGACAAGAAATAGTAGATAGTTTTTCATTGAAAAAGCTGTATTGGATGATAAATAAGCAACTAAAACTTTTCTTTCAGGCATAATCAGTAATTCTTTGGCAGTACTGAAATACTAAAAATGATGTATTAAATACTAAGGCTAATAGTAACTCAAATTTTTAATTATAGATTTTCATCATCCTTATTCGTTAGTAAGAATTTCATTATAAATGATCTTTAGGATAAAAGAGATGACATTACAACAATGAGCACTCTGATTCAAAGAATCAGATAATCGAAACCTATTTAGGTTAGTATGATTATTAGTTTTTATTAAATAATATAATATATTTTTAACAATTTTTTTGCTATTTCTTCTTACATTTTACTGTGATTAATTATATTGTTGCTGAGTTATATTATTTCTGATCATGGGGTTTCGGATATGATTGCGTATTCTGCTGATTTATTTGATAAATTATCTCAATAACAGAGATAATATTTACTATAAATAAGTCTACTCTAAAGGTATCCAGAAATCAGATATTACCCCTATGATTTCCCTTTACATAAGCTGATCATTAATAATGCCAGGTAGTTTGATCGACATTCCCGTTGAGATGAATCTCAACGCTATACTATAAGAAAATGCTGAATGCTATTTTATAGATGAGCGGCAAATCCCGTCGTTTGTAACAGTTATTTGCCACAGCAAATCATACAGACTAATGTTGCTGATATTAAAATTAAAGTGTTTAAGGTTATAAAAATCACAGTGACAACAGAAATATCTTTCAACAGGTCATTGTTGCCTTATCTGAAGCGTGTAAAAAGCGAGAAGAGTTGTTATCCATAGCTCGTATTTGCTATGGCATCTCCACTGATGATTTTCATGAATCCTTAATCCGATTCTCGGTAAAAATACATGATCTTTTTTTGCAGTAGCTCAAACAGGTATTGACTAATATCCGATGGTAATAAATCATCCTTATACTTAGGCCGACCGCGCGATACCTTATGGCCGTAAGGACCGTTAGGTAGTTCTGTAATACTAATTGATTTAATTCGCCGTGATAATAATTCAGTAAACGGTACTATTAATTATCAGGAGCTGATCTTGGATAAAAATATCGTTAATCAGCTGTCACTTTCGCTAAAGAGCTTTTTCACCAGTAATTCTAGCTGATGAGTCACACCCTGCAATCTAGCGCGCCTCTTTTTAAATTATTTTAAAATGTAGTATTTACCCTTTTAGGGTAACATCCACCATCTATGCGGAGTAATTATTCAAAATCTTAGTTTTTAGTGTTAAGGTACGGGGGGACGTTAAAGTGTTCGACCTATTCGTGTTCAGGGAAATGAACAGAGCGCAATTAATCATATAAATAGTGTGCTGGCTTGGAGTATCCCCGCTCATAGTGAGATAGGGTTATAACCCTTAGTATGATATAGTTTTATCACGTTATAAATTCACACAGGTATGCTTTTGATCTGGCTTGGAATATCAGACAGCAGTATGCTTGGAATATCCGGGTTTTGGTCTATCTTGATTACAAGTATTTTGTGTAATAACGTGTTGGATGACTTTGGTCTATCCGTTGTTTAATATGAGGGTTATTTTTCATCGTTTATTTATTATGTAGTTGCATTTATTGGTAATATCTTTGCCTAGCGCAAAACGGTTTTATCGGTATTAAACCGTTTAATCCACATCCAGCATTTATAGTGAATAATCTACGTTTACTCGAAAGGTCAAACAATTCTAGGGCACGCGGTACAGGAGAAGTTAGATAAAGCCACTAATAATAAGTCAGGGGAAGTGCAGGCGGATATGGTATTAACATTACATTTCCATAGAGAGAAGACGCCCGTGTCAGGCAACTCCGTAGATCAAAAACAAAATTAAGTACAGGATTACAGGCGTAATTAACTTATAATAATATCTGATGATACATGTTGCTGTTCTTTTTGTTTTCTTCGAACTGGTATTGTTTTTATGAGTCACTGTTTACTTAAAATAATGAAATAACTGTTATATTTAGCGTTGCTCCCGTCGTTATTACATCTGCTAGACTTCGTGCTTTCGCTTCTGACGAAAATTGCATACCGCTGAGTATTATTCTGCTCTATCCCCCTATCTTGGTAATTAGAGTTAAATTATTAGGAATAATGACGCTAGTAGACACAGCCTCAACGATATTTTAGTAAATTTATTCACAACGGCGTCGGCCTAGATTTAGGCAGTTCATGTCGCACAAGTTATTGATCGAAGATGCATCAATTCACTAGATTGATCAGTGTGGTACAATAACATTGACACGATAATAAAACTTATTAGAGTCCGATGAGAATTATCGCCGAAATTATAAATAAAGGGGGGTTAAGAATCAAGGTACTAACTATTTGATAGCAGTTATGAGTTACCTTGATGGCTAATCATATGGAGAAAGCCTGGCGCATGTCTACTATGAGTAGACTGCATAGTGCGTGTTGATATTTTTAATGTATCGGCGGTGAGATTGTCACTGATATATCCTTAGTATACGGTGAGTACGCCAATGCTATTTTAATAGGGCTAAAGAATCCATTGCTCATCTAGAAAGATGTATGGCAGGCGAACAACGTTAGGAAGAGGCTGGAGGCAGCGAGGAGTTTTTACCTAACGGATTGGCAAATATGGTATATCAATAACCTTGATTCAAAGATTCTTAGCAACAGGATAAGCATTGGGTAGAATGGATAAGATTACGTTTTGTTAATAATTAATCCATTATGGCCAGTTGATTGCTTGAATAAGTTCAGTTTGGATTAGTTGCTAATTAGGACGAGTTTTGGGTGTGTTTAAAATAAAGTTGGTGTTTGGTCGGATTATTTTATAAATCTGTACTGGCTGAGACAGTATTCCTTGTACAGGATCTAATCGGTGCTCTATAGATGACAACGGTAGAATATTTTATTGTCGCATTAGGTATTCAGTAAGCTATACTTTTAGGTAAATAAAGGTTACATTCGAGGTCATATGCGGATAGAATAGCCAACATTAACGAACTATAAGCGATGTGCCTGTAGTAAGATAAAATCTTGATATTGATCTTATTATCCATAATATTAAATAGTGCTGAGAGCACTTATGATGAGTGAGTGCAAGGTCTCTTCTGTTACGCGATATTTATTCAGTTAATTAATGAATGTAGCTGCTGGTATTTCAGTTGCGAGTAAATTTGATTAGTATGTCTTCATGCTCCACCTCATTAGATGAGGTGGAGAATAATGTTATTGTAAAATACTTACTCTATAAAAAGAGATATTGCTTAGACTGGGTGATGATAATTCCTTGATTGTTAAGTATTAATGCCAATCTGATTATTATGACGATGCATAGCGCCTCGTGTTTTAATTCTAATAAACGAAGGTATAAACTTTTAGTCGAGGGATGTGACTGCCTCTGGCAGGATTGCTAGCATGCAGTCCAGATCTCAGCACTTAAGGCTTTCAAGGTACCTTGACGGACCACAGTACATTATCTTGATTGATCCAAGTTCATGGATGACATCATTAGACTCCCCGTTTATCTTTGCTGAAGAACAAACACTTATCTAAAAATTAGGTACAGTCTCATAATCCGAGTTAACAAACATCAGACGTAGAAGAGGGTTTGCTTAATAGCAAGAATTTTAGCAATCGGTTAAGTTAGTTTAACGCTGCGTAAAACTGGATTTTAACGCATATTAAAACCTTCTTGCTAAAAATATGCAATAACTTTAACTAGCTACAATACCGTTATATCTAAGCAATCAGTTTTACCAGAATATACTTTTATCAGGGGTGCGCGATGGATTTATTAATCCAGTTGTAACTTGCAGCGGCCACATCATGGATAAGTTTAATTAAGCTTGCTTAGTTTATGCTTTTATTCTCTTATGTTTTTATCGCTATGAGAGTTAGCTATTCAATAAGCGTTCTAACAACGCATCTAGTTTGCCTGTCTTTTCATCGTTAATTATTCTTACCAAATCCGTTTAGGTAAAGCTGAGCGAGCATGATTTCAATGTCTGTTATGGTTTTGGTATACTTGTTGAATATTCTAAGCTACAAAAAAACTGTACAGTGTGTGGCCCGCTTAGCGCTCCATAAGTTTTAATGGTTTTTAATATTTGTTAATCATGACCTCAATAAGTTAATATTACATCATAAATTAAATTTTAATTCACTGACATCAATATGTCCTCGGTAGAAATACCCGAGATGCCGACAGATATTCTGACGCATATTAGATTTAACAATGACTAAAAATATATTATATTTTAAAAAATTGATCGATCAGTTATTTATGGGCTTTTCACTTTTTGTTAATAAAACACAGATAAGGTATTGCTGTTGATCTTAATTGAATTACTGCCCGCGTTGATTATTTTTTGCTATTCTTTATAGTTAATATCTAAATCTCATAGCGTTGGTATTTCGTTAATATTAATCTATTCTTGTTTATTTACTTTAAAGGAATGATTTACGATGGCATTAATTTACATTTACAGCATCCAAAAACTTGGTAATTCACGACTTGATTTTTTATCGCCTGAATATGTTCATTAAAAATACGATATTTACACACTGTGTGAATGAACAAGACGATATTATTAATAAAAGTTGATCAGGATGACTTTTCTTTAGTCGCTAGTAATTGATGCGATATTTTATAGCCTATAAATCAATAAAATTCTGAATACGTTTCATGACGAGAAATTTAAATTCGGCCAGTTATTACTAGAGGGAGAGAGCTACCGTTCTTCGATAAACAGGCTGTTAATCAATTATTGCGTACCAGGTCAAATCGACTTAATATCTCAAAAACGGGACACTATTATGCATAATGCATTAATACAATAGTTATCAGGATTGGTTAGGCAATTTTTTTGTGATTATTTATCTTCATAGTTTCCTAATAAGAATAGACAGTGGTAGTGCATTTATAGTCCTTGCGTATCCAAATAAATCAAATAGTCTGATAACGGTTTGGCGTAGAACCTTCTTCTATATATCTCTGTTAATGCAACGTAATGCTAGTAATCCCATAGGGAGAGAAGGACGCTGTCGTTTAAGCCGCTGGTGGGATAATTTTATAAACGAGTGTTGCTAATAACGACTGGCGAGATAAATGTTACTGCGAATAATAGGTAACTGATAACGCATCCTATTCATGGTATTAACTATATTCATTGTGCTTTTTCCTTTCTTAAATAATAAAAGGAGTTATCGCTATCACATAATAATGTTGTTAATAAAACTCGCCAAAATTTTGGCAGCAATTTCTGTAAAGTGTGCCATGTGGGGTAATCCCATAGCACGCTTGACAAGCTATACCACAGTTACAGTGCTTTCCATATAAATCTACATCAAATCTCTGCTAGAGGTAAATAATCTTTTGCGCCGCGCTAAAAGATCTATCACATCTAATATCGATCTAGATAGAAATATAAAATTAAGCTACATAACAGTAGGCATTAGGCGTATCGTATTATTAAGGTAGTTATCCAGGCCATAGATGGCTATGTTGCGCATGGCGTGCACTTCATTGACTGTAAAGGCTTATTTATTATTGACTCTGCTGATTAATTTGATTTGTATCATGTTATAAGTGCATCATGACCTCTTATACATTTAATCGGCAACAGATAGAAGGCGCGCTACTGTGGATTGTTAAGCGACATAAGCAAGCTGTATGTTAATTTCAGTAAAATGAATTATCACCTACTGAGCATTGAGTAGTACTTGGTTTGCCCGTCGCTGTTAATAAAAGTATGCTATCTATACTTACTCCATTCTCCACAACAGGCCAGTTTTGTATTCATTTTTTTGAAGGTTCTTGCCTTAATGTATTTTCGTCAAGTTAAGTCTGCGAATCTCCACTAGCTATCACTCACATCCTGGCAAAAGGTTGCGCGATAACACTTACAAATAAACCGGTCTTCTTAGCAAGATAAGAATCACCCATTAAGTTCACTTTCCCCTCGTAATCCACCAGACAACCGAAATTATGTTGACATCGAATTTTTTTAATAGTCATTAGAGCTACTGATGTAACAGTATAATGGCCCTAAGTCATCTAAACCTTTAGTTTATCTAGTCAATTTCAACAGTCTTCTGGTTATTTATCAGGATCATTCTAACTCTAGTTGTATCTTGGAATCGCCGCAGCTTCTCTAGTATATCAATGCCTAGAATAGTCAACCCTCACCACGATAATTACTATCCCGTGAGTACCAGTTAGATGTCAGCAAATTATGCGCAGCAATGTAACCTTTTGTTACTTGGGAGGTCGCTAAGACTATAGGCTTTTAGCTCTAGAGCTACCTTCAAGCAAATACTTAGTGACAAAGGGTGTGTATAGCAAGAAAAATATCATCTCCAGGTGTTGGTATACTGTCAGTATTAGTGGATAGTAAGGGTTTTATCCATCCCGGCGATCAATAATCACGTTCATATATTGCGCTAACTAAACAAGCTGAGTATTATTCATGTATTTCCTTGACCGTGTGTGGTCCGTTTCTACAAACTAGCAGCGGCATGGCAAGGTATTTTCACTAATAATCGGTTAACCAGTGGTTAACTGCTCCCTGATCTTCTGATTGTTCAATTTATGTCTGCTGTTGATAAAGCTGAATATTAGTACGCTCGATTGGTTGGTTTCTGAGGCAACCTGTGTCTGTTCATATCTTGATCTCGTATCAATTAATGGTTGAATCTGCTTAATAATCGCTGGATTTTTAGTCATGATAGCTGCTCTTTTATTGAAAGAGAGGAGTCTTATCTTTCGCTGTATGATTCAGTTAACTAACTAAATAATTTCTTTTAGAACAGTAGGTCAATCTTCTAATCGTACAGTAATAACAACCTCAATGTAATATCATTTCTATATCGAGCTCTTTTTATTCTTTAATCTCAGTTTTTAATGCTGTATTCCCTATTTACCGATAATATTAGCTGCTAATCTCCTAGATTACCTACTTTTATCCTGCAATGTCAGGATGTTTTCTGCCTCAGTGAGTACTACTTTTCACTCTATAGTTACAAATATTTTTAATACACTTTTGCTGGTTGTGATATTCTATCGTTATTGGGAAGGGATAGATATTTATTGCATCATAGATTACTTAACAGAGATAAATAACGTCCATCTAGCGCATAATAATCTTGCTATCATCATGAATGTAGTACATTTGTTACTAACATTTAACCGTATTAATCCGCTGTTTGTCGGCATAGTAAAAATTGTTGAAGAAAGGAATTTTATAACGGCTGATGGTGAGTTCGGTTTGCGGGATAAATAGATCACGCAGTTCAAGCTATGTCAGTTACATTTAAGCTCAGTCTCATCGTTTTTTAGCTTCCATTGATAAAATTTGCCTGAACTGTAATGCTATCATCGGCTTATTTAGAAAATTCACTTACTGTGCAGACGAGTGTTGTACTATTCCACCCAATCTTGATTTCATCAATTAACCTGCTATAGGAAGGGCTATTACGTAGTGTTTTTTTACTGATCTGAGTTTTATCACAGACATTTGCGTGGATGTTTAACGTCGATTTAAGCGCCTTACACTATTTCCCCGGTTAGCACCAGTTACCGTATAATACGGTAGAAAAACAGTGGCAAGATAGATGAGTAAGATTATAATTTATCCCTTCGATAATTCTGCACTCTTGTGGATTGACAGAAATACCGATCAGATCTTTAATATTCAAGTAGATTAAAATACTGGTAATATCCATTTTAATTATATTATTGATTTTCCCTATTCTGTTATTCGAGTGGTAGAGAAATAACTTCCAGTAGGTGGAAATGTTATACCGAATAACATTAGTAGCGGCAATCACATTCTTGAAAAGTGAGAAGCTTAAGTCAGTGATATAGGGGAAACTTCTATCAATAATTAAGATGACATTTTCCTCAAACACAATTAACTGTGATCAGGATTGATGATTTTTCATCTTCATTATGTGACCATCTTTTAATCTAGATGTAGTTAATCAGCAGGTAGTTCAGTCGCAACGTATAAAACGCTTCAAAGCTGTCTAGGTTCTATGCAACTTGTGAACAACACTTGATTAACGCTTTCATGGAGTTTTTGTATCGCATACAATACGATATCATAAAAGGCAAAATTGCTAATACTAGCGGATCACATCTCGCATAGCATTCTTGCTAGTCGGTGAAAAATCTGTATATTCCTTTTTTATACTACACCCGTTTAGCTTTTGATAGTGTGCAAGATAGTCATGCAATCAGATGATTTGTTTCAATTTACCCACGTAAAGATTTCTATACTATCAGACACTATGCGGAAAACATCCTGCATGGTAGATTCTGTAGTCGCTAGCCAACGCTTAAGTGTAATTTTATTAAGTTGATAGTGGCTGGCCTTTCTGGCATTGGTCATCTGTACCGTTTTGGTGATGCCTTCGGTAATTGGATTTTTAGCTTTTCATAATAATGTGAATGTTTTATTCGCAGCTATAATGCGGTTATTAGCTGATGATGAGGATATGTTGGGCAATTAGATGCATGTGCATTGGCAATCTATTGCTGCTTATTAGTTAGGTCGATAACTTATTACCAACTAACGTTGAGAAACGACGCTAAATATTTAGCTTGCCAAAATTCTTAGGATTTTTATATTAATTTTTAATATGCTATCTCGTTTGACGACATCATGAATAGGTGCAGTTGATGATTAGTTATTTAAGAGCGACTTATAAATAGCGCACTGGGCTTCAAGGTGACAAGCAATCAATTTAGTACTCGCAAGCTTTAGTATTTTTACCCTTCTGTTTTATCATTGATTAAGAGCTATTTCTTACTTCTTCAGTGTTTAGTCATAGTCCCTGCACTGTTAGGTAACCATAACATCCTTAATTAGTTTTGGTTGCTGATATAAGGATGATCAGATTACCTCATGAGAATGAGGATGTCAATTTGGCTAGTTTTTTAGGAGTAAGACTTATCCGATTGAGAAATAATACGTTCGTATTTTTTACAAGAGCGATCAAGGATATTTCAGTGAATCAAGTTTCAGAACAGATTAGATCAATAATTAACGTAATGTAAAATTTTTTACATTCACAGCAGCTATAATATATGTTGGCGATGCCAGTTATTACGATTTAAAACTTTATTTCTAAGTGTAATTAGATTTTTCTAAAAAATTTTTATAAAAATAAGTCGGATAAATTATCTTTACAGCTAAATATAGAATTAAAAACATATCATTATTTTGATATTTCTTTTTATATACCGAAAAAGAAAGATTTTTCCATAGATTGCAAGTTATTGTGGAAGAGAAAAGTTTTGCAACAGGTAGGGAAAATTGGAAAATATCACGATTTACGTTTAATAATTATTATATAGAATGAATCAAGTCTGTGTTTAAATGTACTAGAAAATAGCTAAAAATCAGTATCTCTTTTTGATAGGCTCAATTAAAGAGCTTATTAAAGAAGTAGAGGTAGCTGAAAGAACAATAATCTATGTTGATATTAGGAAATTGAATCGCTCTTCTTTAAGAGAAGAGCGAACGCTATTTATTTTTACTAAAATGAGATAGCAGTAGTTTACTTGAGCTATTGTAAGTGAAACTTTCAATGTAGTTTCTATTCATTGAGTAATGCGTTAAATTTTATAGATATTAATTATAAGTTTAGGTTAATAACCATTGTTTTTTATTTTATATATTCTTTCTGATAAAGAATATACTCATTATTTTTTTAAAAAAACGAGAATTTATAAAATTGGTAGCCTGTTGCCATATAGAATGCATTTATACGCATTTTATTTGAAGGAATTCTTTCATCAGAAAGGCAATTCTATTTTTCGATTTTTTCAAGCTCTCATTTTCAGTATCTCTTTATGCCTTTAATGAAAATTTGCCTCGTTTACTCTTCGATAAGAAACTATGTAATATAGCGTTTTTAAAAACGCCTTTCCAGAATATGACTAATATAATGTCTGATTATCTCTTCCTGTATTAAGATTTCTGTCGGAGTACTGCTTATAAGTCAGGTGGTTATAGTATGATATATAACCACACCTCCTTAGTGATGCCACAGTTTTGACTCGGATATCGGGTTGGTATAAAGTAGGACCAGAAATATTTTATGCTATAAAAATCCCGTTTTTATTTTTTAACGAAGTGCATTTTCCCAGTTAATCATTCGTACTATTTCTTCAGGTAAGTATACTACTGCTTCCTTGATATGGATTTACTTCAAAGTAAGAATACTTGGATTTATCAGAGCATTTCTGTGACGAATCAGCCGGATGACAACGCCTCGCCAAATCGCTTCGGTTTTTTTTTGAAAAAAAATTCTATCATATATCATGTTTAATATCCAGATATCCTACTGGTAACGGAAATATTAGGATGCAAATTTTAATTGAGTTATTAGCATAAATGTGCAAGGCAAAGAAGATATAAATTTAATACCCTATTTTGTGCTCACTTCAGTATAGTGTAAAGTAGCGGTCAGAAATAGAGCTTTTAGTAGTTACCAATTATAAGTTAAAAAAGCTAAAATTGGCATATTAAAAGTAACGTGTTCCCAGTTGCAGTCAAATAAAATATAAATCTACTATCCATAATTATTACTCGATAGCTTTAAAACAGTATGAACTACAGGTTTTTAACTTAGAGATTTAGCAAAAATAGCAGTGGAACATTTAGGATAAGCGAAGCAGTAGCGACTAGATAAACTCCATGACACAAGTCTTGCATTTAAATATTTATTTGGCATCATAGACTGATTCATAAGTTGATATTTTCACCGTGTTTTTCAAGAAAGTTATTCCAGTCGTCATAGATGATAAAAATAGTTTAATTGGAGGAATGTCTATCTGCGTAAATTACCTCTAGATATCTTATTATAAAAATAGAAATTATTATTCTCTCTGCATTTATCAGGTCTACCTGCTCTAGTTATCTTTACGTTTACCTCATGAGCTAAGGAGGGCGTGGATTATTCCTGATTTTCTATAAAGGAGTGAATTCATTGGCAATTATACTTTTAGCCCATTGTCTTCAATGTAGTTACATCTCTAACGTTATCAGCTTGGAGCCCTTCTATCTAGATATTGCTGAAAATCCCGGATAATCATGATTAAAAGCGGATAATATTGTTTATCAAGAAAAAATTGAAATCGGAGTTGGATAAATTGCTGTATAGCTTTTTTTTGGTGTAAAAATTTAGTTGGTCTGTCATCATTAATTTCGAGAGGAAGATCTATAAAGATCTTTAGATAGTCCAGTAGTTTAACAGATGAAAGTCGCATGCTCTCTTCCTGATTTTATCCAATTTATGTTTTATAGAAATTTTTTTTCGAGCTATCTAAATAAATTTCTGAAAAGATTAATATATCATTTAGCATAAAGTAGGACTTAGATTATGAATTTGCTAGAAGCATTGTAGATTATAATTGCTACGTTAAAGAGTTTAATATAGAGTATGTTAGCTTCTTTTTTTTAAGTCTCTTATTGATAAGAGTCTATCCTTTGTTCAGGAATGAACAAAGTACAAAGCTTTTGCCAGCAACAATGACATTACTCACCATCCCTTAATAAGGTTATATAATTAGAAAATTATTTATAAAAATTGTACATTAAAAATATAAACAGTTATATTAGTCAATCAGAAAGATGGCTCATTATATTCTATGGTGTAGAGGTGTAGAGTCGTTTTATTTTACTGAATTATCTGGTCTGGAGGAAATTGGTTGAAATTAAAACAATTGAAATATAGACATGGCTATATATTTGCTTTGCTAGCAAAGCAAAAACCTTTCCTAATATAGCTGTATATAAACTTTATTAAAGTAAGACATCTATTCATATAGAGATTGATATTTGTAAAACTAGATTGATAGGGTTTTGATGATAGGGTTTTAATTAAAAAAGAAAAATCTAGCTGATATTAGAATTCTAAATATTAAAAAGATATCATCTGATATCCATTAATGTTCTATAGTGCCGAAGGCCGGACTTGAACCAGCACGCCCAAAGGCGGTTAATTTTGAATCAACTGCGTCTACCAATTTCGCCACTTCGGCATTGAAAGAAATAATTACAAGAAAACAGCGTTATTATACTTGCCATCTCGTTAAGTGCAACTATTATTTATTATCGATGAGATTAATTGTTTTAAAAGAAATCATTTATCTAATTTAGGTAAATTTTGTTCGCTAACTGTCAGGATAGTTATAAAATATTGTTATAGCATTTTGACTAAGTTTTTTTAATTCAGTCATGAATCTATTTATTGCTGGATTCCTATAACGGCGATCTGTTGATCTGCAATGATAGTTTTCATTATTTCAATAATACTTTTTTAGTAAGAAAAAGTGAATTTTATTACTTATTTCTAGCATTATGCAATTTCTTAGTAGGTAGTGAGTTTGATGTTACTAAGAGTTCTCTGATCAGTATTTAGATAATATCGTTGTAAACTTCCTTGGTAGGTAAATTTTGTTTTTCTATTGTAGGTTAATTTTGATGAAAAAATTAAACAGTAGATTATCAATTATCATTGAGTTATTAACAAATCTAGTGTATGGGGATCAAATTACGTTCTGTTCTAATATTTCCTAAATCATTAGTTCTCTATCTTTAAATTAGATGTTGTTTATTACCGGAATCAGCAAGTTAATCTCCTTAGCTGCGATTCTATCTTTTCTGAGCAGATTGAAGCAGATTAAGTGCCATTGAAAGGGTTATTTTCTAAAACGCAGTGTTTTCGAACGTCAGCTCTATAGGTTCACTGTCGCAAAAGTCAATTCAACTCAGATTCGTCGTCTTATTGATATCAGTCCACTAACTGAAATGGATAGAATGCCAGTGTTCTTTTCGATTACTCTCAAGTTTCCTCATTTTTGTAGGAAACTCTAAAAACCTTGGCAACAAAGCATAAAAGATTTTATTAGCAGCATCATAGCTCTCTGTTGCTTAGAGAGAGGCTCTCCCGTACAGTTCTGACCCTTAACTTTCGATTGCATGCCTTTTTAAGGTAGAGGCAACACATCAGATTTTTGTTTTATATACCCAACAGGATTGGTACTGCATATCCAAAACATCTTTGTCGTTGCATTTTAAAAACCAATGATATCCATCTCCTCTAGTAAGACTAGAGGTTCAGTTAAAATACTTTGCTCGTAGGGAATTAAGAAGTTTACCTTACTTCGATTCTTATTTCTAATAGCTACCTTTGATCGGAACAAACTTCTTATATCTATTCGCAGTGCCGCCAATAAATATCTAGTAGCAAATGTGATTATCTTCTCTAACAGAATGACATATCCCTTCAGGCAAGAAATAAATGTAGGCATATTGCTTAAATTATGCAGTCGTCCATTGTCGATCCTCTTCAAGCATTACTGTTTCAGTCTATTGCTACTACTAGCAGAGAGACTATGTACTTTTCAACAAGAAAACCTTATAGCTTCCATAAAAATCACCGATAGCTGTGCCTAGTAAAATATGATAGTTATCAGAGCAACTCTTTGCTACTTTTGCACATTTCAGATAAGGCAGTAATGAGCTGTTAATATAATATTTCGTTTCTCATTGCGATCCATGATATTAGAAACTTTAATCTTAATATTTCCTCCATACAACTCTGCATAAAGTTCGCTGTAGCAGATAACTCTTACAGATAACAGTATAGACACGTCAGCCGACAAGGTAGCATTCAGCATTTTGTGGCCGTATACACTTCTAGTGCAGCCTCAACAGGCGTCTATTAGTTTCTTAGCGTAATTATGAATAAATTTATGTAAGAATCAGAAATAATATCTGATTTTGTAAAGAATATTTATAGGCTAAACTTTTTCATAGCATATTATCTTTCTGATCTTGAATCATCCACAAAATTAATCATCAGAATACTTCATACCATCCCTGAAGCTCCATACACCAGAAATGACATAACTCTCTATGCTGATAGCAATATATAAATATTGCTTTTAATAAGTTAAAAGTTTATATTTCTAATATTAGAAGTAGTTCTATACAAGAAATTGAGTGTACTATTATCACAGATAATAGTACGAATTTCAATGATAGAAGCAATTGAAATAATGCCGCAGAATAATAGTTGAATTATTTTTATCAACGCTTTTTAAATAGATTTGTAAGTAATTAAGATATCTTCTTTATTCTTAATAATCTTTTTTGATAATATGAAAATTTTTAAGTGTGTTATAGCGTGAGGGGGTTCATTTAATTAAATTCAGAATAAAATTAAATTAATGATAATTTAATTGCCATTATTATAAGGAGGAGCGTATTCTAGATTGATTAATCTAACTTATATTAAGTTTTATTCAAAACTATTATTTTTATAGCCTTTAATGGTCCTTTTTATGCGCAGAAGGGACTGACGGCATCTCATTAATCTTCCAGCTAATGCTACTATTTGCTGTTGTAACTTCTGGCAATCTACAAATGACTTCTGTTTATCTAAACGTTGTTTTCGATCAATTACCATAGTGATTAAACGACGTTCATAATTTTGATGTTGAACTAAACGTTCATAGAGATCGACAGTTTTTTCTTTTTGATTATCATGCTTTTCTTGTGTTCTTAAAATTTGTATTGCAGATTCACGCGTTATAGCCCCAATTTGGGCAATAATTTTTTCTGTCAAAAAAGTAACCTGTTCTGAACGTAATGTTATAACAGCATGCTTTAATTGATTAAAATGTTCTTTGATTTCGAATAAATATTCGCTTAATTGATGGCTTTTTCGATAAAATAATTTATCATCAAAACGTAATCTTATAAAAGAAGAGTCTGCAATAGGTTTTATTTTTTCTGACAATGCTTCAATTTGCTCTTCAAGGATGGTTAGCAACTTTTGTGTTTTCATATATTAAGCCATGATAATAAAATATGTGATTTCGATTTAATTTTTACAGAAAAACACGCTGTCTTTTTAAGACAGTTATAGTAGTTTTCATAGATTGAAGTATTTAATTATTTTATCTATCATAATAATGATGATGGTTAATAAAAATATATTTATAAAAAATAATATTAAAATAATTCCTTACCTTAATATTAAGGTTGTATTATTTTGTAACATTACAACGTTAATGGACAATTTGCTCTCTTATCACACCATCTTGATCTACTTGTTGAACATTATAACTAATAATATTAATAAATTATTAGCGATTAAAGCAAAAGGATTTTTATTTTTGGTACTGATTTTAGGGTTGTTTTTCGTTTAGGAATAGGATTTCTTCCAGTTTAACGTAAAGAGGAAAAATTACTGCGCGTCACTTTACAGCAGAATTATGAGCTATAATATAGTACTGATAGATTACAGATCTATTAAAATAGTATTTTAATAAATAATAATATTATTAGTTATTCCTGGTTTAATCGCTATAGGTGGAACGCTTAAAGAAGCAGTAGACTCAATTCGGTAGCTTGCCGCTAATGTTAATGAAGAGGTATTCATTAACTATTTACCCGATTTAGGTATTATCAAGTGCGTCAAAAGCAAATGCTTAATTGTTTTAATTTAGTTGATTTCTAGACTATTAATTAATATATAAAATATGCTGATTAAACATATATAGCGACATGTTAGCGAAACTACATACTTAACGTTTTATAAGGAATCATGAGCTACCAGATACTTGCCCGTAAATGGCGCCCACAAATATTTACTGATGTTGTTGGGCAACGTCACGTTTTAACCGCGTTGGAAAATAGTTTGCAAAAGCAGCGGATTCATCATGCCTATCTATTTTCTGGTACGCGTGGGGTTGGAAAAACGACGATTGCGCGGTTGTTTGTGAAAGGACTTAATTGTAAGGTCGGGATAAGTCAAAATCCTTGTAACAAGTGTGTCAACTGTCTTGAGATAGCGCAAGGACGATTTATTGATTTAATTGAAATTGATGCCGCTTCGCGTACTAAAGTTGAGGATATTCGCGATATGTTAGATAATGTCCAGTATGCACCAGCGTGTGGTCGATATAAAGTGTACTTAATCGACGAAGTTCACATGCTTTCTCATCATAGTTTTAATGCTTTACTCAAGACGCTAGAAGAGCCGCCAGATCATGTAAAATTTCTATTAGCAACTACAGATCCACAGAAATTACCGATAACGGTTTTATCACGTTGTCTTCAATTTCATTTAAGGACACTAGATGTTGATCAAATAAGTAGTCAACTTGAACGCATTTTAGCGGCTGAGCAAATATCAAGTGATAAATATGCTCGCCAATTAATTGCTAAAGCTGCTGAAGGTAGCTTACGTGATGCATTAAGTTTGACTGATCAAGCTATTGCTATGGGAAAGAGGAAAATATCAGTAGATTTAGTTAGCCAAATGCTAGGAATATTAAATAACGAACAGCCTCTAGAAATCATTGAAGCGATTGTACATAGTGATGGTCAAAAAATGATGGCTTTAGTAGAAGAAATTGCTTTGCGAGGTAGTGACTGGGAAAGAGTATTGATTGAAATATTATCATTAATTCATCGTATTGCGATAATTCAGCTTTTACCGGTAGAGATACAAGATACTGCATCACCTATAGAAATGCGTTTACGTTTACTTGCATGCATGCTTACGCCAACTGATTTACAGTTCTTTTATCAAACCTTATTAATCGGACGTAAAGAGCTTCCCTATGCGCCAGAAAGACGAATGGGGGTTGAAATGACGTTGTTACGCGCATTAGCATTTCATTCTAAATCTATTAATGATAATGAAATTTCATTAGTATCATCACCAAAACTTATTAAAGAAGCTACTAAAAGTAATGAGATTGATAATCATATTAATATATTGACTAATTTGAAAGATAAAAGAAAAGTTATCAATAAAGTAGGAAGCTCATCAGAAAAAAAAATAATTAGCACGTCTACATTGCAATTATTGCAAACAAAAGCTTCCTTAAATAAGGAAAAAGTGAAAAAGCCGCTAAAAAAATTTGAAATACCTTTGTCAAAGATAAAAACCTCATTAGTGATGTCAGAGGTAGAAAGATTAGTTACGGTTTCGGTGGAGCACCAGCATTCTGATTTAAATAAGCTAAAAATAATTAATAAAATTGAACAAAATGAAAAGGATAAACCTTATCAATGGTGTTCACAAAATATTTCTAAGCAAAAAATAGAGCGAGTAAGAACATCAAGTAATATTAAACAAGTATTGGAATATGAAAGGACGCCTGAACTTGCCAATAAAATTGCGCTTGAATCTCGAAAGCGTGATCACTGGTCGGCGGAGATTGATCAGTTAAAAGTGCCAAAATTGATAGAACAACTCGCGTTAAATACTTATAAAGAATCATTAAGTGAAATAAAAATTTGTTTACATTTACGATCAACGCAACGACATTTAAATACTGAATCGGCATATAAAATATTAACAAAAGCCTTCTATGAGTTATATGGCAAGTCGATAAAGCTGATTATCATTGAAGATGATAATCCAGCTATAAAGACACCTTTAGAATGGCGACAGATAATTTATGAAGAGAAACTAGCTCAGGCTCGTCAATGCATTCTTGTAGATAAAACGATTCAGATTTTGTGTACGTTATTTGATGCGCAGTTAGATGAAGAAAGTATTCGGCCTGTTTAGCCAAATACATACCTTTAAGTATAATGTTACAATGTTAAAGTCTATCTCTGTAACAGAGCAAAAGAGAGAAAATTATGTTTGGTAAAGATAGTGGTCTGGGTAATCTGATGAAACAGGCTCAGCAAATGCAAGAAAAGATGCAGAAAGTACAAGAAGAGATTGCTAACATGGAGGTTATCGGAGAATCGGGTGCAGGTCTTGTTAAAGTAACCATTAATGGTGCCCATAATTGCCGTCGGATTGAAATCGACCCTAGTTTAATAACAGATGATAAAGATATGTTAGAAGATCTTATTGCAGCCTCATTTAATGATGCTGCGCGTCGTATAGAAGAAGCGCAAAAAGAAAAAATGACCAATGTATCTAATGGGATGCAATTACCTGTAGGATTTAAGATGCCATTTTAATAAAAACAAGCTCCCTTCTTAAATCTTTAAATGAAGTTCTATCCTATTTTACTTGGCATAGTTTTGAAATTGGTAATTGTTAGGGTTATTTAGCATTTACTAAAAAAGATCATTGTTCTATTTGCTCTAATCATGGGCCGTAATATACTGATTTAATATGGCTGGTTGAAAGTTTTGGTGATATTGTGCAATTGAATAAATAGGGGGTAGTTTACGGTCGCTATTTTGTTTTAATGACATATTTATCGCCATTAAATAGTATTGGATCTTAAAGATATAGGTCTTAAAAGCTTAGCGGATAAGCTAAGCAACTGAGATAATATCAGAAATGATCTGATAACTAACCCAATAATTAAAGGAGAAGTAATGGCTAATTACATTGCTGGTATACATACTCAATATGATGTAATAAGTAAGTCGTATTGTTTACGGTATATCTATATGTCAGCAAGTTTAGAATAGTTGATAGAATAACGTTATAATATCAATTATTAGCCAGCAGAAATTAATTATTAATAGCATCAGTGTGATATATATAAATATATGAAGAGATTAAAAACTTTTTCTTATTTTTATGAAAATGTTAATGATATTGATGATTAAGCACACTTTCAGAACAGTGACTTGAAATTTTTAATTTCTATCCATATATGAGTTTCATAACCATTTAATCTAATAAAAATTATTCTAAAATTGAGGCTATTTAATGAGTATGAAAGGACAAGAAACTCTTGGGTTTCAATCAGAAGTAAAAAAGTTATTGCAATTGATGATCCATTCGCTTTATTCCAATAAAGAGATCTTTTTGCGTGAGTTAATTTCAAACGCATCTGATGCAGCAGATAAATTACGTTTTAAAGCAGTATCGCAATCTGATCTTTATGAAAATGACGGTGATTTAAAAGTTAGAATTTCTATTAATAAAGATAAAAAAACCTTAACGATTAGCGATAACGGTATTGGCATGACGCGCCAAGAGGTTATTGATAATTTAGGTACTATTGCTAAATCTGGTACAAAGGCTTTTTTACAGTCTTTAGGGAATGAGCAGGCAAAAGATAGAGCATTAATTGGTCAGTTTGGTGTTGGTTTTTATTCAGCTTTTATTGTTGCAGATAAAGTAACAGTATGCACTCGAGCAGTGAGCATAGCTGCGGATAAAGGAGTTTTTTGGCAATCTGAAGGTGAGGGTGAATATACTGTTGCTGATATTGAAAAAGCAGAGCGTGGTACTGAAGTTACCTTATATTTACGTGAAGACCAAACCGAATTCTTAGATAACTGGCGTTTACGTTCTGTGATCAGTAAGTATTCAGATCATATTGCCATACCGGTGGAAATTGAAGTCAAAAACGAAGAAGATGATACTGTTATTTGGGAAAAAATTAATAAAGCTCAGGCGCTATGGACCAATAATAAAAACAGTATTACAGTTGAAGAATATAAAGAGTTTTATAAGCATATTTCGCATGATTATGCGGAACCTTTAATATGGAGTCATAATCGGGTAGAAGGTAAACAAGAATATACTAGCTTACTTTATATACCGACTAAAGCGCCTTTTGATTTATGGAATCGTGAGAATAAACATGGCTTAAAGCTTTATGTTAATCGTGTTTTTATTATGGATGAAGCTGAGCAGTTTATGCCAAATTACTTACGTTTTGTCCGTGGTTTAATTGATTCTAATGACTTACCATTAAATGTATCGCGTGAAATCTTACAAGATAGTGATATTACCCGTAGTTTACGTAATGCATTAACTAAACGTGCGTTGCAAATGTTAAAAAAATTAGCTAAAAGTGAATTTGAACAATATCAACAATTCTGGCTGGAATTTGGATTAGTACTGAAAGAGGGTCCTGCGGAAGATCCAGCTAATAAAGAAGTCATTACTAAATTGTTACGCTTTGCATCAACCCATAATGAGAGTAATTTACAGAATGTTTCTTTAGAAGATTATCTTAATCGAATGATTAAGGGGCAGGAAAAGATTTATTATATTACCGCAGATAGTTATGCCGCTGCAAATAATAGCCCGCATTTAGAACTATTCCGTAAAAAGGGAATAGAGGTTTTATTATTATCAGATCGAATTGATGAGTGGATGATGAACTATTTGCCAGAATTCGAAGGCAAATCCTTTCAATCTGTTAGTAAGAGAGATGAGTCATTAGAAAAATTAGCTGATGAAGATAAGAAAAAACAAGAAAATATAGATAAAAAATTGGATTCTTTTGTTGATCGAGTAAAAAAATTATTAGACAAGCGAGTGAAGGAAGTGAAGTTAACACACCGTTTAACAGATACACCAGCAATCGTGACGACTGATGTGAATGATATGAGTACTCAGATGGCAAAACTTTTTGCTGAGGTGGGTCAATTAGCGCCGGAAGTAAAATATAATTTTGAACTTAATCCTGAGCATCCATTAGTTAAAAAAGTAACTGAGCTAACCGATGATGATTTGTTTTCTGAGTGGATAGAAGTATTCTTAGATCAGGCTTTATTTGTTGAGAAAGGTAATCTAGAAGATCCTAATCAATTTATTCGTCGTATTAATAAGTTATTTTTGTGCTAAAAAATAGTTATGCTTATTTGTGGTGTAATGGAGTTTCGGAGATGCTTGACGGCGTATCCTGCTGATTGTTTTGTGTATAATTTTATAATAGAGAGATTAATATATTATAAATATATACCATACAGGTGTCTGTGAAAACCTGACATCACCTCTTATTCATTACATGAATTCATCCATAAGTGATGTCATTATCTAGATAGTTACTCTTGTTAAAGAGTAACTCGAAGTCATGATTTACCAAAATTTCAACTTCACTTTATCGAAGGACGTTATTTGCTATCGCCCGTAACTATTATGTGCTACTAATGAATCATGCAGACTAGTATGGGAGATATTAAAATTAAAGCGTCTAAGGTAGGGGAGGAGGGAGGTCGCAACGGAAACAGAATATGCTTAAATAGCTAATTGCTATCGCTTTATTCAAATGCTATAAAAACCTTATAGAGGTTACATCTCTGTAATTGCAATTTGGTATACAATATCTCCACTAATTATTTCACAAAGCTATATGGAGTACGTTTCTTGGTGAAAGCGTATAGTCTTCTATTCCAGAAGACTCATTAAGTAGACTGAAATACTGATGCCTTGAAGAATACAAGGTATTGGCTAGCTGCGTGATTTGAACGATATTGATTACGTTTATTTCTGTACTGATGACAGAAACTGTTTTGTCAGGTAAGTTGATTGCTTTTATCTGCTCTTTATTATCCGCTTCGAATAAATGAAGCAAGCTTGTTTTGGTTAAAAATAGTTATAAAAAGTCAGAAGCGAACTGTAGCTAAATTTCTCAATAACCTACTAAAATATAGGTCAATTGCATCTTCTAAGTTTGTTACTGTGAATGCTTTATTCTTGATTTTTTGAATGCAATGATAAAAAAATCTTGAGTACGCAGAACCACTAAAGCTGTTGAGTATACAACATAGCTCATGCGCTAGCTTTACTCCATAAAGGCATGCAATAGAAAGTTTTAAGGATAAGGCTTCTGGAGCTCTTGATACCAGAGACGCAAGCATAATGCCGCTAATAAATCTCTTGCTATTTTCTTAGCAAGGTTTTTAGAGAAGTTAATTCCCTTGCAGCGATAAGGATGTTGGAGAAATATTAAGAAAAACAGTTAGAATTCTATGCCTTCTCGTCAATGCACTGGATATCAATAAGAATGACGAATTTGATTGAATCAATTAAGGGGAGATTTTTAACCTTCTGATGATAGTAGAAAATAATGTCTAATTTAGAATTAGAGGACAGATTTGCAAAGCATCAAAATGAAATGTACCTTAACTACCATGTAGCAGATTTACTGATAACTTTAAATTTATTTAATTAATTAAGTTGTTAATAAAAGCATTTTTTAATTATTTAAGATGTAGTTTTTAACAAAAATAATTTTATTATTTAATGGTTATTTGTTTTCTTGAGATATTGCTATATCTAGTTATAAGATGACTTTTCTTTAAAATTATAAAAATGAAATAGCAAAGGGTTTTTATGGAATGTATATTATTTTACTCGTCGCGTTAGCCACAGGTACGGAGATTTAGGCATAATTCATTATGGCAAAGTATGGTATTTCTACAAATTTCTATCAGTAATATGTTACCTACTACCATAAAGATAAGTACAGAATTGGGTTTAAAAGTGAAAGAATTAATGGATAACGGTAACCTTGTTACTAATGAATTAGTTATTGCCTTATTTAAGCAACGTATAGCACAAAATAATTACTGAAACGATTTTTTTACTAAATTGGGATTCCTTGCACTATTCAACAAGCAGATGAAATGAGAAATGTAGGTATTACAGTGGATTATGTATTGGAATTTGATATACCAGATAAAATTATTCTTGAACGTATTATTGGTTGTCGAGTTCATGCACCTTCAGGTCGTATTTATCATGTTAAATTTAAGCCCCCGAAAATAACAAATAGAGACGATATTACCGGTGAAGAACTAAGTATTCGTAAAGATGATCAAGGAAGATGCGATCTGTAAGCGATTACTGGAATATCATAACTTAACTGAGATTTTATTGGATATTTTGTCAAAAATCTGTTACCGTTCATACAAAGCACTTTAAATTGAAAAGTGTATCCGTAAGGTTATTGAAATTAGTGAAGAGTTAGATAATATCTAGGTTAATTGTTAGTTGATAAACTATATACTCAATTTGAATGGTTATTTTATTTAGGGCTAATAATTAGCAGAAATAAAAATATTTAATAAGTTATGATAAAGTTTGAGTTATCAATAAATCTAGTGTTAATGACGATTATGGCTCCCACTCTGATACTTCAGAAATATATTTTCTATTCTTAGAATTAGACATTTTGCCAGTATGGTCAAGTAAAAATGGGTTTTTAACCCCCCAACTTAGTTGATTCTGGGTTTTTTTCGCAAAAGACTAGAGCAGCTTATATACCACCCATTGAAATGGTTATTTTTCTACAACAAGTGCTTCGCGCATCAGCTTCATAGCCTCATACTGTCGCAAAAGCCGATTCAATCAAATTTTTCGTTCTTATGACGCCAAAAGTGCGCACTAACAGAAAGGTATAGGATGTCAGTGTTATTCTCTATTTTTTTAGATTTTTTATCGCTGCAGAATATTCGCTGAAAGCCTTACCAATAAAATATTAAGGACTTTATTAGCGACGGCTTCTCTTGATAGCCAGATCTCCCGTATTTAATCCTTAACATTCGGTTGTATACCTTTAGGAAAGGTATACAGTACCATTACCTATTTTTATCTATCTAATAACATTGGTGTTGCGTTTCCGGAAATATCTTTGGCATTGCATTAAGAAACCAAGATTACTGTCTTCCATAGTAAGTTTAGGAGATGCAGTTAAGCCGCGCTAGCGCGAACATTCAGAAGTTTGGCTCAGTTAGTTTATTTCTAATTCTCAATAAGCATCATCTTCTGCTGCAATAGTTTCTTAGAATTCATGGGATGAAGTCCCGTCAATTATGAGCAGCAAGTAAAAGCGATCAGCTTTCCAGACAGAACGGGCATATATTCCTTCAGGCAAAAAATAAACATAACACGTATTGATTA
Source organism: Arsenophonus sp. NC-WZS1-MAG3 (assembly GCA_052174535.1). Lineage (GTDB taxonomy): Bacteria > Pseudomonadota > Gammaproteobacteria > Enterobacterales > Enterobacteriaceae > Arsenophonus. The sequence continues at coordinate 114,630 of JBQMRQ010000068.1, read as the reverse complement.
AATTATATAGCCCCTATTGCCTATACTTATTCAGACATTGATATTTTAGTCTACTAATTGGTATTGGCAAAAAGATCATATACTTTTTTATCGAGAAGCGCATCATGCCTTTATAAAAATCAGCAGTGTATATACCTCGCCGAGTATACGGGCTGATGGTAGAACTCCTTCGCCATTTTGCACGCTGTAGATAAAGTAGCAATGAGCTGTTAAAGCATATTCTGTTGCAGCTCTAATTCCTCCACTTCCTCTTAATTTTGCACTTTAATCTCAACATCATCAATGCTATTATATATGAAGATTTCACTGTAGCACATAACCGTTATGGATGATGGCATAATGGTGTTTATTGATAAAGGAGAGAGCTGAGCAGGTTATTGCAGAATGCCGTTGAGGCTCCGACTTAACAGCGGTATCTCTATAAATTACCTGCCACCATTACAGATGAGTTTATGTAAGAGTTAGAGATAATCTCTGGTTTTGGAGATTATTAAGCAGACTTTTATCTCATATCATCTTTCTGTTGTTGATATCATCTACAACATCAATCACCAGGATATACTTCTACATCATCGCGAATTCCATACGCCAGAAATAAGCATAATTTTAGCTGAATAGCTTAAATCTTTTAATTAAAATAATATAATAAATTAGCTATTTCTTGTTAAGAAATACCGTAAGCTAATTCTTTATATTCAAAGATTATTAATGAAATTAACCTTAATAGGCTTAGGATATTTGTAGCAAATCTAAGATTAGAGTATACTGTTTCCCCGTCTTGTTATATTCATCGTCTTTTACACATAAATTCCAGGTTTAGCATGAAAACAAATTATATTTTTGTAACTGGCGGGGTAGTTTCCTCTCTTGGAAAAGGTATTGCTGCCGCTTCTTTGGCTGCTATACTTGAAGCGAGAGGACTGAATATTACTATTATGAAACTAGATCCTTATATTAATGTTGATCCAGGCACGATGAGCCCAATTCAACATGGAGAAGTTTTTGTTACCGAAGATGGTGCAGAAACTGATCTTGATCTTGGTCATTATGAACGTTTTATTCGTACTAAAATGACACGTTGTAATAATTTTACAACTGGTCGTGTATACTCTGAAGTATTACGTAAAGAGCGTCGTGGTGATTATTTGGGCAAAACCATTCAAGTTATTCCTCATATTACTGATGAGATTAAAAAGCGGATTATTCGTGGTGGAGAAGGCCGCGATATCGTTTTGGTTGAAGTTGGTGGAACAGTAGGTGATATTGAATCTTTACCTTTTTTGGAAGCAATTCGCCAATTAGCAGTTGATATTGATCGTAAACATACTCTTTTTCTACATCTTACTTTAGTCCCTTATTTACCTGCTGCAGGTGAAGTTAAAACCAAGCCAACTCAACATTCGGTAAAAGAACTTCTTTCTATAGGTATTCAGCCAGACGTGCTAATTTGCCGTTCAGATCGAATTATTCCGGTTAATGAACGGGAAAAAATTGCGCTTTTCTGCAATGTACCGGAAAGAGCGGTTATTTCATTAGAGGATGTTGATTCAATTTATAAAATTCCTGCATTATTAAAATCTCAGCAGTTAGACGATTATATTTGTGAGAAATTTAAACTTGCATGCTCAACTGCTGATTTGTCTGAATGGGAACAAGTTATTAATGCGCAAGCTAATCCGATAGGTAAGGTAACTATTGGCATGGTAGGTAAATATATAGAATTACCTGATGCTTATAAATCGGTTATTGAAGCGTTAAAACATGGTGGTTTAAAAAATCGTTTAACAGTAAATATTAAATTGATTGATTCTGAAAATATTGAAACGCATGGATCTGAACTCCTGAAAGGAGTTGATGCTATTCTAGTTCCAGGTGGTTTTGGTGAGCGAGGTATAGAGGGGAAAATTATTACAGCACGTTATGCACGTGAAAATAATATTCCTTATTTGGGTATTTGCCTTGGAATGCAAGTTGCTCTGATTGAATATGCTCGTCATGTTGCTAGTATGAAAGGGGCAAACTCAACAGAATTTGCACCAGATTGTCCATATCCAGTTGTTGCCTTGATTACGGAATGGTCTGATGATAGTGGTAATATTAAAATTAATAATGAGAATACCGATTTTGGTGGTACGATGCGAGTAGGTGGTCAATTATGCCATTTAGTAAAAGGTACTAAAGTCCATAAGTTGTATAATAGCAACACAATTATTGAACGACATCGCCACCGTTATGAAGTCAATAATATGCTTTTAGCACGTATTGAAGAAGCAGGCTTATGCATTGCAGGACGTTCGGCGGATAATAAATTAGTGGAAATTATTGAGGATCCTAAGCATCCTTGGTTTGTAGCTTGTCAGTTTCATCCTGAATTTACTTCGACACCAAGGGATGGCCATCCTTTATTTGCTGGTTTCATTAAAGCTGCAAAGGAATATCATCAAGGGCAGCTAAAAGGAGATATAGGCTAATGATATTAATTTGTTATTATTGGCTGAAATATAACTTTTACTGAGGAAATTTAATATCAAAAATTCTTAAAATTATTAGGGGTGAATTATCGATACCCATGGGTAATCCAACTATTGAAGCAAAGTTTGATTTAAAATAAAATTTATTAGCTTAGTATTGGCAATATCTGGTGCATAAGGTCGCTTTATGATAAGTATTAGCGTAAAATCATGGTGATAAAATTGTTTTTAGGTAAAGGCGATTTTAGGCGATCATAATAGTAAATGTCCCGATTGCTGATATAATTATCGATCAAAATACTAAAATAAGGCTAGTTTTGATAAAATCGAGTTATCAGTAAATCTAATTTATCATACGCTATAATGTACTCCAATAATGCTTCAGAAATCTCCTCTCCATCCTTAAATTAGATGTTGTTTATCACTAGTAAACAAGTTAAATTTTATTAGTGTCACTTCCAGCTTTCTCTAAGTAGAGAAAGAACAGCTTAAATACCATGAAAGAGTTATTTTTGAACCATCGCGTTTCGTTCGTAGTCTTCACCTGTTGCAAAAGCTGATTCAATCCAGATTTGTTGTCTTTATTGACGCCAAGAGTGCACTAGTGCACTAATAAAGAAGCTATAGAATACTAGTAAGCTCTTCTTTATCTTTTTGCAGTTTCTTTATCGCTGTAAAATATTTTTTCTAAAAACTCTTCTTAATAAAACATAACATGTAGCTTTCTGGTGTGAAGAGAGGTGGAGCTACGCTGATCCGGAAATATTCATTATATAATACTGTTTTATACTCTGTAATATGTTAAATTTCAAAAATTTCATCTAAGATATAGTTTAAAAACAAATATTCGAAAAATAGTAAATCAAGTAAATCAAAAAGATAATGCACGAATTTCACACATATTATGCTACCTATTTATTCGAAGTACTTTATGATTTTCCTCACGAAATTAATGATGATAGATCGACTGAATTTTTCATAATACTCCAAAAAAGATCATAGAGTAATGAGTCCAGCTCAAGTTCCGATTTATTCTTAACATACAATATTATTCACTTTTAATTACGATTATCCAATTTTTGAGCAAATCTCATCCTAAGCTGATTACGCTGGATAAAACTTCATTAAGGAGATAATAACGAAGTATGCTTGCAAATAAATTCATCACCTGTATGGATCTTAGAGATAATACTCGTTTAACTAAACTGTTTTTTACCATTGATTACGGCTGAGATAAATTTCTTTAAAACAATGTGAAAGTGTCAACTTGTTGGACCCCCTTTTTTATCTATCAAGTGGAAAGCTTGTATGTAATACTTTTTGTGTCATAGATATTTGATCCTACTGCTTGTGCCTCTCCTAAATGGGGATTTTCTCCTGCTGTTTTTGCTCAAGTTATAAGTTAAAAGTCTATAAAGTTTTCATGCGATTTTAAAGCTACCGAGCAATGATTCATACAGAATATTTAAATTTTACCAGATTGCAATTCGTAATATATTACTTTCACTATGCCCATCTTCTTTAGTCTTATTTCAATAATAACTTCCTACTATTCAACACTCTGTTTTACAGAGCCACAAAAACTATGCTGCAATTAGGCACACAACAGAGTATTAAAATTAGTATCTTCTATGTTTAACACACTTGTGGTGAATAGCTTAATCAACATTCGCATGCTCATCTCGCATTACCGGTATCGCTCTGTATTTGGATATTAAACATGCTATATGAGATGATCTATTCTTTAAAATAAAGCAATCGAAGAAATCTGACAAGACGATCTTATCTAGCTTCTGCGTTACAACTATGAGTTAATAAATCCCAGTATTTTCCTTGATTCTGTGCATATCAACCACAGAAAGCAGTAGCAACGTTATCTGAAATCACAGTACGAGGACCGTTACTGGAAGAAAGTACACTTGCTAAAAAAACAAAAAATGAGTGTAGCATAGTATAAAATATCTCTAGCATTAACTTAAACGCTACGGTATCTCCACTTCAAAACTGCGTCATTACCGAGGTAGGAGTAGTTATGCATCATTACTATTACTGCCAAGACTAAGTAATTCCAATAGCAGGTTATAACGCAAAAAGAGATAATTATTAGCATATTAGCCATATATTCTAGCAAGATATCTTAAAATGGTGCGTTAGTATGGTTTTTTATCAAATCCTCAATAAGGCACACATTATTACCGAAGATATGTTATATAAATCGCTGAATATGACGGCTTATAAAAAACTGTAAAAACTAAGGTTAATCTTTCTGATGAAAGCATTTCTGCGCACAGATTTATGAAAATACATTTTATGTACGACAGTCTACGTTTACTAGCGCTTAGATTGGGTAAGTAGGTAAAAGAGTTCTTATTAAAAAGAATATATAAAATAAAAACGATCGTTGTTAAGTTAAATTTAAGGTTAATATCCCTAAATTAGGGTATTATATTAAAAATATACACTTCGATAAAATTTTAACTTATAATAAATATCCAAGTAAACTGATTCTATCTCTTTTTTAATAAAGATTGATAGCTTTGGTCGCTCTTAAAGAGTAATTCAATTTCCTAATCTAACCATTAAGGAATTTATTAGTAGCATCGAAGCTCTCTGCTAATAAAATCTCCCTCAACTCAGCCTTAATTTTGATTGCATGGATTTTGTAGAGTAAAGCTAGAATATTAGCTGTTTTGTATACCAAACAACATTAATGCTGCGCGTTAGGAAATATCTTTGCTGTTATATTAAAAATTAATGGCACTGTCTCTCCTATAATAAGTCTGGTAGATACGGTTAAAGTAACGTGCTTGCAAATCATTAAGAAGTTAGATTTAGTTTTCTTCTGACTCTTAATAAGTATCTTTAAACCGTAAGAGCTCTCTTCTTATGTTCATGCGCAGTTCCGAAAATAATAAGCAGCGGAGTAAAAGTGATTAGCTTGCTTGACACAGGGATTATATGCTATCGATCCAGAAACAAACATAGGCGTATTACATAAATTATATAGGTACTATTCATTTTCCTATACTCTTCAAACTGTTGCTATTTCAATCTGCTGATGATATGTAGAAAGGGGCATGTGCTTTCTCACCAAAAAATTATTAGATCTTAAAAAATCATCGATAGATGATATGCCTTCTAGATACAAAAGAGATGCTAGTAATTCTTCAATATTTTATACTTTTCATATAAGCCGGTAGCAAGGAGCTCTTAAAGCATATTATGTTACTGCTGAAACCTATTAAGATTAATTTTATTAATAATCTTTTAATATCAAGAATTAGATTACGCAATGTATTATCAAGAAATAGCTAATTGATTATAGTAATCTACTAATAGATTTAATTTTATTCAGCTAAGAGTTATGCTCATTTCTGGTGTATAGAATTATCGATGGTGAGTGAGGGTATTCCTAATGATTAATTTCGTGGATGATATCAACAATAGAAAGATGATATTCAATGAAAGTCTATCTAAAGGTAATCTTCAAAACCAGATATTATAGTTGTGTTTCCTTTTGCATGAATTCATTCGTAAATGATGCCAGGTAGCTCATAGACAGCGTTGTTTAAGGTGCCGATCTCGAAGCTATGTTCCTCAAATACTCAACGCTGTCTTTATCGACAAGACGTATTAAAATTCTGTCGTCTTTAATAGTTATTTGGCATAACTAACCTACAAGACAGAATATTATGGATGTTGAGATTAAAATATCTAAGGTTAGAAATCGCAGCCGATAACGGATACTTTTAACAGCTTATTTTATCACCTTATTCGAATCGTATAAAAATCAGCGAAGAGTTTCCTAGTATAGTTGTCTACCTGTATAAGTATATTCACCAATAATTTTCGAATCTTTAGGAGTTGTTTCTTGTAAAGAGAAGATGATCTTTATTGTTAGTACCATTAGAGGATTAAAACGACAATAGCTTAAAGAACGCAGGAAAGGTAGTATATACTTACGTGATTTTTTAATCGATATGCCGCTACCTTTATTTCTGATTTGATTGCATATACAGGCTTGTCAGGCATATGCTAATCGACTTTTCCTACTGCGCATTTATCGAGATCACTGCATGGATGGTAAGAAGGTAGTTATAGTCGAAGATGGTTATCGAAGGTCAGAAGAAAACTGAGTCTGACTTCTTAATGATCTAGAAGCACAGATCATAAGCGTATCTCCCAGTGGGCTCTACCCTCTTGCTAGGTAAGAGGTATCTTTAGTTTTGAAATACAATGGCAAAGATATTTTTGAGCATGCAGGCATCCAATGGTTGTTGGGTATATAAACAAATAGCTAATATTCTGGCTTACTCCACAAAAACATGCAATCGAAAATTAATATGAGCTGCTGTAGGTCTGGATAGTAGAGAACCGTAATGCCGCTAATAAATCTCTTGATATTTTGTTAGCAATATTTTCAGTGTATTCTGCAGAGACGAAGAAGCTGAAGAAACAGCAAAAAGAACGCTAGAATTCTATACCTTCCTGTCAGCGCAGTGGACATCATAAGAACAACGAATCCGATTGAATCGGATTTTGCGACAGTGAGGCTATGGAAGCTGACGCGCGAAGTACTGTTTTTCGAGAAAATAACCTTTTCAATGGTATTTAATCTGCTTTAGTTTTCTGGGAAGAAAAGCCAGAATTAGTTAAGTGGGGGTAAACTCTCTTACTTACCATGCTAGCAAAATGTTCAATTTAAGGATAGAGAATAGATTTATCAATCATTAGAGCGGGAGCTCTCTAATCGTCATAACACTAGATTTACTGATAACTCAAACCTTATTATAATTTATTAAATATTTTTATTTCTGCTAATTAGCCCTAAATAAAATAGCCATTCAAATTAAGTGTTTAGCTTATCAACTAACAATTAACCTAAAATATTAGCTAACTCTTCACTAATTTCAATAACCTTACGGGTTCCATTCAATTTAAAATATTTGGTATGACCGGTAGCAGCTTCTTGACGATAATATGCAATTAAAGGTTCAGTTAAGTTATGATACTCCACTAATCGCTTGCAGATCGTATCTTCTTGATCATCTTTACGAATACTTAGTTCTTCACCGGTAATATCGTCTCTATTTGTTATTTTCGGGGGATTAAATTTAACGTGATAAACACGACCTGAAGGTGTATGAACTCGACGACCAACAATACGTTCAAGAATAATTTTATCTGGTACATCAAATTCCAATACATAATCCACTGCAATACCTACATTTCTCATTGCGTCTGCTTGTTGGATAGTGCGAGGGAATCCATCTAATAAAAAACCGTTTCGACAATCATCTTGTGCTATACGTTTCTTAAATAAGGCAATAACTAATTCATTAGTAACAAGCTTACCGTTATCCATTAATTCTTTTATTTTTAGACCCAATTCTGTACTTGTTTTTACAGTAGTACGTAATATATTACCGGTAGAAATTTGTGGAATAGCATACTTTGACATAATGAATTCTGCCTGAGTTCCCTTACCTGTGCCTGGCGCGCCGAGCAAAATAATACGCATTACGTAAATCCTTCTTGCTATTTTATTTTTTATAATTTGAAAGAAAAGTTATCTTATAATTAGATATACCCATATCTCAAGAAAATAGATAACCATTAAATAATAAAATTATTTTTGTTAAAACCACGTCTTGAATAGTTAAAAGATAGTTTTTATTAATAAACTCGATCAATTAAATAAATTTAAAGTTATTAGCAAATTTGCTGCGTGGTGATAAAGCTACATTCCACTCTAATGCTTTGTGAATCTATTCTTCAATTTTAAATTAGATATTATTTACCATAAGAGTCAACAGGTCAAATCCCTTTAGCCGGTTCCGCAGCTTTTTAAGTAGACTGTACTCGCTTAAATATCATTGAAAGAATTGTTATTCTTAAAGTACAATTTTCGTAGGCAGCTTTATAGCCTTACTATCTAAAAACCTGATTCAATTAAATTCGTCCTTCTTATGATGACGACTATTGCGGTGATAGTAAGGCATAGAATGTCAGTCATTCTTCTTGTTCTTTCTTCAACTTTTCATCGCTACAGGATACGCAAAAACCTTGTAAAAAATATCAAGAGCTTTATCAGAAGAATCGCGGTTCTTTGCTACCTAAAGCTTTATACAGCTCAATTTTAACTTTTAGTTACGTGCTTTTAGGGAGTAAAAGCAGCACATGAACTATTTTATATACCCAATAACATTAGCATCATATGTTTGAAAATATCTTTGTATACCATTCTAAAAACTAAGAGTACTATCTACCCATAGTAAGCCTGAAATACGGTTAATAAACGCGCTAACTAACTATTGAAAAGTTTGACCTAGTGTGCTTCTGACTCTAGATAACAATCTTTGATTGAAATGAGCTCTTTACCTTCATGCAATAATTTCAATAATGAAGCAGAAGGTAAATGGGGCAGCTTTCCTAACAGAATGACATATGCCCTTAAGCCAATAAATAAACATAGCGTGTATAGCTAAATCATGCAGCCTACCGTTGCCAATACTCTTTAAGCCATTGCTCTTTCAGTCTACTGATGATCTTAAAGTAGGATCGGATATGTTCTTGCAGTAATAAGAGCTCTTATGGCTTCGTCAAATTACCAGTAGATAATACCCTCCATCGCAGATATAAACATGTAGTCTTTTTGAGGTTTTTATACAATTCAAATAAAGTGGTAACAACCATCTGTAAACATATTTCGTTGCCGCTGTGATCTTATTATCTTAAGCACTTTAATCTCAACATCGCCCATTACCAGTCTTGTATCATTTGCGGTGGAAAATAATCGTTTTACGATCGACGGCATAACGCCAATCGATAGAGCGGTGTTCAGCATCTTGGTACAGAATAGCTTTAAGCTTACCCCCTTAACAGCTACATCTATGATTCCTAATTTTAGGTACTTTAATCTCAATATCACTAATACCAATTTATATAGTTTTCTGTTGCAAATAACAAGTTACGGATGACTGGTTGATGTCTGCTAACAAGGCAGAATTTAGGACGTTATCCTAACATAGTTTCGAGCTTCATTTCAACAGCGATTTCTGTCAATTAACTGTTAAGATTATATATGAGTTCATGCAAGAGATCAGATGTAATATTTAGCTTTCTAAATAGGTCACAGTAGTGTAAACTTTACATGACATATGATTTCTCTATTATTGAAATCATTTATAAAATTAATTAGCAATATTTGTCATCATCCTCGAAATCTATAAGCTAGAAATTAGGATAACTCTAAAATTCTTTATTGCAGGAAAATATTTAACAATTTTACTAAAAGTTATTTGATGAAGCTATATCACAATGGTAAATGCTTTAGTTATCTGCGATGTATGTTGAATAAATTGACTTTACGGGAATCAATAAAATAAACAACTATCAATTTAAAAACAACGTTTAGATAGGACTACTCTTTTTTACTTAAACGCTGATAGAGAACATAAATAGCTAAGTAGTATTATTAAAATAAATAAAATATTTTCTCTGATCCTTAAATAGGATCGTTCTATGCTATATAGAAAAGGTATAAAACACAGGAGAGGAGGAGATAAAAGAAAGAATGAATTCTGAACTTAATCGCCAGAAATCATAACATGGTTATCTGAATGATGAGATTCTTGTAGAGCTTAATTCATAGTATTAGCTGTTTTGTTGATTTCATTATCGATTATCAATAAAGAGTTCATCTTTAATTCGGATGGATCTAAATGATATGAAGCCTTTGATGAAAAGTATAAAATTAGTTACTATCCACTAATAATATTAGATAATCAGAAAGTTATTTATAAAGAATTTTATATTCAAAATATGAGCAGTCATATCACAGTCAATTAAAAGAATAGCTAAGTAGTAAGTGATTCATGGTATAGGGTTGTTTATTTACTAAATTATCTACCCTGGAGAAGATTGTTTGAAACCAGAATAATTAAAAATTGAAATATAGATGTAGTTATAAATTCCTCCGCAAATAAAGTAACAACCTTTGCTAAAAGGTGCCACCGATAATCATAGCTATTTTCCCTATTATTTATCGATGACGCTATCGTTTGTTCAAGAAGTCGCAGTTTTTTCCCTGAGAAAAATATTTTCTCTTTCTTAACGATTTAGCGACAGTTATACATAAAGTTTTAAACCTTGTAGTATTTTGATCTAGTTAGATCGCTGTTTATGTAGTTCTGGAAAAAGAATTTATGTAAAATGAGGCAGGGGAAACCATAAAATCTGAAGAATAAAGCGTTTAAAAGTTACGTGTCTGCTTAACTATGCGTAGTGTAAAATATTTTCTGCAAATGCTAAATAAAACTTCATGATGTTATCTTTTTATATCTATAAGATCGCGCCCCTTGATGAGTTTTTGTATGCTTTTAAAAGTCTAAGATTACGTTAGATGCTCAATGCTTTTTAGAAGATCTTAACCAAGCATGTCTATGCCTATCCATCAGATACTTATAGAATAGCAAAGAACTTATAGACTCCATTTTGTTCTGAAAAATGTTTATTCACTAAAAAATGGGAATTTATTTATTTGTATACAGAGATTAGTATAGAACATCGATTTTAGCTCTCTTATTCATACTCAAGCAAATGAAATGGTCGATCTATTTAATTGGCACATAGGAAGATCTGGACTGAAATCTATCATTTTAATTCTAGTAAAAAGCTTGAGATCACTTTGCGTCGATTATTTACCTGTACAATCAGGAGCTACCCAATTAGTATTGGGTAGCAATACTCCATTGCAGTCTATTAAAGATTAGTTCAAAGTTAAACCTAAATTATTCAAAAAACTATACTATCTTTTTGGATGCGACATATAATTCATTGCCTAAGTAATGGCATACAATGATTAAAACTATATTTTCTGAACTTGAGTTAAACTAAAGTCTTCTCAATGCGCTGAATGAGGGAAGGCTATGAACGCCATACAACTATTCAACTTGCAACTATCCCTGCTCCTATAGAAGGACGTGATATTTTAGCTTAATCACCTACAAGATATAGGTAAAACTGTTGTTTACTTATTGACGGTAATCCAACATTTATTTAATTTTTTACGTAAACGATCTAGACAAGCACGTATTCTTATTCTAGCGTCAACTCGAGAGCTGGCAATTCAAATAGCTAAGTAAGTAAAAGAATTAGTTAAATATACCCATCTTTATATGAGATGATAAATATCAATGATAGAACATCCTATATTAACCACGCTGAAATTTTTAGTGAAAACCAAGATATCATCGTCGCAACCACAGGGGTTTACTACAGCATATTAAATAAAAAATTTTATCGTCGGATAAATTAAGATATTGATTTTAGATGAAATTGATTGAATGCTTGATATAGAATTTATTAATAACATTAAAACTATTGTTAGAAGAGAGAAACACGCTGACATAAACAAACTATACTATTTCAACAACATTAGAAAATGGTGTTATTCACGATTTTGCTAATCGATTACTGAATAATCCTTATTAAATTAATGCTAATCCTTCAAGGCGTGAACAAAAAAATTAATAATACGATTATCGCAATGATAATCTTGAATATAAAACTGCATTACTTTGTAATCTATTAAAGCAATTGAATATTATTAAATCTATTATTTTTATCCGTAAACGCAAAAGAGCGTATAAGTAGTTGGTTCAATAGTTGCAGGAAGATAAAATAAAAAGCTAGTTACTTGAAGGAGTAATAGTTCAGATAAAACGAGCTGAAGCTGTTAAATGTCTAAATAGTGGGAAATAAACGTATTTGTTGTAACTGATTTTTCCCTCACGTGACCTCGATATTGACGATATTAGTTATGTATTCAATTTCAATTTACCACATACTGTTTATGTTTATCTGCACCGTATTGGTGAAACGCACGCAGTAGGCAAAAAGGGATTGGAATTAGTTTAGTCGAAGCTCATAATCAACTAATTTTAGATAAAATTAACCGTTATCTTAAAGAACCATTAAAAATATGCCTTATAGATATCCCTCGACCAATCACTAAAACATCGGCTAAAAGTTTACTACGTAAACCAAAGCCATTAAAAAATTCAGTTAAAACGGTAAGAAAAGAAAAAATAATAAACAAAAAAAGAAAAAAATTAAAGGACGCCATCGCGACATTAAAATATTGCTAAACGTCAAAAATCATCAGTAAAGAAAACTGATAAGAACTAATAAATATTTCAGGTTATGTATTTTGGTAAAAATTGTTGATAGAAATTCTTTATATAATATGAAGGATTTTCGCTATAGTGCTTACAATGAAAAAGCAAGGAACCGTACAATCAAAGAAACTTTTTTCTCACTCCATGCTAATATTAATATGTATTTCATTATTTAGCTTGATAATAATCTGTTGAATGATGTTAATCTATGTATTAAAATAATTCACCCCATTTCATCTTGTCCATATTGTTACAGTGAATATGTTAACCTGCTGGAATATTTATTAGAGTTATACAACGATAACATTGCAAAATTCTCGATTTAAAAAATCATGTAACACAATCGTACTGGAAAATCTCTAGTAAAACTAAATAATAAAATGCTTAGCTGTAATATGCCTAAATATAGAGCTCGATCATCTCTTTCTGTATCAAGATTTGCTGTCGGTAACTGCTTAGTTCGCTATTATAATAATTATGTATAACCTTCCTTTTCTCGATAATGCCGAAGTTTTGGTAGATATCAGTGAGCCTTTAAGGTGGCGCTAGAGGTATCTCACGCTGCCATGCTCTTTTTATACTTTTAACGAAGTGCACTTTCTTCAGTAACCTTCCCTACTTCTGCTTTCAGAATGTGCGGTTCTACTGATTTCTATGGGGATATGTACACAAGAACCGGAAGACAGTGGGATTTATCAAGTCATAATTGTAACGTGGAAGCCGGATGACAACGTCTTGCCAGATTTTTTCGACCGGTTTTTTTAAAAAACAGATCACGCCAATACAGAATAATTTAATATCCAGACCGCTAGGCAGGTGACAGAGACATGAACATCTAGAGATATTAATTAAATTGTTTACATAAGTATCTAAGGCGCAGATGATGCCAATTTCGATATCTTGTTTGCATGCTTAATGCAGCATAAGTTCAGGTGGAAGCTCGAAATAGAGCATTGAGTCGCATAAGTCAGTTAGTGCTGAAAAATTAAAAGAAGATGGGGATAGTGAAAGTAATGTGTTGGCAGTTACAGTTAGGTAAATATAAATTTATTGTGCTAATTTACTGCTCGGTAACTTTGACGCTAGATGAGATTCAGGCTTTTAATTTATAACTTCAGCAGAAAATGACTGAATGGAATCCATTCAGGATAATCATAACAGTAGTCGTCCGAACATCTTATTATACAAATAAGGCAGATAAACATTCACTCTATAAATAGGATTTGTGCCAAGTTGACACTTTTATCGTATTTTCAGAAAAGTTATTTTAGATTTCATCCAATGGTGAAAAACAGTTTAGTTGGAGATATATGTCTGGATAAATTACTCTCTTTGGGTTCTCTTGCCAGAGAGATAAAAATCGTTCTCATGTCCGCGTTTGTCAAGTCTATCGGGCCAGTTATTTTTTGTGTTTATTCCAGTAATTGAATGAGGCATGGATTATCCTTAGTTTCCTATATATGATTAATTCATTTATAAGAATGCTTTCATCATTACCCATCAATGCAGTTGTATCCAGCATCATTGGCTTGATCTCTTTTTAGACTATCATAAATTTATTCGAGTTTGCCTTAAATTATTTCAGGAAGATATCATAAATCGCTTCAGATGAATAGGTAGGTATAAATAATAGGTGAAGTTATATTTTATCTTTTTAATTTAGCTGATTTACGCTATTTAGGAAGTTCATTCCGAGGTATCTCTATATGAATTTCTAAAAAATTAATATATTAGAGAGTGTAAAAGCAGTATTCAGATTATGAATACCCTTGAAACCATAGATAGCTGCTTAGCTCACATCATGGTATGTTACGTTTAAAACTAAATAATAATTAAATATCAGAAATTCATTAATATGAATCAATAATTTTAAGATATTTTTAATATTAAAATTAATAGATTATGATCTTAAATCAATTTATTTTTTAATAAATAAGAATTATTAGCTAATATTTTTAATATGAAAATGTGTAATGAAAAACAATTAATTTTTGTTTTTAAACTTTATCTTACATAACGTAGATATTATGTTAAATATGATATTAATCAAAACCTAAAGGAATAGTTATGCCCTTTTTACCAAGGTGGCACGATATCATTGGTCTAGAAAAAGAACAAAATTACTTCCGTAATACTCTGGATTATGTTGACAGAGAACGCCAACAAGGTACAATAATCTATCCACCACAAAAAGATGTTTTTAATGCTTTCCGTTATACTGAACTGAGTGAAATAAAAGTTGTTATCCTAGGACAAGACCCTTACCATGGTCCTAATCAAGCTCATGGACTCTCTTTTTCAGTTCGCCCAAGAATTTCTGCACCTCCTTCTTTGGTTAATATTTATAAAGAGCTATCAAAAGATATCACTGATTTCCAATATCCCGATCATGGTTATCTTGCCAGTTGGGGGCAGCAAGGGGTATTTTTATTGAATACAGTTTTAACTGTTGAACAAGGCAAGGCACATTCACATATGCATCTTGGTTGGGAAACATTTACAGATAAGGTTATTGCAGTAATTAATCAATATTGTGTTGGCGTTGTTTTTTTATTATGGGGATCACATGCGCAGAAAAAAGGCAAATTTATCGATAATCAAAAACATTTAGTTCTTAAAGCACCTCATCCTTCCCCGCTTTCAGCGCATAGAGGTTTCTTTGGTTGCCGACATTTTTCTAAAACAAATGATATACTCATAAAACAAGGGTTAAGGCCCATTAATTGGGTGCCGATCATCCCAAAATAATAATTTAAATTTTACCACCATTAAAATGGTGGTATTTCAATTTATTTTGTTTTTGACACGATCACCATCGCAGGGCGTAGTAAACGAGCGTTTAAAGTATAACCTTTCTGCATAACATCAATAACTTGATTAGGTTCATGTTCTTGAGAATCGATCATTGTCATAGCTTGATGCAGTTCTGGATTAAAAGGAACATTCTTATCCGCTACCACTTTAATACCATATTTACCAACGGTAGCTAAAAAAGATTTTAAAGTTAGTTCAAGCCCTTCAAGTATTGATATCGATTCAGTATTTTCCCGATCAATAACTTCAATTGCTCTTTCCAAATTATCAATAACGGGTAACAATTCATTAGCAAATCGCTCCAGGGCAAACTTATGTGCTTTTTCAATATCTTGTTCAGTACGGCGACGAATATTTTCCACTTCAGCTTTGGCACGTAGTAGCGTTTCACGCTCACGTTTTTGAAATTCAAGCAACTTCTGTTCTAATTCAGTGATACGTGGATCAATTAATATTTCTTCAGTAGAACTTACTGATTGTTCAGTCTCAATTACTTGTTCTTTTACCTCATTTTTTTGTGATTTTATTAATTCTTTTTGTTTAGAAGTATGCTCATCATACACTTTATGATCTTTATTACTCATGAGTATCTCCGCATTCTTTTTAGCATTAATTCAGATTATTTAGCTTAATATGGGGATCAAAGTTTGAGATTCAAGAGAAACACGTTAACTTGTAAGAGGAAATAAACCATGCTGATCAGAAAATCAGAAAAAAAGATATCATTTAAATATATTGGCATTGTTGGTCATCCTCGACATCCAGAAGCGTTAGCAACTCATAAACAACTTTATAATTGGCTTCGAGCGCAAAAATATAAAGTTATTGTTGAACAACAAATTGCCAAACAGCTTAAATTAAAAAATACTACCATCGGTAGACTAATAAAAATTAGTAAAATAGCTGATTTAATTATCGTTATTGGTGGTGACGGTAATATGCTCAGCGCTGCTCGTGTCCTATCACGATATGAAAATAAAGTTATTGGCATCAATCGCGGTAACCTTGGTTTTTTAACTGATCTTTTGCCAGATAATGCTCTGCAACAACTAACTGAAGTATTAGCTGGCCATTTTTATGAAGAACAACGTTTCTTACTAGAAACTCAGATCAGTAAAAAAAATCATAAAACTCGCATTAGTACTGCAATTAATGAAGTTATTTTACATCCCGGAAAAGTAGCTCATATAATTGAATTTGAAGTATATATTGATGATCACTTTGCCTTTTCTCAACGTTCTGATGGACTAATTATTACTACTCCAACTGGCTCAACCGCTTATTCACTCTCTGCAGGTGGCCCGATACTTACCCCAAATCTTGAGGCCATCGCGCTAGTCCCTATGTTTCCTCATACCCTTTCATCGCGCCCGCTAGTCATCAGCAGTGATAGTAGTATCAAATTAAAATTTAGACAAAAAAATATTAATTATGAAATCAGCTGTGATAGCCAAATTATTTTACCTATCCAAGATGGTGATGAAATTTTAATCAAGCGAAGTAATAAAAAACTTAATCTCATTCACCCAAAAAATTATAATTATTTCAATATATTAAATTCAAAATTAGGGTGGTCAAAGAAAACCTTTTAATTTTTAATAACTGCTCCATCAAAACAAAGGATGGACTTTTTATTTATAATCGACTTAAGAAAATAGTTAAAACACTCTGTATTAAAGTTTTCAAGAACCTGATCGCTCACGTGGACTCTATTGATCTCGATAATTAAAATCGTAATTCCTTTTTTCTTTTATCTCCTTCTCTCGCGTTTTTATACTTTTTCTATCTAGAATGTAACACTTCTCTTTAAAGAACTTAGGGAAAAATATTTCGTTAATTTAAAAAATATTACTTGGGTATTTATAATAACTGTTGGCGATGAAGTAAAAAGCAGCAACCCATCTAAACGTTATTTTCAAATTAATGCATATATATTTTATGACTTTAAGAAAATAAAACTATTTAAGATAAATCGCAAATAACCAAACCATTTATCTTCTAATGTAGTTTCACTAGTAGACTTCTAAGTAAGATTGTTAAATATTTTTCTGCAATCAGAGTATTTTATGATGATATCGCTATAAAAAAGCGCTTCTCAGCAGATAATATCTTTATTATTACCAATATATGGACAAGATAAAGTAGAATAAATTAATTCAATCTATGAATCGAGATGATCCCCCGACAAGATTAATTACTAAGGCAACTAATGAGATGTAGCTTTATATTAGCAGAGACTAAAAAGAGTCTCTTTGATCTATAACCGTTTCCTTTCTTTTATAGCAATCTCTATAGCAAAAACCTTCATGCAATATAAGAATTTTCTATCAACCTTTGTTAATATAATCAAAGTTACTAGTTATATAACCATAATGAATGATTGCTACGTAGAACAATCACTACTGATGAGGTTCATATGTTTTATTAATTATACATCGGTTTCTTTTATTACAATTACGTGAATTGGAGACATTTACTTTGAACTAGATATCCAGCACGCTCAGAAATTATTATTAGATAATCAGGATCCAATACCTATTGGGTACTTATGCAAACAAAAACGCTGTCTTAGTTGAAATAAAATTAACTTGAAAAATTGACATCAAAGTTTTCAAGAATTAATAAAATGTTAATAATAAATAATTGAACTTCTATTTTGCAACAATTAATTAAATACCTTCTAAAGAATTAAATGAATTGATACTACCATATAACAAAATAATGAATATTAAAATTATAGCAAGAGTATAAAGGTTAGTTAATTGTGAATAATTTCTTATCTTAAATTAAAATCTATTATAAATTCTTAATGAGAATAAGAAAGAAATATTAGCAATATGCTAAAATTATCTAAAATTAAAAATTAATAATCTAACTACTAGTAGTTAATTCAGTTATTTAGTTAAATTTCTTAAAAAAGCATTAAGCTAAATTAATGAAGTTAGTAATGAATTTCGTCACGATGGTTATCGAATGGACCTTAAATTATCTTAGCCAATTATTTAAATTAGAATAACGCATCATAAATATGTTAATTTAGAACGTAAACATTGCGTATTCCGAAGATTCCCCCTTCTACCTCCACCGAATTATCGCTTTAATTAAATTAATAACTATTGCCAAAAAAGAAAAATTAAATCAACAACAGTCTGTATTAACCTTTAATGCTTCATGGTTATTTATGGTTGATATAATTTTAAATCCTGAATATTTATAAATTAATAGTATAAACTGAGTACAGTTTAATACTATAACTAATCCTAGGCATTAATATCAATCATTAATAAAAGTTGCTTCAGGATGAGAAGATTTCATGTATTGAACTGCCCATATAAGTGATTACAGCAAAAAAATTGATATCCCTGCTATTATATTTTGATGAACTGGATGTTGGTATTGTGCTCCTAGACTGCGTGGAGCTTGAAAAACTGTTATGTAAATTAGGCAATTCAACTCAAGTTATATGTGTATTATCTATTTGCCTTAAGTTATAAGATCCAGATATTTTCATCTTAGTGTGAGCAAATAAACTAATAATTATAAAACAGAAATACAAATGTAATTTTTAGATAAAAACTAGTTTATAAGGAATTGCCTGGTTACTTACTTAGTGGTGCTAGTGAAGTAATAAAAATATTTGGCTAAGAGTTTAGTAGCAAAAGATCTACTTACTGCTTAAAAACATATTTAACTTTATTGTAAATTATAGTTATAGAAAAATGAGCAAAAGTTTTCAATTTTATCAATCTCGATTAATCATCGATAGTTTAACTCTTAAAGGAATATATAACCATGCGTTGTAAATTATTAATTGTTGCTATGTCTATTATTGTTTTAATAGCAGGTTGTTCTATGACAGAACGGTTTATTTACCGTCCTGATATTAATCAGGGAAACTATCTTTCTGCCTGTGATGTTGGAAAAATTAAAAAAGGAATGACGCAACAGCAAGTAGCCTATACATTAGGAACACCAATGCTAAAGGAACTATTTGGACAGCAAGTTTGGTATTATATTTTCCGTCAAGAACTCAAATATAAAAAGGTAAAACAACAAACGCTAACACTCATTTTTGATTCTAATGGCATTTTAGTCGTTATTAAAAATAACGATAGTTCAGCAGCCTAAAAATATCAATATTCATGTAGCATCTTTGTAGTACACTGTTGATATTATTTTAAATAAATATCAATACACTGCTAATTAGGCGCCATTTAAATTGGCATCAAATTATTTTATTATAAATAAGTTATTAAGATTTTTATTTAGTTTTTCTGACCGATTAACAGTCATATCTCTTTTAGATCAGGAAGTAAAAAGAATAAATTTTAATCTGATTACTATTAGGTAATATATCAGATAATTTAGTAGATTAACTATAAATTTTAACTTTATTTTTACTTGAATTATCCTCATTCTAGCGTATGAATTTCTGAGATGAGCTGGCGTGTCCAGCTAATTGATTTTATAAAAAATTACATCAACAGAGAGATAATATGCTATTAAATTTTAGCATAGAGATATCAATAAAAACTAGATATTAGCTCTGATTTCTTGCATGAATTTATTAATAATACTCCCGATAGCTTGATAATATCACTGTTGAACCGAAGTTCAACACCATGCTGGATATATGATAAATATCCCATTGCGACGGGTTATGTCATTATCCATAACAGTTATTTACCTAAGTGAATTTATACACACTGATATTGACGATATTGAAATTAAATTGGTTAAGGTTAAGGGAAATCTCGATCACCAATGGAAACAGGAATCTCCTTTAAGAGATCGTTGTTACTTCCTTATCCGAATGGTATTAATAACGTTGGAGAATTGTTGGCATTCCTATATCGGAGAATTGTTGGTATTCCTATATCTACAAGATATCTCCCACCGCTGATTTTCACGAAGCTCTAGAGGGATTCTCGGTAAAAAGCACATAGTCTCCTCTGAGAGTCTTATCAGAAGACTGAAATAACAATAACTTGAAGAGAACAGGCAATAGTAGTTGTATGATTTAGCGATATCGCTATATTTATTTCTGCCTGATGATATATACCGTTTTATTAGACAAGCTGATCGCCTATTGCTTATTAATTAGTATTGGCGGCACTGCGGTATGGATTTAAAGAGTTAATTGTGATTGAAGATGCTTATCAATAGTCAGAAGTAAACTGATTTTAACTTTTTTAATGGTCTATGAATGCGTTACTTAAGCAGTAACCTATTAAGGATTACTAGGAAAGACTCTACCATTGGTTTTTATGATTCAATGGCAAAGATATTCCTGAAGATGTAGCATCAACGACATTAGCTATACAAAATAGCAAATACACTACCATTCACTCCACAAAGGCATGCAGCACCGAAAGTTAAGGATAAGGTACAGGAAAGTATGTCTACCAGAAAATAGCGATATCATAAATAAAGCCCTTGATATTTTATTGACAAGGTTTTAACGCATCTTAAAGAGATACAGAATCTGGAGAAAAATCAAGAATAACTGGTATTCTATGTCTTCCCGGTAGCACACTTTGTTTGGCGTTAGTAAGAATGATGAATCCGATTGAATCGGTTTTTAATGATAGTAAGACTATAAAGCTAACGCACGAAGAATTATCGAACACTGTAAGTTCGAAAAACAATAATTTCAATGGTATTTAAGCTACTCATATCTATTATAATAGCTAGAACCGTCTCTAAGGGAATTTTAGCCTTAATCATCAGTGGTAAATAACATTTAATTTAAGGATGGAGAATAGATTTACCAAACATTAGAATAGACATATACTGATAGTTTTGCACTAGATTCTCTAATAACTCTCAATCACTTAATAGAGGGAGTTTTATGACATTTTTACTGATTTTTTCTGATATAATATAACTTATGATAAATAATAAAAATACTTAGTTAACATGCTAAGTAATTAAATTACAATCAACAATAAATAATTAAATATGTTGACGGCTTCTTATTTAGGCTGTGTGCTATGACGGGTTAGAAGTTTAATTACAGGATAATAATCATGAAAGCTGAGTTATGCCAGATATCAAATAGTAGTAAATGAGTTGAACTATAGATGAAAATATTAATCAATTATTTAGTTGGATAAATGAGAAATAAGTTAATGCTAATTACATTAATGATGTGATAATTTTATTATAGGTTGTCTAATCCTTTATATTACGTAATATAAAGGAGTGTAAAGAAACGACAGAAAATTTATATCATCTATTATTTAATAACACAGCATGTCTTAAAGGCATGTAAGATTTTTCTTATTTTTTAATTAATATAAAAGAATGGCTGTTATGCCTCCCCTCCCTCATCAATACTATTTTGATTGGGTAACATCAAACTAGAGCGACTTCTGTTTAATATGGAGATAACTCGTTCTAGAAGAATGTTATTTTTACTCATTGTCAGGTGAGGCGCAATATGATGAACTTATTCGGACAAAAAGTTAATTGTTTTACATGAATTACAAGAAGATAGTTCCCTCTGGAAATAAAAATAAAAAGATAGTAATAACATAACAGAGAATAGAAAAGGAACAATCTTTTATTACTGATATCAGAGTGAAACTGGATGGTTAAATAAAAATAAATTTTATTAACTAAGAAGATTTAGTTTATCAAAATTCAGTTAGTTTTTACTATAAAAGTAAATTGATATTACTTTAGAAGTATATTTTTTGCTGCAAATATTCATAAAAGAGTAAATATTTCAATAACTATTAATTCGATAATCTTAGGATTAAGGTTTTTTATTTACTTTAAGCTGTAATAACAGATTAGCATTCTCATGACGTGAGAGAGTAAAAATAATCGTCAGTCTTAAAAGGTAATAAAAGAAGAATAGCATAGCATATTAGAAGAGAGCTTATATTTTGTTGAATCAGTTTCTCTAATTCAATTGATCGGTGAATTATTATCAAATCTAGTATATGATAGTAAGATTACAGTTACTTTCTACTCTGATGCTTCGTAAAACACCTATTCGTCATACTTAAATTAAATATTTTTACCAACATTGTTAAATAGGACAAATCTTATTAGTCGGTTCCAGCTTTTTTGAGCAAATGGAAAGAAGCTCGGAATACCATTAAAAGAATTGTTTTCTCTAACCACAGTGCTTCATCTGTCAGTTTCGTAGCCTCACTGTTATAAAAGCTGATTTAATCAGATCATCGTTCTTAATTGACACCACCGCGCTGACTAGAAGCATAGAATGCTAGCATTTTTTTGATTATTCTCCAACATTCTCATAGCTGTAGAGATACTTATCCTGAAAATCTTTTCAATAAGACACCTAAAGCTTTATTAAAAATATCATAGCTCTCTGTTATCTAGATCCAACGGTACCTCAGACTTAACTTTCGTATTCCATGACTTTAAGGAGAATAATCTAGCATTAATACTGTTTTGTTTACCTTAATGGCATTAATGCTGAATATTTTCTAATATTCCTACCATTATTACATTCTAAAATTAATGATACCATCTACCATAACAAGAATGAGAGACGTGGTTAAGTCCTGTGATTATAGTCCATTCAGAAGTTAAGTCAAACTCGTTTTAACTTTTAATAACTATCTTTAACGTAAGTTGGGTACTTCTCTCACGGACTACCAGTTCCGCCAATTTAACTAGCAGGAAAAAGCGATGATTAACTTACCTAATAGAAAATGACATATGCCTTTAGACAAAAAATAAACGTAGCGATATCGATTAAGTCACGTGGCATCACCAATGCCTATGCTCTTTAAGTCATTCCTATTTCAGTCTGTTTATAGCGATTAGTAAGAGATTGTGGGGAATGCTCACGTGATTTTCATCGAAAATCGCCCTCTTCAGAAGCTTTAAAATTATGATAAAGAATCCCCTTTACCAGCCATAAGAGCAACTCTTCACCGCTTTTGCAGACTTCAGATAAGGCAGCAACGAACTGTTGAATCATATTCTGTTGCCACTGCAATTCCCTCTGATATTAGGTGCTTTAATCTCATATCGCCAATACTAAGTCTGTATTATTTCCTGTAGCAAATAAGAGTTACAAATGATGCCATTTTTAATTTACATCGATAAAAGACAACGTTTATATATTTTTCATAGACATGGTTTTTATGCTTATCTTTGGCGGTCATGATTATAGCTTCCTTTGCTACTATTACGGATAAGTTTTATGCAAAGGATAAGAGTAATCTGATTTTTTATGATATTTCTAGCATAGATTTCTCATTGAATATCATTCAATTTTATTGAAATTATTAACGAAATAAATTGTTAGAGAATATGTCATTATCTCCAATACTCCATACACTAGAAATAAGATAACTCCTAAATCTGGCTAGTTTGATTTTAGAAAAACTCCTATAAAAAGCTTTTTTGTATAAGCATATAACTTGGTATATCACAAGATGACTGATGAAATAATAGGTATGGTTCGTAGTATGCAGAGCGTTAATACTTAAACTAATTTATGCAGAACACCAGCATCATTTATTAATACTCATTAATTTGTTGATTGATTATCAGCATAAAAGATTTTCTTTAATTGTTAATAAAAAACGCTGTTAGCTCATTACTCAATTAGCTTGTTTAATATGAACTTGAATAATGCTAAAATAGCAAATATAATTTCGTAGATATTCTGTTTTGCAGGTAGATTAAGTATATTATAATTAATCCTTCACGTAATGCTTCACATATAATATTAGATAATCTATTTTTAATTTTGTAAATATGGTAATAAGGATAGTTAATATCTTTAGGAGAAAACTAACGTATTTGAAGTATTAATCTTTTAATTTACCATTTTCTAATTTTCTAGAGATGATGATACTTTTTTAAAATTATAATTTATCTAGTGTTAGATTCATTTATGCATGATAGCAGTCACTAGCATTATTTTTAAATTGTCGGCATAAATTTTGCTTATATTGCTAAATAAGCTAACTTACAATAAATTTAATAAATTTTATGATGGTGTAGCAGTTTTAGTTTTTATGAAATTTCTTCAGTTTATATTATGATTATTTAAAATAAAACTTAAGCAAGATAACGCATGCTCATGTTAAGGTTAATATGTTAACTATGTTTAAATAGATACGTGTAATGATTTTAGTGTACTGAGGTGTAAGTTGGGTCCACCACCGCCAATATTCATTACTAGTTGTTTATCTGAATTGTCAGTAGTAGATGTCAATCCTGATAAATAACTTAAATGTCTTCTTCAATAAGAATTCTGATGAGATGGCTCGAATATTTCTCATTACTTAATAAAGAGATCGGTATTCTCAATAAAACGAAGTATTCCTATAATAATTTGCACTTTTTTAGTTGGATAATATCTTATAAATACTCGAGAAAGAGATGCAGTTATTATCAAGCTACGATTCATAGCTTGTTAAGATAAGGCTATCTTGGCAAAAGATATCGCTAGAAATCTTTTATACTATTAAAAAAAGATTTTCGTTTTATAGGTTTATATGAAAGCAAAAACAGTCATGTAGATAAAGAGATTCTTTTCTCTATCCCTACCAATATAAAACTGCATTTCATTAGTTAGTTCGGCAACTATCTCTCTTGAATAATATCAAATTCATGTATTGAATGACTTATTCCAGTTTATCCTACCTATATTATTACAGTGAACATAATATTTACTGTGGATATTTATTAGAGGTTACAGCGATATCGTTGCAAATCTCCGATTGTAGGAAAACATTTAACAAATTGATTAGAATCCTTTTGTGAAACTAGATCACAAGGATAAATAATTTAGTTATCTGCAATATATGTTAAATAGTTTAATTTTACGAGGAGTCAGCGAAATAAACAGGTATTAATTTAAAACAGTATTTAGATTGGGTACTTGTTGCTTATCCTTGCTTCAGCGGAAGCAAGGCAACATAAGTACATAAGTTAGTATTATTGAAGTAGACAAAATATTTTTTCTTGAATCTTTTAAAGAGAAAGGATTTTTCACATAAAAAAAGCTAGAAATATAGGAAATAATGAGATTAAAGAAAAGAAAAATCGTTGATCTTAATCGCCTGAGATTGATAGAGTTATGTAAGCAATGAGAGATTCTTTAGAAAATTTAATGCAGCGTGTATATTATCTGTTTTCTTGAGCTGATTATCGATAAAAATTGATATTTTTTTGAATGCAGCTAAATGCTAGAGGAAACCTTTTTTAACAAGCATAAAATTAATCAGAATCGCCTAATGATGTTGGTAATTGGAGAGTTATTTAAGAAAATTCAAAATTCAAAATGTGGAAATTATACTAGCTGATAAAAGAATGACTAAATAAATTCCAGCAATGTAGGGTCGTTTTATTTACAGAATTATCTAGTATGGAGAATTTTATTTAAAATTACAATAATTGAAATACAGTCGTAGTTAAAAATTATTCTGCAAGTAAAGTACTAATCTATGATAACATAGCCGAAATAAATAATTATTTATATCAAGAACAGCGAAGCTAGTCTGATTTTACGTTTAATGCGAATAAAGTCTATATATAACTAGAAATTTCTTATACTGCTAGCATATGAAAGTTGCCAAAACTAAAATCGATTTCTGCATAAAAATCAATAATTTAAAATAATTTTTATTAGCTAATATGTTTACGATTGTTGCGTGAATTATTTTATTGGTTTTAGTTACTATTATTACAATGTTGTTCTATTAGTATATGGACGATAACGTGATTTTAGTATATGTAAATCTTGTAGTAACGCCTCACTGTTATATTTGTTGACAGGGATCTTATACTGAACATACTCTTCAATTAGGAAGTATATTTAAAGAATATTCTTTACAAGTAAGACTAATTGAATCCCATGCTCACCAGCACATACAGTGCTACCAATACGATGAAAATAATCTTGATAATCATTGAGTAGATCATAATTAAATAGCTGAGTAACAGATAGGATATGTAAACCTCTAATAGCAACATCTATTGCAACTAGGATATTTAAATGTCCTTAAATGAACTGTTCAAGAGGATGCATCGTCGTTTTTTGTGCCATATCGCCAATTAGTAAGCCAATGTGGATGACCGCATCTGCAAAAAGATAAGTCAAAATATCTTCACAGCGATATTTTAGTGTTAAAAAAGATTGTGCATCTTTCGTGCAATTTTTTCGATTAACCTTTATAGCAGACGCATTTCTTCTTCATTAGGAGAGAAATTTTTTTCTTTAATGTAATAATCTGTTTTTGAGGTTTTACTTTAATATATTGGGGTAATTCATTTGTTCAAATGCCAGTTTTTGAATACGATAAAAAATCTCGCGGAAAACAGTAAATTTAATCGTTCAGTGGCAGGGAGATATTTAATAAAATAACCACAAATATATTTATTAAAACTAATATGATACATACGATAAGCCTTTTATCAAGTGCAAGCATTTAGATGAGATATAAATAAATGAAACCTTGTCTAGTATAATTAATTAAGCGTCCTATCGTACCGATAGGGATATTCACTCCTGTCTGGAGTAGATGTAAGTTGTTCATTGTTTCATCACCACCATAAGTTAAACTTATTTTTAAGCTTATTAAAACGGTTAATTTTTTTATATCGGCATACATATAAACCAGTAATTCCGGATGTAGGAGCTATAATTAGTGCTCTAGGTTGATTAACTTGATACACTAAATTTATTATATGTGTTAGTAACTAATAAAATATTGAGGTAAGAAAAGCTAATGTCTTATCCGTTCTTGTTTGTTACTGTTCAGCAAGATTATGAACTTTAATAGTAAAAGGCAATGTTAGCGCTTGTATCTGTGTATAGTTATGAAAGTTATTTTTATTAATTGATTCACAATAACGTTATGGTGTAAAGCAAAATCTATGAATTTATTTTCTATAAAATATGTTTTATTTATAATGTATTAAAATAATAGTTAAGGTTGTTTTATGAAAGAAGATTGCTTGAAATAAAGCAAGCATAGTTAAATTAATGTTAGTTTTAAATAACATAAAATGTTTATATTTTGGGAGTATCCGCAATGAGCGATAAAATTATCCATCTATCTGATGGAGATTTTAATACAAAAATTCTAGGAGCAGTAAAGCCAGTATTAGTTGATTTTTGGGCAGAATGGTGTGGCCCTTGTAAAATGATTATTCCTATTTTAAACGAAATTGCTGATGAATATGCAGATAAATTTATCATCGGAAAATTAAATGTTGACGATAACCCTATAACAACAGCTAAATATGGTGTTCGTAGCATTCCTACTTTAGTATTTTTTAAAGACGGTGAGATGCTTAATAAGCAAGTTGGTCTTTTATCTAAAACTCAATTAAAAGAATTTTTAGACAAAAACATCAAGTTTTTATAAAATATCAACAACAGACGTTTTTAATCTAGGCTAAATTTTTAATTTGTTATTAGACGTCTGCTTCGAAGCATGAGATAATGTTAGTGTCACTACTTAACAAGTCTGGTATACACGTTTTTATCTTAAATGTGTATATATTTAATATGTTATTATATAGACATATTTCTTATCTCTGGATAATTTCTATCCTAGAATGGTTTAAATTCCATTGACTCTCATAGAAATAATTCTTTTAGACAGATATGTTCCATTTATTATTTTCTTGGTCCTGTTGTATAGGGCGGCTTAAGAAGTGTATAAAGTGAGATTTTTCATCATATTTTTTAGAAGATGCTTATACTCTTATTCTGTCTTTGCTGTATAAAGAGCATTATCTAATGTAGTGGATTAACAAATTGCTGCAACTATATGAATTTATATCTAATAATACTGATATCTTCATCAAGAATCGTTAAGATTTTTGTATTTTTATTTAAATAAGCAATTAGAGATTGTTATACTATTTATTAGTCATAGTTCAAAAATATACCTCGAGTTTAAGAACCCACCATTATGAATCTTACCGAATTAAAAAATACGCCGGTATCAGAATTGATTACTCTTGGCGAAAGTATGGGGCTAGAGAACCTAGCTCGCATGAGAAAGCAGGATATTATTTTCTCGATTTTGAAGCAACATGCGAAAAGTGGAGAAGATATTTTTGGTGATGGCGTGCTAGAAATCTTGCAGGATGGATTTGGATTCCTTCGTTCTGCAGATAGCTCTTATCTAGCAGGCCCTGACGATATTTATGTTTCTCCTAGTCAGATTCGTCGTTTTAATTTACGAACAGGAGATACTATATCAGGAAAAATTCGACCTCCGAAGGAGGGAGAACGCTATTTTGCCCTACTAAAAGTTAATGAAGTTAATTTTGATAAACCTGAAAACGCCCGTAGCAAAATCCTTTTTGAAAACCTGACACCGCTACATGCTAATAATCGTTTACGTATGGAGCGCGGCAATGGATCAACAGAAGATTTAACTGCTCGTGTTCTGGATTTGGCTGCACCGATTGGGCGTGGGCAGCGTGGTTTAATTGTTGCTCCACCAAAAGCAGGTAAGACAATGTTATTACAGAATATTGCAGCTAATATTGCCAATAACTATCCAGACTGTGTTTTGAGAGTGTTGTTAATTGATGAGCGACCGGAAGAAGTGACTGAAATGCAACGTCTAGTAAAAGGTGAGGTCATTGCATCAACCTTTGATGAACCTGCATCTCGTCATGTTCAGGTTGCTGAAATGGTAATAGAAAAAGCTAAGCGTTTAGTTGAACATAAAAAAGATGTTATTATTCTTTTAGATTCAATTACGCGTCTTGCTCGTGCTTACAACGCAGTCGTTCCTTCCTCTGGAAAAGTATTAACAGGTGGAGTGGATGCAAATGCTTTACACCGTCCTAAACGTTTTTTTGGTGCTGCACGTAATGTAGAAGAAGGTGGAAGCTTAACGATAATTGCTACAGCATTAGTTGATACCGGTTCTAAAATGGATGAAGTGATCTACGAAGAATTTAAAGGCACCGGAAATATGGAGTTACATTTGTCTCGGAAAATAGCAGAAAAACGTGTTTTTCCGGCAATTGATTATAATCGCTCCGGTACTCGTAAGGAAGAATTATTATCTTTACCGGATGAGTTGCAAAAGATGTGGATATTACGCAAAATTATTCATCCTATGGGTGATATTGATGCAATGGAATTTTTAATTAATAAATTAGCAATAACGAAGACAAATGATGAATTTTTCGATTTTATGAAGCGTTCTTAAAGTTCTCATTGTTTAATGATTAACTAAAAAGCGCCATTTTTATGTGGCGCTTTATTTTATTTTTTTACTATTATCTAATAATATCTATTTTGATAGAGATTTTGTTTATTAATAAGCGATGCGAAAATGATAGAAGTATTTTGTTATTCTTATTATTACATATACACTAACTTAAAGTAGACTTATAGTTTGTCCATGGAAAAGGACGTAGTGGATGATTTATAAAAATTATAAGATACTAAATATTGGCATATAGTAAATTTACTAATCAACGTTTTCTTATTTTTTATAATTTTATACTCTTTGCAAGAGAATATAAAAACTTTGGTTTAGTAGGTGAATTTAATTACTGAAAAATACTAGGAAGAAATTTCTCTTAATGGTGGTATTATGATTTTTAGTATTGAATTAGCATTTATGACTTATACCTGAATTTATTCAACATAAATGGTTGAATTTGATTTATAGTGAAATTTTTATATTTATTGTAGCATTAGATGATCGCTTTGATATTAGTGTTAAAGTTCAAGAAACTGTTCAAGCGATTGTTGTGGTAGTCATGATTTATTTTGCCGATCTAACGTTAGATAACTTAGGTTATGTTTTAGGTTAATGGTAAGTAATATTAGAGAATTTAAGTTATTTAGTAACATTATTTTCTGTTTATGGCGTAGTTAATGTTTTTAACATGGTTGATGGTATTTGATGATCATCTTGTTGATCTTTATTGTGTTTTTCCCTTATTAGATATTTTGCTTTATCAAAATAGCAATATGGTATTAGCTTTTTAGTGTCTTTCTATTATTTGCTCCCATTCTTTCTTATATATTATTGAATTTAGGTTTATTTAGAAAATATTAAAAAATAATTATGGAAATATGGTAGTATTATTAATTAATTTTACTATTTTTTAGTTGTTGTTGATGTCGATATAAGATGAGCAATCTTCAATTAAATTAGTGACTATCTTTTGAATTATTATTATTCATTATTTTATTATGCCTTAAGGTTTTACTTCAAGTCAGGCTTTATCTTGATGACTTTGATAGTAGTTGTTTTTAAAAACAATAGGTATGTTCGGTAAACGTTTAACTTTTATTAGCTGAATGGCGATATTGGAATTATTTTTTCTTACATTTGCTATCCTATGGATATTGTATTAGATCTGCTTGAAAAGTAACGCATTTGAAAACCTGTTAAACCTCAATGAAATGTATAAAAATAAATAGTATAAAAATAAATAACAGAAATGTTTAAAAGAGTTTTTTGTTAATAACAAAGTAGAAACCTAACTTAAATCTAATTCTTACTCTCAATTTATTGAGCATGGATTAGATATTAAATGTTTATTTAGTGCGCTATGATGGGAATAAACATGGATTATCTTTTAGCATTTATTTTATATAGCTCTTGTATTGATAATTTCTTAGATGATACCATAAGAATGGTATGGTAATACTGTTACTGATTTACTACAGTTAATAATTTAGGGGATATTATTCCTAACAACAATTTTTGCAAAATTTGAATTCGCATATTAATGAAATATAAGATAATCAATTGCTAATGATTTAAAATCAGGTTTATTAAAAATTTACTACTTAAATGGGCTCTTATGATGCCAGATAAAAATTTTTGTTAAAAAGTGATTACTATCAAAGATATATATAAGAAAATATTAAGGATTAATCTGCATTACTTGATGAATTAATTAATAATATTCAATTCACTTTAAAAATGATAACAAGATAGTTAATGATAATGTTAAATTAATTACTAAAATGGCTTCCGTGATGCAAGCTAATTATTGCGTGAATATATTTCTTTTGCTAAAAAGAAAAGTAGTTTTAATGTTAATGAACAGATTAAAGACGTTTAGAGAAAAGCAAAAGAACAGTCTTTAAAAGCATTAATTAAATGTTAGGAAATGCTATAAATATAAATTATGAATGACGTTTAAATTGATCTATAGCAATCGTTAAAAATTACAAAAACCAAGGTGGTTTCATATATCAAAATTGATGTACCTATTGATTAATTATATGATTTAGAAATATTTCTATTATATACTTCCTTATTACAAGTGCAAATTAAAATATTATAGGAAACAGAGTTTAATTATGATAAGATCATAATTAAAACATAGTAATGTTAGTATTAAATCGTTAGTATTAAATCTCAAATCGATCTCGAGAATAATTTTAAACTTATCAATATATAAACATTAGAAGATCTCGTTAAACAGGATAGCTGTCGTTCAGGATTAATGATGGTCATTTTCGAATGATTGGTGTCCTAAGTGACATAGACATGACTTTGCTAATACGTAATATCTAATTATTTGCTAAATATATAGCAAAAAAGAGGACTTCAACAAATTATGAAAATAAAATTAATATTAATAATATATTTTTATACTAAAATAAAATTAACATAAAAAGTCACTATAAAGTAATAGACTATCTTTAGTGTTTGTCATGAAGACATAAAAATGATTTAGCTGGCGTATGCTTTGATACACGATAAGATTTTTAATCGAAAGTTCGAATAACTGAACAATATAGAGTAGTTATTGCTCAGGTTTTGCACATTTTTCAGATCATATCTGATAATGATATAGATATTATGATACCGGGAGAAGATTTAATCAAATAATACCTGTCGTATTTTTGAAGAAATTAAATTAGTATTTTTTATCTTTTAAATCAGATGCAGTATTAGTTCATGCTGATATAGTAACCATGATGACAACCATCTGATTGTTTTTTATCAGTATAATTCTGGTTGAATATGTTGAAGCAGGATTGCGTACCGATAAATTATATTGTCCTTGTACAGAAGGGGGAAGGTCGTAAAATTGTCAGTTATTTAGTAATGTATTATTTTCACCTATCGAGTTATTCATAAAAAATTTATAGCATCAATCTATCCCCTTTCTCATCGTATTTTATTACTGGCAAAACCGTAATAGGATGTATTGTCCTGAGTGCATAATAAAGTTATGAATGATAGCACAATACGAGCAAGCCTTTTGCTGTTCAAAATATTTTCTTGATCAAAAATAAAAATGCTGTTAATTACAGGATATTGATAGGAAAGTTTTAGTAGTGGGTTTGAATATATTTTATGTATTAGCTGAAATTATTAAAATTATACTGATATTTAAATTGTCTATTTTGTTTATCTGAATCCTAAGATCAGCGAACCAGTTCAAAGGTATATTGGCAGGGTATTAATAATAGAATCCTAATTGATCCATAGGATTATTTACCTTTCATTCATTTAATGAATACCGCTTAGTTTATCCTGATACATTTAGGTGGTATTCAAAAAGAAAATGTAACTTAAGGCAAGCCAATATTGGTAACGTCTTGATATTACTGAGCTACCTGAAGTGGTTGAAGTTAGTAAGATATGTTTAGTTGGTACAACAAACAGAAAAAATTATTTAAACGTAATATAATTACTAACGTATGAGTATGTTACAAAAATAACCCAGGATCATAAAATTACGATAATGATAAAGCTTGCTATCGAACTCTTAAAGCATTGAAAACAAATTAGCTGGATTATCATGTGCTTTAAAACTATTCCTGTTATTAATTTAGATTAAATTGGATTTTACCAACCGCTCCTGCTTTCTCTACTCAGCAGAAAAAATTTATTGTGGGTTGTGATATTAAGCAACATGCTGTTGATACGATTAATTAAGATACAATTCAATATTATTGAATTTTTTTAGATAAAATAATAAAAATAGGCTATATAAGTTGACTATTTAAA
Organism: Arsenophonus sp. NC-WZS1-MAG3; assembly: GCA_052174535.1. Classification (GTDB taxonomy): domain Bacteria; phylum Pseudomonadota; class Gammaproteobacteria; order Enterobacterales; family Enterobacteriaceae; genus Arsenophonus. The sequence continues at coordinate 81,198 of JBQMRQ010000068.1, read as the reverse complement.
AGTGTTCACTACACCTCAAAAGGCAGATATATTTTAAATTACGGTTTTCAGCGTTTAAAGACGATCAAAGCCTAATTCTTTGATATTATAAAAGAGGTAGAATTAATACATATTTTTTGAAAGAAGTAATTTGATTATTCTAGAGTTTACTTCACTGCCTGGAGTAACTAAGAAAATTGCACAGCAAATACCAGCTATACGATCTAATCTGATATTTCCACAGCAACAGTGTAGAAATTTAAATATTAATATTGCTTGTTGTCTTTAACGATTTTTATTAGATAACATCACGTTTGAGTTGATCGAATACATTCGGTTATTGCTAATGTAATGATGAAATTATCTCAGCAAGTCAGGCTATAATATAGTATTTTATTTATCAGTAAAAGTATGATTACTAATCTCAAAACAGCTGAATATATAAAATTATAGCAAGTTAATTTAGGTTGCTATCAGATTGAGACAGTATAGTCGGTTGTTTAACCAATATAGATAAACGAGCAAATAAAATTAAAATTACGTATTTCGGCCTTGCTTTTAAACTAGATATTGATGATTTACGAGAAAATATCACTATACAAATAATTAAAATGATTCTTGATTGGTATACCTATATCAATTAAGTAGCAGAACCTAATATTAATTAATTGCCAAAGGCACTAAAATGTCTTTAGCAATTGGGGTCTATACTGTAATAGTTACTAATACAGATATTATCTTGTTATTGGTATAATATAAATAATTTAAGGTGATTAAGGGTGAATAAATTCGATAAAAATGGGTAGTTAATACTAAAGAAGTATGGCGTTGAAACATATTTTAATTACTGGTGTGTATCTATCTTTATCGGTTTTGGAGTTATTTATTATATTATTGAATATACTAATGATAGTGTATTAGTTATTGATAGTTTGACTTATGCTAGTAATCTAGCATTATTAGGATCAGTGATAGAAGCTATCGCTATGTTTTTGCTTAAATAAATATTTATAATAGATATCCATTTAACAAGATTTTTCAGAAATATCAACTTAATGCCGTTATTAGCCATTTAGCAGGAGAAAGTCATATCGATTGACCGATCGATGGATCAGCTCGTCTTTATTGAAACCAATGTTGTTAATATTTATTTTATTGAAGGCACCTTGTAATTATTGAAATCATTTAAGCCAGCAAAAAACAATTATTTTCTTTTCATTATATTTACTAATGAAAATGGTTTATGGTGATATTCATAGAAGTTGAAGGTTATTTACAGAAATAACTTATTATGAATAGCAAGTAATAATAGGCCCGCTCTTATTTAGTTTTAAAGACTTCCGAGTAATCATTCAGTCATATAGTCTGGGATCGTACTTATGGATTACTAATTTTGGTGACCAATTACTTAATTGATTATGATCTTTATCATACTATTCTGAAAATTAATTCCTTTAATGATTTTGAGCGTGATAGCTGATAAATCATTATCTATTTATGGTTAAGGTGAACATAAAGGTGATTGGTTGTATGTTGAATATCATGTCCGTGCATTACATTTAGTTATTAGTCAAGCAGATCTAGTCAAGATTTATAATATTTTTCTGGATATAATGAACGTAAAATATTGATATGGTAAACATAATTGGTGCCTTCTAGAAGAATTATGTCCGATTAAGTCTTGAAGGATGACTAACTATCCTTATTTAATCACATATCTCGCTAATCATCCAGGTTATAATATGCATTATGCTATTGGATGTTAGCAAAATAGAACAATAGTTAGGATAGAAGCAGAAGATAGCTTCAAATCAGGTATTTACAAAACTGTTGAATGGTATTTTAGCAATAAATCGTTTGCACCCATCTATAAAATGGTTTATATGCATGTGAACGTTTAGGAATTGCAATATAATAGATAATGAGGAAAGATGATAAGAGATATTGTTTTGGCTAGTAGTTCTGAAATCCATTCATACTCTATTATGCAATGGTATCTCTAAAGAACCTGTTACTTATATAACAAGCCGATGATTTACTATCTGTTTTAAGTGCTAATATTATCTGATATTAGAGAAATATTAATTATTTTCATACTTGAAGATCTATCTGATTATCAGCGCTTATTTAGCGAGAATGAGGATTTTTAGTGTTTATTTCAATTATGTCGTACAAATCATAGTCAGATGGATTTAAGCAGATATTTTTATTTTTGATCGGTAAAAAATCATGTGTGATAATTCTTTCTGTTTGAAAGTAGGTAAAATATTTATTTAGACAGGTTTTTATCCTTAAATTGAAATTGAGATTTTATTCGTTAATCAAAAGCAACAATTTTTGTATATTAGGTGATTGATTATAAACATTTTATGGTAGTTGAATTTGATGAATAGTTTAGAGTGTTTTCTATTGAAGAAAGGTCCCAGCAACCTAAATTTAATTGGGTCAGTTACTGGTGTCTATTTTTATGATAATCAAATAATTAATGATATTAAACAAATTAAACTTCACCACGTAGGGTGAAGATATTATCTGTATGAATTAAATATATCTTGATTGTAGTGAGCTAAAGTTTAGCTATTAGGTCATGGATTTGCCTAGTTATGATTACTGTACTGATGACAGCTTTATTAAAGTGAATACGTTTGTGAAAACTATTCAGAAACGGCAGTAATTTAAAATCGCTTCTCTGGAAGAAATCCGTCTGACATAATAGAATAGTTGGTTAACGGATAAACAGATAAAAAATAAGCAGAAAAACTGGCATAAACTAATTATAATAAATATTTACAGGATTTTCTGCATGGTTGAAAAGCACAATATTGAACTCAGTTAAAAAAGTGATTTTTAACCGTAAAATTGGTAAATTATATTTTATATTCAATATGCTAATAATTTTATTAAGTCAATTTATTGACTACGAGATTATGTAGGTTAAAATTATTACTGCGGATACTAAATTGATTGATATAACTTTAGATATGAGTTTTGGCTGCTAGAAGGTAAAAAAGTCAATTTTTATCTGAATATGGCTAGCATGGCAAAAATCATAGCTTAGATTTAGATGTAGCGATTAAAAATATTGAAAATTAAAAATATTTTGCAGATACAGCTTTTTCACATAGCCGTTTTTGCCTTCTTCTCTAGTATCATTGAGAGATAATTCCTGTTTTTATTCTAATTTTGGCTTGAAAAACTATTAAAGGTATTTTTGATGATCTTTGTTTATTAGTTAATAAACAGGTAGGGGAATATTACGACTTTATCAACATTAGGAGCTTCTAGTTGAAAAAAGAAGTGCGTATTGGGATATTATCCACAGATTTAGCTTATTAGGAAAAAGGAGTTGCTAAATAATTATTAACAGCAGTATGCAAATGGTGTGTAAGCAGAAAGGATTGTAGAGATTAAGGATAGAAACTCAAATCAGTAATATTGTTGTTATGTATCTGTATTCGCAGATGGGTGCACAAATTGGAAGTATAGCTTATAGTTCTATTGAGAATGACATGATCCTTTTTAATAAACCACCGGTTATTGGTACTGAATTAAATTATATCCAAGAAGCTATGCAGATTGGTAAGTTATCTGGTAATGGTCATTTTACTCAGCGTTGTGAGAGGTGGATAGAGAAGCATTTTCAGTGTTTGAAAGCGTTGTTGACACCTTCTTGTACTGCATCTTTAGAAATGGCGACAATTTTGCTTAATATTAAACCTGGCGATGAAGTCATTATGCCAAGTTTTACTTTTGTTTCTACCGCTAATGCCTTTGTGCTAAGAGGCGCAAAGATTGTATTTATCGATATACGTCCTGATACCATGAATATGGATCACAATAAAATTGAAGCAGCAATCACGGATAAAACTCGTGCTATTGTTCCTGTTCACTATGCTGGTGTGGCTTGTGAAATGGATACCATTATGGGATTAGCAAAAAAATACCATCTTTATATTGTTGAAGATGCGGCTCAAGGTGTTATGTCTACTTATAAAGGGCGAGCGCTTGGTACGATAGGGCATATTGGTTGTTATAGTTTCCATGAAACAAAAAATTACTCATCTGGTGGAGAAGGAGGGGCTATACTGATCAATGAACCTTCACTTATTAAGCGAGCAGAAATTGTGCGGGAAAAAGGCACAAATCGCAGTCAGTTTTTTCGCGGCCAAGTTGATAAATATACATGGCAAGACATTGGTTCCAGTTACTTAATGTCAGAGTTGCAAGCTGCTTATTTATGGGCGCAATTAGAACAGGCGAATAAAATTAATCAGAGTAGGCTAGCATTATGGAAAAAATATTATGAGGTACTTAAACCATTCGCTGAAATCGGTAAATTAGAGTTAGCTGTTATACCAGTAGATCTAGAACATAATGCTCATATGTTCTATATCAAATTGAAAGATATTAAACAAAGAACTGCATTCAATAAGCATATGCGAACAGCAAATATTTTGTCAGTATTTCATTATGCTCCTTTACACTCTAGTCCAGCAGGTTATAAATTTGGCCGTTTTCACGGTAATGATTACTATACAACAAAAGAAAGTGTTCGTTTAGTTCGTTTACCGATATTTTATAATCTTACTGATAAAGAGCAGCAGCAAGTGATTAATCAAATCCAATCTTTTTTTGCTTAATAGATTTTATCTAAAGCGTTTATTTAAATAGCTGTTCAATTTTGAAAAAATTAGGATAGGATTAGTCATAATCAAATTATTGATTGTTTCTTTTAATCTTAGTGGTATTAGTTAGTCGAAAAAATTTTCGTCAACTGATTATTGTACTGAGTGTTTTATTTGGTGAATCTGGATCTTTAATGGTATGATTAAATATATTACTAAATACATCAGATGCTAATAAAGTTAAGCGCTGTATTGTCGGCTCCTCATGATCAATTATTTTAGGGTTTTAATCCTATGGATATTTATTTTTACTGTTTAGTTGATTTATCAGTCTGGCATCTATGTGTTAATACGCATTAATACATAGTTATTTATACCTTAGTATTAATGTAAATGGAGATCACTTATGTGAATTACTTTTTGGCAATATTAAAAGGTTATCATGATGCGAAAGGTAATATACTATCAATTATAGTCTGTAGCTTAGTAGATGTAATTGATTACTTATTTTTATTTTAGATTAAGTGGGTTGTCAAGGAGCGGTAATAAGATTACCTTTAATTCCTGTATTAATTATTGCGCCAGTAGTGATCATGATCTTAGGCATAAGCAGCTATAAATTAGTTATATTTTAAACTAAACTGAAATACTGTTATTTATTATCACTTAACTAAATTCGTTTTAATAGTATTAAAAACTTTAGTTATATTACCGGTTGCTTATATTAAGATAAGCAAATTATTGGCTAAGAGATATAGTTGGAATGAGATAAATATTGGGATGTAGTGAATAGTATTTCAGATGCTTATTTACAGTTTATTACAGTAGTTTACTGTTTATTTATACTATCCTTAGAATAAATTGTAGCTTAAAAATAAGATTAGCGTAAAAGGTTTAAACTTTTAAAGTTTATTTTTCAGTGGTTGCGATAGTCATCTTTACTATATGGATAGTACGAGATCTGAAATTTGACTGCTTTCAGATAAGCTTATCGCAATTTTCGATCTCTTTTCTTACCAGTTAATATTGCTTAATCTATTGAAATTAGGCACTTATGTTTTTATTTTTTTAGTTATTGCTAATGCCGCATTACAGTTTTATAATTAACAGAAGTAACTTACTTTGTGTTGTTAATGGATTTCTTTATTGATTAAAGCTAATTTACGACGTTTAAAGTGTTGCCTACAAACTTAAATAGTAACTTATATTGTTTATATTATTCTTTATAGTGATATATTTTATCTTTACCGCAGGCAAAGATAAAAATTTTAATTTATGTATTAGCTCTGATATGCTATATCATAATCAGAGAGTGTTAGAATTTTTTAAGGATGTTTTATTTTTATTAATATTATTATGACTTAAAATAGACAATTTAAGGTTCTGAACTGTGATCTCACTCTAGCATCATGCTATTCACAACTATGTATTAATAAATTTGATAAAAGCGATTCTTAAAGTTATCACTATATAAACAAAATCAGATAGAAATTGTAATTCTTTTTATGGTTAGTTTAATGTATAAACTTGATTGATATCATTATTAGTAATTATCCATCAACAATAATTTTATGGTATATTTATGTGTTCATCTATTATGATGAATCACTTTTTATTAAAATTTAAATTATTTTATTAATTTCGGCGTTTAATATTTAAACGGCCGGTAGGAGATGCTTTTACTATACGAGGAATTTTAATTATTTTTCTCAGTTAAACCTAATTATACCAATAATACTGCTCTATTTTCTTTCTAAATAGAAATAGCTTTAAACTATTTATAAAAATTAATTGATCAAATTAATAAAATAAAAATTTTACTCGGTAAACTCAGGTAATAAATTTAATCAACATGTTGAATGGTTACTAATAATCAAAAAGCAGTTTGCGGATTAGCCGGTCGAAATTTTATTCTTATTGGAATATCATGTTAATAATTAAGTATATATTTGCGAAAGTTATATAGGCTACAGGAAATTATTTCCTAATAAAAAATGATAATTATTAAGGAAAAATGGCTTTTAATAATTATGTAACTTTACTGCACTTTGGACTGTTCTGATTTAGATTAATTTTTTAAAATTATAAGCAAGATATAAGATACATTGTTCTATTAATTTACGTTTATAATTCCTTTTATTATTAGCCGTAAAAATTATTTTTACCAGAATCTTATTGAACAGCGTATATCTTTTTTATTTTATAATGATGAATTAGATAAACGAGAACTGGAAGGATTTTACAGAAAATGATGTTAATGAATAGAAGTTAATAGATTTCAAGCTTATTTTATTAATGTATTACAAGCTACATTAATATAGACAGGAGAGCAATAATGACTATGATGGAATTTGGTAGTCTATCAATTATGAACTTTATTTCTCTTATATGAATTTGATACTAACATATCAAAAATTTAATGAGTAGACTTCAATTTTAATATCTTTTTTCTCTAATTTATTTATTAGTATTTTATTTTAATTTTCCATTAATAGGATTACTGGTTTTTAAATTTGATATTAATATAATATCAACTAATATATTATTGCATGTCTTTGTTCATCTGTCAGTTTTTACATTGTTTATTATATCGTTTATAAAACCTGTTTTTGACAGATGCCAAAAGATCTAATGAGTCGTTATTCACTATGAATGAAGTAGAGCAGTATTAATTTATTTTTTAATCGATATTTATTGCAAAACTAACAGTAGTTATTTTTTTTTAAAATAGTTTTTACTATTTCTTTTGCAGTCCTATAGTCAAATTTTTCCTAGTGAAATTTCAAGTCTAGTATTAAAACATTTTTTATTTTTATATCTGCAATGTTGATTGCGTATTTTGAAGCCAATTCAGTATTGTTGGTTATTTTTGGTCTTTAGCATGGTGGTTTCTTTTGGATACTCACTTATCTAAGTATTAATGGGGGGGAGCGCGGGCTAATATTATTATCGCTTTTGCACTTTTCTCATTTTATTATCATAGATTCGTGGTTAGAATAATTTATGGATACTAATTATCACTGGTATTATTGATATTTTAGTATGTTTTGGTTAGCATTAAAGCGTTATGAATTAGATCTTAGTACTGAATAGGATCTTGACTCTTCTCTATTTAATGTATTATATCTTTTCTTCTTTCGAAGAACTTAGTTCTGTTGCTAGATAACTATGATAGAATCGAATTCTAAGAATTATTGATTATTGTATGTAATTTTATATTTTTATTACCACGTGACTATAGCTTGAGTAACTTTGATTCAATATTGAATTCAGCCAATTATTTTACCGGGCAAGCGTTTGATTATTACTTTAATTTAGTCAATTAATTTATATTATGATTTTTTAATGATTAAAGGTTGGTTATTTTTATTTCTATCGGTGTAGAAATAGGCGTTGATTTGATTATAAAATGCTTTGGATTAGATTTATAAAAAAAGTTAGATTGACACTAATCGCTATAATGCTTTTATTCTATAAGTTTTCTATTTTTGTTTTCTTTTTAATATTGTTCTCCTAGTTTATTAGGAGAAAAACTCTTTTGTATTACGAGTGCTATTTTTAATTTGGTATTTGTGATTTTCTACAAAACTGGGTAGAATTCGCATATACATCACTAATGATTCTAAAAATAAGCTAAATACTAGATTACTGGAGTAATCTACGAAGCAATAAGTTATTCTAAAATAGAATATTTAGTTCATCTTGTTTTGAATTTTTATAATAAAATTAATTTCTTTAATTATCTATTTTTAGATTAACATGTTAAGAATAAAACATTGTTAGCTATCAATGTGAAAAATTCTAACCGCAGGACAAGATCATGACTTAAATGTACTGCTAGTTAAAGTAGAATATCTTTATGCAGATAATATCAAAATTCTTAAAGTGATTCGTTTTAAAGTCCTACAAACAAAAGTTTCATCTATCTTGCAGTATTGATTTTCAGAAATTATTGACGATAACACAACTTAAAAAGTTGTTCCTGTGTTTCTGATGTTCTGGAAAGCGAAATTTCTTAAATAGAATAAAATAAACTTCGTACTCAGTAGTAGGTACTAATTTTGTTACTAGCCAGGACAGTTATTTTAAGCTAGAATAACATAAAATGTTATTTAAGCACATAAGGTTAGTGGAGTAAAATTGTTACGTATCAATGGAGTTACTAAGATAAAAATTTTATCCAGTATTATTGGTGAGTATATACTCCGATGCGCTTTATATTGGAATAGATGGTCCTCATGATGTTTTTACTGGAAATATAAAACAAGCACTTAAATTATAAGAATAATTAGGATTAGAATGGTTATATAGATTGCTTTTCAGACAAGTCGAATTAAACGATAAATAAAATTATTACGCTTTCTGCGTTACTATATATAGCGGTAAACTTTATTTTTATTTGTTAATGACTCCTATCGAAATAGGACGCTTTAACTTTAATAGCTAATGAATTTCAAATTGCTAGGTTTCTTTTAAAGATAACTTTAATTGATAACTGTTTTCTATTCTTAGAAATTAGTACAAATTTGATTACAAGTATAAACTTTTTATTTTCTTATTGGGGAAACATATTTTTAGTAAATAGCCATTATCTGTTATTTCATCATTAAGGTAAATGGTATTAAGTGATTATTAAAAGGGTAGGAATTGCTATGGAAAACCGGAATAAGATCTCAGTCATGGCTTTGAAACAAAATATATTCAACTTATTGTATTATGTGTAATAATTTAGTTAGCTTATTTATGAGATCTACCAAAACGTTAAATTGGTAAGGCCTTTTTGTATTTCTGGGTTATATATTGTTGTTAGATTATTTCTTTTTTATTATGCATTCAATGAGAGAGATGGTAATTTTTGAAATTATTAGTGATGCTTTGCTTCATTTGATTATAAATATTTAAGTTTTTATTGGTAAATTTAATGGTATGGGGGTTATTTGTTCATGTAAGGCATAGTATTAGAAATTTATTGTAGCGGTTCAGGCTACATATTCAACCCTGATCCTTCGTAAATTTATTCTCCATCCTTAAATTAGATGGAGTTTGTTACTGCAAGGTCAAATAGATAAAATCTCCTTATCCGGCCACCTTTCTAATTAGAAAGGTGTAGAATAAATAGAATTAAGGTATAGTTTTTCTTGAATTACACTGCTTCGAACATTAGCTCATAGCCTCTCTGTTGCAAAAGTTGATATATTTAAATTAGATTTATCGTTATTATTGATACCAATGTGCTGATAGGAAGTAATAGGAGATGCCAGCAGCTCTTCTCAATCTTTCTTCAGATTATTTATGCTGCAGAATATTCGCTGAACCCTCTTCCCAAAAAACATCAATGGGCTTATTAACGGCGTCGCGACTTTCTGTTACCTAAAACTACCTCCCTTTTCACGCAGCTCACTCTTAATTTACTGTTACATGCTTTTATGGAGTAATTTAGTACCAATGCTATTTGTGTATTCAATAGCATTTATGTTGTGCACTCAAAATATATTTTTTATTACATTTCAAAACTAAGGATACCATCTTCCGTAATAAGTCTAGTAGATATAGTTAAGTTTCACGTTCACAGGAGGCTATTGAGAAGTTTAGCTTAGTTTGATTCTTACCTTTGACAAGTATCTTTAATAGCAACGAGGCCATTACATATACGTACAATGTATTAATAATAGTGAGCAGTAGATAAAAATCATCAGCTTCCTAATAGGAAGAAGGCACATTATGCTATCTGACAAGTAATAAATGTAGTGGATATCGCTTAAAACACGCAGGCACTCATTGGCTATACTCTTCAAGGCATTAGTATTTCAGTTTCCTAATGTAGGGAACATTGGCAGAGAACTCATGAGATTTTTACCGAGAAGAACCCATATTTTCAAGTTCTTCTTCAGCAAGAGTACTATCAAATGCTTTACTATTAATTATACGGATAAATTCATACAAGAGATTATAGGTAATATCTGCTTTTTTATGGGATATCTATAGAATAAATTTTATGTCATATAGTCTCTTTGTTATTGACATCATTCATAAAATTAATAAACAGAATTACAACCACTATCTCAGAAACTATATGCATTAGAAATGAGGATAACTCTTACGTGAGGTCGTTGTTAGAATATCAGAGATCACAGCGATTGTTTTCTATATGAAATTTAGTTTTCTTTTGAGGGTATTCCCAATAATAGATTTTGCTGGTAGTTAGCTAGGAAGGCTTTTATTTGTACTTTGTATTATAGTAGATTCTTATTAAGATATTTAATTAGTTTTCATTACTTCTAGAGAAACAAAAAAGCTGTAAGTACAATTAAAGAAAACTATTAATAATGTTTAATTGCAAATTTTGATTTTTATATTGGTGTTATTTTTATAGTTATGAGGTTCTCTTTTTTTTTAGAGAAAAATTAGATAAAATATCAGTATATTTCTGCTAATTTTTCTAAATAGGCATTGTATAGGTAGGATGCGGTGATTAATGTGTGATAACCTTACACTGAGTGTTAGCAGGTTGCAATAGTGGCATATATAGTGGCTGGCGCATGATTTATGCTTTATGATAAAATTTTAACTGTCAAATTTTTTTGAAAGTAACAGAAAATGCTATGTTCCATACATAGCGTGTTATGTATGTTGTTAACAATTTTTGTCTTAGTTTCCTCAGATCTTAATTATAATGATCCCTGATAATAAGCTGTTTTTATGTATGTTTATAGTGTGAGTTTATTGCCTGGAAATAAATAATATGGTTTCTTATTTTATTGAGTCAATTGCGTTTCGACAAGTAGATTAATAGCGCTTATCTCAATATACTTTTAAATCAGTATTATTTCCTTATGTGAAATATTTTACCTTGTTTTGACGTGTGTGCTTGTTGGTATAGTAATTAATTCAGATATGCCTTTATCCTTAATTATTGGCGGTGTATTTTATTAATTGTTTTATTATCTTTTTTAAATCATTCTTTCATTATAAAATAATAAAAATTATTAACAATAGTTAGTTTAACTGCTTAAAATAATGGAAAGGTTAGTTTTATGATTAAAATGGATAAAGAATAAGCAAATAATCTTTTTTTTAAAAAATTACTAGACAGAATGCGATTAAATCCGTACTATCCCTCACCCTTAACGGTGAGAAGCGCCCGTAGCTCAGTTGGATAGAGCGCTACCCTCCGGAGGTAGAGGTCTCAGGTTCAAATCCTGTCGGGCGCGCTATTTACTGTGCGCTCTGTTACGGTGTAGCAAATTAATGTTATATAAAATGAATTAAATTTAAAGATTTTGGTGGCTATAGCTCAGTTGGTAGAGCCCCGGATTGTGATTCCGGTTGTCGTGGGTTCGAATCCCATTAGTCACCCAATATTTGTTTTAGTAGAGTTTTCGAAGGTGACGAAATTAGTAGACGCGCTAGCTTAAAATATTAGTATCTATTACTTATGGATAAATTAATTCAAGTCTTCCTTTTACACTATAATATAAATAAATTTTAAACTTATGCGAGAGAATCGTTAAAAATAGAAATTGTTTTATTTTCTCTGAGTATGGCGCAATAGATTTTTGACAGTAGGTAATAGGTTTGAATCCTCTCTTGCTGACTAAGGTTTTAAGAAAATCCTGTAATTATTGTCTATGCAATTATTGTCTATGCTAGTAATGGTTATAGGTAGGAAATTCCTTGTACTGCATACTATTATATAAGGGATTTTGTTTACAGAAGTTTCCATAAAAAGTAAACAGTCATAAAGATCAAAGAGAGTATTTCCTCGCTCCTTACTAACATAACGCTGTATCTTATTAGTTAGCTTGGAGACAAGCTAACAGATGATATAGATTCATGTATTAATTAACTCACTTGCACACTTTTATCCTTCCATATTGTCACACTGAATATGTTATCCACTGGATATCCATTATAGTTATAGCAATATCGTTGCAAATCCCTAATTGCAGTAAAAGATTTAAAAATATTACTGGAAGTCCTCTATAGAAACTCTCAATAATAAGGATGAATAGTTGATTTATTAGCAAATCTTGGTGTACGACAATCAAGCTACAGCTCCACTATGATGCTTTGTAAATTTCTTCTCCATCCTTAAATTAAATATTGTTTACTACTATAGTCAGCAGATCAATTTCATTATCTAATTTTAGTTTTTCTGCGTAGACTAGAATAAAGTTAAATACCATTAAAATGGTTATTTTTTGAACTACAGTGCTTCGCATATCTCACCTTCATAACCTCATTTTTGTAAAAACTGACTAAATCAAATTCCTCCTTCTTATAACGCTAAGTAGACTAATAGAAAATCGTAGAATGTTAGTCATTCTTCTCGCTCTTTCTTAAGCTTCTTCATCGCCGCAGGATATGCCTGAAAATTTTGTAACAAAACATCAAGATTTATTACCAGCATCGCGGTTCTCTCCTTCTAACTAAATCTCAAGCAGCTTACCTTTAATTTTATTGTATCCTTTTATGGACTGAAACTAACTACATTAATTATTTTGTGTACTCAGCAGAATTTGTGTTACATGTCTAGAATTATCTTTTATAATTGTATTGCAAAAATAAGGACATGGTTCTCTCTCCTATCAAGTTATCCCTTGGAGATACGATTAATGTACTACTTTCGCAGGGGGCATTAGAAGTTAAACTCAGCGCCCTTCTTAGTCTTGATAATAATCTTCGACTGTAGTTAGCTACTTACGTGCATACATAGTCCTGCTGATAATGAGTAGAGCAGGTAAAGGCAATCAACTTATCTGATAAGAATGGTTATGCTATCGGATAAGAAATAAATGTAGACATATCACTAATCACATAGCCGATATTGTCTGTATTCTTCAAACTATTGTTGTTTTAATCTACTGATGTATTTAGAGAAAGCATATGCTTTTTACGAAGAATCGTTATGAGAGTTTTTAAAAATCAACAGAGCTATACCCCCTCCTCCGTAGGTATAGCTATAAAAAACTCTTTTCCACTTTTGCACGCTTCAGATAAAAGCGGCAATAATAATTTGTTGAAGGATATTTATTACCGCTCTAATCCCTAATTTTAATACTTTAATTTCAACATCGCCAATATCAGTTTATATGTTCACTATAGCACATAACCGTTTACGAACGACGGATGAGGAGATTATAGACAAGGTGATATTCAGCATGTTGTCGCAGTATGGGTTTTGAGCTTAATCTCGAGAGCGGGTGCTATTAAGCTACCCTATTACGATTACAGATAGATCCATCTAATGGATCAGGGTAATATCTAATTTTGCGGATATACACTGTAGGGTGGGTAAACTTTTCATAGCATATCATCTCTCTGTTCTTAACATCATCCATGAAATCAATCAACAGGAATAGGAGAGATACGCCAGGATTTCCGAAATCAAATATACCCAAAAATAAGCATAACTCGTTATTTTTATATTTTATAAAGTTTGTCGTGTTTTAATAAAAAGAATAAGTAACCAGCATTATACATTTGTACTTGAAAATGTTGCGATTTATGCATCTTATATTTTTAATATACTATTGAAATTATTTCTCATGTTCTTTCTTTTCTAACTGAGAGAAGTTGGAATTCAATTAATTGATTGATTTGCTGTTTTCTATTTTTTGTTGACGTTGTAGTTCACTTATTTATTGTTGTAATTAGCTGATTTCATTAATTATTTATTGATATTTTATATTAAAGTTAATGATAGAAATCATTACCCAGTATGATAAGTAAGTACAATACTAAGTATGCTGTTAAGCAGATTAGAATGCTTTTGCTTATGGCAAATACTAATTTCTGTAGAAATTACCTTTCTGTTTTGAAGAATTTAATAAAATTTTGTTTGCTTGTTTCTATTTGTTTTGTTCCATCGTAATTAATATCTAAATATTAGTTTAGATTAATGTTTGAATTAATGCATCATTATTAGTGTTTTTAACTATTTTTACTGATTGTTACCATAATTGGTAATCAGTACCGGCTAAACGTTTACTGATAGTAATAAAATGGCGAGAAAGTAATCAAGGTTTAACCTCATTTGTAATTAAATAATAAATGTAACATTTCGCTACTAGTAATAATAATTGTTTTAATATTTGCTTGCTGCCATTGTAAGTGAAAAGTTTGTCGATCATAGTTTATTGATTAACGTTGATAACATTCACAATAGTTAATTATGACTTCCGCGCGATTTTAATGTTACGGCGAGTAATTCACGTCCACGGTTACCGCGTAATAATAAAGATTTTTTTCCTAATAGTGATTCTAATCCAGTTAATTCAAGTAATGTTTTTCACTAGTTTCACTAGATTGAGATAGTTGAATAGGCAAATTAGTTAGTTGGTGAAAAGTAGATGCTGTTGAATGCCCTATATCATGATAAGGGTAGGGTATTAGGCCATTTCGTCCTTCTAAAAAAGTGCCGAATTAGCATGCTATACACCACATTTTCTGATAAGAAAAAACCCGATCACCATCAATTAGCTTGGCTAATTTAGCTGGTAAAAGGGTTAGTTTATTACCTGGTATAATTTAATCAGTTGGATATGAAAGGCCATTTTTCCTAATGATTTGATACGTTAAACAAGTTTTTCACTGCTTGAATTTGGTCTGGTAAGCAATATACTCATTATAAAAATACTCCTGAGAAGGAAATTTTGTTAAGAACTTGTTTAGCACTGTTATTGAGTAATTCTTCTGCAAGTTCAATACTTTCTTGTTTAGCATCTTCAGGCTTGAAATATCGTTCTGAACGAATAAAGTAACTACTATTTATCGCACAAGCTAGAGCTCTAAGTAAAATTTTTTTATTTTTCTATATAGCATAGCTACCTATTGGAACTTAGCAGCTACCTTTTAATCAATTATTGACAGCTCGTTCTGCTTGAATACAGATAGCAGAATCATAATGATGTAGTGGCGCTAGAAAATTTTGTGTATGGTGGTTATCAAGACAGCATTCAATAGCAATTGTTTCTTATCTAACAGTAGGTAAGGAATGCTCTGGCGGTAGAGGAATTTTACATATGCGCGTTTCTAAATTTAGACGTTTTAGGCTAGCTGCAGCAAGAATAATGCTATCGGTATTCGCCACTGTCTAATTTATTTAGCTGTGTTTCGATATTATCACGTAGATTTCGAATGACTAAGTTCGAATAAGTATGACGTAGCTGGCATTTTGGGACCCAGGCTTGATGTTCCTATCATGCTTTTATCTGGAAGCGAATCAGAGGAATCGTACTGATTGGATACAAAAGCATCACGAGGATCTTCTCGCTGAAATAGCCATTAATCCTAAGTTATTAGGAAACGTAGCAGGAACATCTTTTATGGAATGAACAGCTATATCAGCTAGGTTTTCTAATAGTAAATTTTTTAAAGTCTTTGACAAAAAGTTCTTTACCACCAATTTTAGACAGGGGAATATTCATCTAGAATATTACCTTTAGTAGTCATGGGAATGGGTTCGATTGTTAGTGTTGGATGATGTTTCTCTAATTGTGTTTTTATGAAAATCGCTTGCCATATTGCTAATGGACTTTCCTTGTTGTAATACGCAGTGTTTGTATTGACAAATTTTTATGTAATTAGATTATAAGTAAATTATAAAAGAAAGGTAGATAGTTTTAATATTTTAGTAAATTTTACCGGTTAGTAACTAATCGTTTAATAAGTATAGCTAATGTATAGTGAAATCTATAAAAAGAAAAAAGTAGATAGAGGACAACAACTATTTAGAAAGATAGTTTTTGTTTTTGAATAAAATAAATAAATATATATTTAATCAATTATTCTCTTTTTATAGAGCTCATCTATCTGAAACTCTTATAAACAAAAAGATTTTTATATAAAAGAATGGAAAGGATTTAGTGTGAAAAATAAACAGTTAATATCTATGGGTAATATATTTTACCTTTTTAGTATAAAATATTAAAATGATCACATTTCTATTAACAAATAGAATATCGCTGTTATCGTTTTCAAATTTCAAAGAAAACGATATAGATGAGTTAAGGTTATTTGTTTTTTAAACTTAATTCAGATAAAATTTTTGTATCTTTATAGTGAGACACTAATAAGAAAGGATTGGATGTAATCAATCAATTACTACTAGAACGAGCATCATCTTCTATGAAAGAAATGTTCAAAATATGTGTATGGGATTCCTGCCAGTTTTATTAAATTATCATCATCCTATGATGCCTGGTTATATTGAAGGTAATGTACCTTCTAGTGGCTGTTTTTATGTTTGATCTTCTAACAAATACACTGGTTAAAGAAATTTGAGTCATATTTTTTCTGAGTTAGCTTCACAACAAACTAATGATAAATTAGCTATTACACAGGTAATTATTCTATGGGAGAAGTACCTCATCAATCTGATAAAATTATGTTTCTGATTTAGGTATGCTATCAATCATACTTAGATTAAGAAGAAAGATAACTTATGCAAAAAATATATTAATTAAGTAGTGAGCGTCTTCACTTGATATAGATGTTACTTTCTTTAATTAATAAAAATTGTTTTCGTAATCATATAAGTACTAGTTTAAATAATGAAGATTGCGAAATAACACAAAGATGTACTGCTGTTGAATAAATTTTATCGTACAGCTATTCGCATAGCTGGAAAACGTTTACTATACATGATGGTACCTGGAGAAGAAGAAACTAATTATGATCAATATGTTTTATTGTTATACGCTCGAGGCGTATAAACTCCAAATGAGTGGTTAGATTTAGGCGGCTTAGGTAAATTATCACCTGAAGAATATTTTTGTGCTACTTTTTGGGAACTTAATAAAAGTATTGATTCTCCTTATTCCTTATAAATCTATTTTGAAAAGTATTTTATTGGAAGCTTATTCTTAGAGAATACCCCGCATGGTATCTTGTTGGCAATGGAATTTTAAGAAATGTTTGCATGTAGGAGAAATTGGTTCTTATGGTTTGGGATGCCTCTATTGTTTAATGTTAGAACGTATTACGCGTTATTTAATGGAAATCAATGATTTTAAAACGTCTTAATTTGATTTGTCGCTGTTTTATCTTAAAATTTGTAAAAATTGTCTTGTAAAAACAAAATCTCGATGAGTGATAGTTGGCAAAGGAATATTTTATCGCAACTTGTTCTTCCCATGGGGGTGGAACATAAATCAATTAAGTGTCCTTTACAAGTAAAATTTTTGAAAAATAGCGCAGGATCGAGATGCAGATAATGAATTACTTGATACCTTCATGCAAAATTATCGTAATCTTATTCGCTTTGCTCATCGTAATAATTTGTAGATTAGTGCGAGCCTATAAGATATTGGTATGTCTTCATACGTAATTCTATGTTTCATTTGAAGTGTTCTCTAATAAAAGAACTTTTGTTAATCTGTAAAAGTTGCTATTTCTATATGAAAGTCATTTCACTTTTATTTATCATCCTGTCTTGCACGTAAATCGCAGTGATTGGTATTTATATAATAAGGCACCTACGATAGTTTCTATTATTGACGTAAACCTTTAGAATATAAAGGTGTTATTTTAGTAAATTAGTGGAATGGATTTACTTTAATTATTTATTGACAGAGCGATGCCATATTTATATTAAAAACGGGTAGGTTTCAATGTGATGAGAATAAATTACATTAAATTGTTAATGATATAATTATAAATTTTTCTATTCAATTGTTGTCACCAATACTAAAAGCTTTATGTGTAGTCACTTGTAAAATTTTCTATTTGTTAAATTTAGAGAAAGATCTAACAGCTATGTTTTCTGATAAAATTATCTATTTTAATTTATCTAGTTTAGATAAATCGAGTTTTAGTGATCTACTACAATATTTAGTTAGTAGTATTGATTACTATATCGTAACTTTTGGAATGAGGTGAGAGCAGTGTATTTTTTCTGTGAACAATCTATATTGGAAGTATTATTAAAATGATTTTAAGCAAAATATATCATGATCCTGAGTTACCAGATATTATTGAAGTTTTTGTTCTAGTCAACTGAGAGAGTTGATCGATAGGCGTGTTCAGAAGCTGCTTTCAGAATGTATTGAATTACGTCTAGCAAGCAGTTGTAATGACTTAGGAAGTTTCAAAGTATTATGTATTGTAGGTCAATCCTGCAGATTATTTTTGATCGCTTGAATATTTTAGTACATAAATTAGAAATTCAGTTGAATTTTATAGTGCAATTTATAATAATAAATTACATGGCTTGCCGATAAAATTGGATAATAAAGAAATTTATCATTTATCTTTTATTATTAATGATTGTGCCCGTGAAGGGATTGTATAATTTTTCTTTGAATATATAAAAGAAAAATCATGTTTTTAATATCATTATTTTAAATGAAAAGAATCGATTGGAAATTCCTTCACCTTCTGAAGGAAGCAAAAAAGAATTTGTTAGAAATATTAATTATTTTACTTATACTCATATTATCGTTCTTACCTATTGTGCAAATTTAATCAATTTTAATTAACCAGAATTTTATTAAAAAAGTAGAAGATAAAAATCAAATCATTCTTTATCTCTATCTGATTAATTTATAATTAAAAAATTAAATTACCTTTTAATTAAAGATTAAAAATCATCTTTTTTTACTAAAAGTAAAAGATTGGTTTATTGGGTCTGTTATAAGTAAAAACTTTAACTGATAGTAGATTTTTATCTAATGCTATAATTTTAGGAATATTAACCCTAGATTTTGCTTAGTAACCCTTTTTTCTTTATTTTATAGATTTTTCTTAAGAAAAATTCATTGCTGTTTATATTTCACTTTGATGGGCGAAAAGTAGTCTTTTGCTACATAAAATACATTTGTATGAAATCTATGTGCGCAGAAACCCTTTTGTTAATATATAGGGCTCTCTCTCTCCCAGTTTCTCGAATTTTTTATTGTGATAATCTCCAGCACCTTATATGTCTTCTCAATAAAGTTTCCTGTTTACAATTTGATAAGAAACTATAGTACTAAGGATTTTAAAACGTCTGCAGAAGTATGTCTTGATATAGCAACAGATCATATCTTCTTGCGTTAGTGCATCTATTGCCGACATTGTTGAGTTGTTGATCATACATAGTAATAATGTACAACTACTTCTTCTCAGTAATGTGCAGTTTTGACGGAGATATCGAGAAGCGTTTAAGATGTGTAGCACCCACCCGAGCTATTTCATGCTATTCCGTCCTATTTTATCTTTTTATCAAAGTGCACTTTCTGGTAACGTTTGTACTTGAGTTATTAGGCTATGTTGAGAAAGGTTGCTAGTAGAAATCTATTTATTCTGTAAGAAGGATTTTTGCTACAGTGATGTTACCATGAAAAATCGAATAATTATATAGATCAATGAAGCTATTTCCTTACTTCTTGCTAACATAAAGTTATAACTTATTAGTTAACTCAGAGATAATTTATTGGATTATATTGATTTATGTATTAAAATAACTCATTTCACTTTATTCTACCTATATTATCAGAATAGAAATTTTATTATTCTCCTCTCGCTAGAGAAATTTATCAGGGTTTAGTGATATTGTTATAAAATCCCAATCAAAGAAAAAGATTTAAGAATCTTACTGGAAGTTTGCTAGCGAAACTACATTACAAAGATAAATGATTTAGTTATCTGCGATATATGTTGAATATCTTGACTTTAAGGGAATCAGCAAAACAAATAGGTATTGATTTAAAAACAGCATTTAGAGATGGGGCATCCTTGCTTTCTTGATTCAGCGTCGACAGAGAACATAAATGATTAAGTGCTATTATTGAAATCGATGAAAGATTTTCCCTGATTCTTTTAAAGAAAAGCATTATATTCCTTATAGAAAAGCTAGAAAACATGCAAGAGTAGCAGATAAAAGAAAAGAGCGAATTGCATGCGGTATTAAATTAGCCTAAGATTGATATGGTCATGTGAGCGATTAGATTATTGAAGAGTTTAATGCAGAGTATATTAGTTGTTTTCTTGAGCTAATCATTGAAAAAAGTTCTATCTTTTGCTCAGATAGATCTAAATAGTACTAAGTATTGCTAGCAATCATAAAATTAGTCAGCCTTACCTAATAAGGTTGAATAATTAAAGAGTTATTGATAAGAAATTTCACATTGAAAATGTGAAAAGTTATGTCAGCTGATTAAAAGGATGGTTGAATAGGATTCTCTATGGCGTAAAGTTGTTATTTAAAGAATTATCTTCCTGGGGGGTAGATTTTTAAAACCACAACAATTGTAATATAGACGTGCTATGAATTGCCCCCTGCGAGAAAAGCGTAATAAGCTTTACTAACATAACTAAAATTAACATATAGTAATACAAAGTAGTATTTAGATCATGAATATCTCTGAAGAAGGGTTCCCCTTCTGCTTGCTTCACTCATGCGTAGCGTGTTCTGCGTTAAATTAGAATATCTATATCGAGAAGAATTAGGTATTTTTAATATACATTAATGATAAAAAATGATATTTATTTTAGCAATTAAAATTTAAATGAAAATGATGAACTACCTTATTCACTAAAGTAAATGATATAGTTTTTATTTAAATATAGTTTTATTATTGCTATGAGTAATAAAAGCAATTATCTGTTTTATGTTAAAATGTTAACTATCTAAGAATATAGCTTTAGATATATTGATGAAGTAGTTCTGACGGTTAATAAAAATTTTACTGTTATTTTGAAGGTTAGAGTTATAATTCCCTTATGTATTTTGCAATCGATATTATCATTGCAATGATATTTATTAAGTTGCTTTTCTGTTCTATTCATCAAATTGTCAACTGAATGACAAAATTACGTGTCTGTTGTTATTATTAATTTCTATACGCTTTTTTAGACTTAACTGTAATTATAGATTTTAAATTATAAAAATAATAATTTAAGAATTAAGACTTTAAGATAATGAAAAAATTAATTTGGCTATTTATGACATCAATATTATTGATCCTTGTTTCTACTTGTGGTTTAAAAGGACCACTCTATTTTTTAATAAAAGCAACAGTAGAGGAAAAAGCTAGAAGTTCGATCTTCTCTAAAGAGAGAGAATATCAATTAATACAGACAGAAACACTGCAAAATCAAGTAATGAAAATAGTTAATTGATTGTGATGGAGTAAAAAATGCAATTCTCCAAAATGCATGGTTTAGGTAATAATTTTATGGTGGTAGATGCCGTTACTCAAAATGTTTATTTTTCTTCTGAGCTTATTTGTCGTTTATCAGATAGAAATAAAGGGATTGGATTTGATCAGCTTTTAGTTGTTGAAGCGCCTTATGATCCTGATTTTGATTTTCATTATCGTATTTTTAATGCTGATGGTAGTGAAGTAGCTCAATGTGGTAATGGTGCCCGTTGTTTTGCTCGTTTTGTTCGCCTTAAAAAATTAACCAATAAACGTGATATTAAGGTAAGTACTCAATCTGGTAAATTGATATTATCAGTAGCAGAAAATGAAGATGTTTGTGTTAATATGGGGGTTCCAGAGTTTAAGCCAAATAAAGTAATATTTAAAGCGCAAAAATCTGAGAGAACTTATTTAATTAGAACTAAACAACAAACAATATTATGTGGTGTAGTTTCTATTGGCAATCCTCATTGTGTATTACAGGTTGAAGATATTGATACTGCTAAAGTTGCTTTATTAGGGCCTATACTTGAAAACCATGAACGTTTTCCTGAGCGAGCTAATATAGGATTTATGCAGATTATTGATCATGACCATATTCGATTACGTGTCCATGAACGTGGTGTAGGAGAAACACAGGCTTGTGGAAGTGGTGCCTGTGCTGCTGTTGCTATTGGTATCCAGCAAGGTTTATTAAGAAAAAATGTCTCTGTTGATTTACCTGGTGGCATGCTAAAAATCCGTTGGAATGGATTTGGTCATCCTCTGTTTATGATAGGCTCTGCAACACACGTTTATGATGGTGTTATTCATTTCTAAGTTTTGTTTGTTTAAGAGGTCTTTTTTATGGATAAAAAAAAAGCAACATTTGATCCTAAACCTCTGTTAGATGATCAGACAGTCGTGGAATATCTAAAAAGCAATCCTCATTTTTTTATTCGCAATACAGCTGCTGTTGAACAGATGCGGGTTCCTCATTCAGTTCATCACGCAGTTTCATTAGTTGAATGGTCCATGAAACGTCAACGAGTTTATATACAAAATATAGAACAGAGTATGCAGTTATTGATTGAGGAAGCTCGCAATAATGAAATACTATTTAATCAATTATTAAAGTTAGTTATTCAACTAACAACAGCTGATAATTTTTTCGATTTTCAGCAACGTTTATATACCTGGTCAAGAAGCTTTGGTTTAAGTGGTGCTTATGTTCGCTTATTTAGCGAATGTTGGCAATTAGGCGTGCCGATAATGATGAGTACGCAAAAAATTATGATTTCTCGTCAGGCATTTGAGCCTGTTCGTATTCAGAGATTTGGTGAAAAAAATCATTATCTTGGTACGTTAAGTAATCCAGAAATATTATTATTAATACCAGATGCAAATTATGTCGGTTCTGTAGCTATCTCTTTATTAGGGATGTATGGTAATTTAGGGATGCTGATCTTTAGCAGTTTGGATATTCAACATTATCAAAAAGAAATGGGAACGACGATGCTTGACTATTTAGCTAAATTATTACCCGATCTGCTTTTACGCTGGATAACTCCGTGCATAAATTCAACACAAGAAAGCTTTCCGGCAGCTAATTAACGATTTTTGCGTTACTTATATCTGCAGAGTGTCAGCTATAAACTCACTGATGATTATTATCGTTAATATAAATTAGTAGTATTAATAAATATGGCTATAAAGATAAATATCAATGATTGAAAGCAATTAAAATATTACATATTCATATGATGAATGAAAGTATCATCGACAAGGATTTCAGGAAGTAAGTCTTGCTTTATGTCTTTAGTGTTAAGATGGTTTTAATTGATTAGTTGAGAAGAGTAATGTTAACAGTTAATCCAGCTAAAACCGTCAGAACACCGAAAAATAAATGTCATTTACTAAAAAAATCGATATAGATAAAATTAATAAATTGCTAAATATTCATTTAGCAGATCCGTTATATTTATACGTGATAGAAACCATATTAAAGGTGATGTATGGGGCGCGGGCTATGTTGTTTAACTAAACTGGTTAATTTAAATTTCTAACATTTTAATTTATCCAGTAATGAACTTTGGTTTATAGAAAAATGCAGTAAAGAATGAAAACTACCATTAGGATGTATAGCTATATAATGATCAAATTATTGGCTTGAAATACCTTACAGCAATATGTTAAGCAGAATGAAACTGTTTTTATTTAAGCTAAAAAAACGTATTTCTGTTCGTAATTTACAAAAACATTTTGCGTTATGGGAAATTATTAGAATTGTAGGAACCATATGAATTTATATAAATTTTGTTACTCTTTTACTACTCATATCATTCTCAAATCAAGTAGCAATTTGAGAGCAGTTCAAGAGTTAGTAGAACATTTTAATTTTCTAGCACCTAATTTTAGGCTTATCTAGAATTTTAGAATTTAGCCAAGATAATTTATGATATAACTCATTTAATGACAAAAATGGAGAAATCTTAGACGCGCTTTTATCAGAAATTAACTTATAACTTATATTGTAGGTGATTATCTTTGATTTGGATAATATTTTTTATAATAAACGCTACGTTATTACTAAGCTGAATAGTAGTTATTAAGCTTAATTTGTTATTAAGGCGAGATTGCTTTAAAAACTTCAATTTATCAATTTAAAAACTATCTAACGTTAGATATTAACTGACATCCTAAAATTTGTCATATGATAAATACTGGCATATTAGTTGTTAGCAGTGAAAGTATTACTTTATTATTATGGTTATAATGAAGAGAAACTCTGCTGCTGACAATATAATGGTACACTTTCTCATTGACGTAGTTAAATCATAATTTAAAAATTAATCTATATAACCTTATCTATCTTAGCTAAGAAGATTCTACTAGCGCTTATTATTAATAGCAATATAGATCTTTATCCTTCTGAATAAAGTAATTATTTCAATTTTCTTTAAAACTGGTCAAAATAGACGATCTAACTCATATAGTGATATGTATCATCTTACCGTGCAGAAATTTAATATTAAATTGGGTAAAATTTGCATGTCAGTGATGATTTAATAAATGATTAATAAATTTGTGTATGATGGTCAGGTTTTGCTCTTATATTTCATAAATCTATTTTCCATTCTTAAATAGAATGTTATTTAGAAACAGTAGGTCAACACAGCTTAAATCCTCTGATTTAGTTTCAGATTTTTTGAGCAGATTCCAGTATCTATTAAATACTATTTAATGGTTATTTCCTGAACTATAGTTCTTTCGCGCTTCGACTTCATAGTCTTGCTTCTCAAGAAAAGCAATTCAATCATATTCTCGTTCTTGTTAACATCTTACATACAGTACGCTGACAGGAAGTCATAGAAATACTAGCAACTCTTCTAGATCTTTCTTCAGCTTTTTTATAGTTGCAGAATATACTAAAAATCTTCCCAACAAAATATCAAGAGTTTTATTAGCGGCATCATAACTCTCTGATAGACAGATTTCCTGAAGTTCACCTTAACTTTGAGTGATTCATGCCTTTTGGAGAATCAAGCTAGAACATTAGCTATTTTGTGTATACCCAAACAGCATTAATGCTGCGCATGCCAAAGAATATTTTGCCATTGCATTCCAAAAATTAATAGGATCATCTCTCTCGTAGTAACTCTAGATTGTGCGCTTAAGTTATGCGCTCGTAGGTTCATTGATGAGTTCTGGCAAGTTTGCCTCTAGCTCTTAATAACTATTTTTGATGATAATTGATTTTTTATATCTATCTGTAGTTACGTAATAATTAGGATCAGGAAAAGGCGAACACCTTCCCTAACAGAATGACATTATGGTATTAATAAAAATAAACGTTAGGCATATCTCTCACAAATAATACATCGCCATTGCCTATGCTTTTCAAGCTATTCTGTTTCAGTTTGCTTATTATATTAGCACAGAGATCATGTACTTTTCATCGAAAAACCTAAAACTTTGTAAAAATCGTCGGTGAGGTATGCGTCTTTATCGGATATCCCACAGTAGCAACTCTTTACCGATTTTGCACGGTTATATAAGGAGGTAGAAGTAAGCTATTGAAATATATTCTTTTTCTGCTGATATCTTCTGATCTTAGGAACTTTAATTTCAACATCGCTAATACCTGTCTGTATTATTCGCTGTAGCAGATAACTGTTACGGATGACGACTATCATGCTTGTCGATAAGTCAGTATTTAGTATGTCTTTGAGGCTTTGCCTCAATAACGGTGCTATCAGCTCCCTGAGATTATTACGAATGAGTTCATGTAAGGGATTGCATGTAATCTCTTATTTCGTGAATATCTGTAGGCTAGATTTTTCATGGCATATCATCTCTCTGTTGTTGAAATTATTCATGAAATAAATTATTAAAATATTCCACTTTCTCTGAAATCTATTTCACTAGAAATGAATATAACTCTGATTTAACAATAGATATTTAAAGTATTTTACATAGTAATATAAAAGTTTGTTAGCTCAATACTAAAAATAGCAATTTAATAATCATTAATGAGAATGACATATTACTTCATATTAAGATCACTGGTTTAGTTTTCTACTCATTACACTGATATAATCTTCTGATCTGGTTAAAAATTCAATAGTGATTTATTAATTGTTCTCTTAATTTAATGATAGCCATGAATGCTTCATATTTACTTGAAATTTAAATAATAAGCACGCGCAGTTGTTACTGCACCTCGAATAAATATGTTAATATTTGCTGCGCGAGTACTGGCAGCACATGGGTACCTAGTTCATCAAATAGCCTCCGGTTACTAATGGCTAATAAGGTTTTGCCTTTCTCGATTATAGCGGTTACGTTTACGAATAAAGCGGCAGCTGAGATGCCGTCATCGTATTAATGCGTTATTATGTAATGATTAAAACGATAATATGTAGGTAGGAACTTTTCATATCCTAGCACATCGCCTATTGCAGGCATACTATTTGGATGCCAATTTACCACAATATTTCCAAATTTTAGGTAGTGTTGATCAATATCGTTTATTACTTAAAATTATCAAGACCATAAATCTAGATGAAAATAAGTGGTCACCACATCAGGCTATCTGGTATATTAATGCAAAAAAGATGAAGGTTTGCAGCCAGAACCATATTAAAAATTATGACAATCCAAAAGAGGTGATTTGGCTATAAATTTATAAGGCTTATCAGGAATCGTGTGATTGAGCTGGATTAGTTGATTTTGCTGAACTTTTATTGAGTTCCTATGAATTGTGGCTGAATAAACTGTATATACTACGATATTATCGTAAACGTTTTACTAATATTTAGTTGATAAATTTCAACATACTAACAGTATCCAATATTCCTTGGATACGTCTTTTAGCTGGTGATACAGGTAAGGTGATGATTGTTGGCGATGATGATCAGTTAATTTATGTTGTTTGTAGTACACAAGTAAAAATATTTAACATTTTTTGAAAGATTTTCCTATAACAGAAATTATCCAGTTTTAACAAAATTATCGTTCGACTAACAATATCCTTGAAGTCAGCTAATGCACTGTTTGCTAATAATAATAACTGATTAGGAAAAATCTCTGGACAGGAAGCGAGATAATGGTGAACTTATTTCTCTTTTATTGTGCTTTAATGAATTAGATGAGGTGTCTTATGTTGTTAGTCGCATTAAGCAATGGTATGAGAAAGATGGCTCTTTAAAAGAGTGTGCAATTTTTATCTCAGCAATAGACAATCATGAGTACTTAAAGAGATCTTGTTGCAGTCTTTAATTCCTTATCGTATTTATGGCGGGCAGCAACTTTTTGAGAAGCAGGAAATTAAAGACGCGCTTTCTTATTTACGTTTGGGTTCTAACTGTAATGATTATATATCATTTGATCGAGTGGGTTAATACACTAACGCACGGTATAAGGTAAATGAACATTAGATGTTATATTCCAAACAACACATGAAAAACAAATCACTCTTTAGGAAGAGTGATAAGTATTTATTAGTTGAAAAGTCCTTGTTGATTAAGCTACAAGTAGCTATTGAACTGGTTTCTTCAGTTAATTGAGTCTTTGACTAAAGAGATGGTGCATAATTAAGAAAAATTGCTGTATCTTACAGTTTTTTGTTATGGAAGAATGTGTAAGCCATTAGTAAGGAGTCCAATTAAATTGAATTAGCTTTTTGTGACAGTGAGGCTATGAAATCAATGTATGAAGAAGTGTAATTCGAAAAAACGAACCCCTCCCTTTTAATTAGTATTTAAAAGACTAATAGAGTTCACTCAGAATAGCTGAAATTGTATCAGGGAATTTGAGATGTTAACCTTCTCCTGGAATAGACAGCATCCAATTTAAGGATGGAGAACAGATTTCTCAAGCGTTAGAGTGGAACATTATATTCTAACCGGCATACATTAGATTTGTTAATAACTCAGTTAAACCTGAGTTATTTAAAAAACTATTCCACTCCGGAATAGAGGAAGTGACTACTTTGCATAAAGAATGTTTAACTACTTAGTATCAGATTCTTTTGAAGTGCGATATTTATCAGTAATTGTGGTGATTAATTTTTGTAATTCCCCTTGCTGGTACATATCGATGATGATATCACAACCTCCAATTAATTCACCATGAATCCATAGCTGAGGAAATGTTGGCCAATTTGCATACTTAGGTAACTCACTACGAATATCAGGATTCTGCAAAATATCTATATAAGCAAAATGTTCACCACAAGCAGAAATAGCTTGAACGGCCTGAGCAGAGAAACCACAACTTGGAAATTTAGGTGAGCCTTTCATATATAAAAGAATTGAATTTTCTTTTATCTGTCGTTCAATTTTTTCTATTGTCGTCATTGTTTTTCCTTAAAAGTTAAACCTATTATTTGCACATCTTGTAAACATAATATTGATATAGAATATCATTTTTATCAATATGTGATAATCTTTTATTAGTATATTTACTATATTCCAATTGTACTTAATAAAAAACTGATTAACTTACTTATTAAGTTATCTATATAAAATGATAATTTTAATATGGTTATATTTATAGCTAAAAACTGGTTGCGCAATATAAATAAAAACGAGTCTGTAATGTTTTTAGTTATGTTCATTTCTGATATATAGAGTTTTAGAGATGAGAATGGCGTATCCTGCTAATTGATTTAATAAATAATTTCAATAACAGAGAAATTATATCTCATAATAATCTATCTTACAGATATCTATAAAATCAGATATTACCTATAATTTTTGTATTAATTTATCTGTAATTGTGGCAATGGAACTACTAACAAGTACTATTAAGGTGCAAGCTCAAGGCCATAGTTGCAACAAGATTCTGAACTTTTTCTTATCTACGGATTTAATTCGTTGACCATAACCCTTATTTCTACAGCCAATCATACAGACTGATATTGACGATGTTGAGATTAAAGTTCCTAAGGTCAGAAGATCACAGTGACAACAAGTAATATCACAACAGCTAGTGACTTATCGGCTTATCTTAAGCGTATAAAAATATTCAAGAGTGGTGACATATAGCTATATACTCTGTGAGAGCATATTCACTGATGATTTTTACGAAGCCATGATACCGCTTTTTGATAAAAAGTAGATGATCTCTTACCAAATTGCATAAAAACTTAAACAGTAATGCCTTTAAAAGCATTGGCAATGGTATAGCTCCGTGATTAAGCGATATCGATACGTTTCTTTCTTAGCTGAAGGCATATGCTAGTTTTACTAAGCATACTAAATTGCCTTTATTGCTGCTCATTATCGCCATCACTTACTACATGGACATAAGGAGAGGCCGTTATAGCTGCGCGTAAAAAGGGCTATTAAGAGTCAAAAGCAACTGGGAAGAACTTCTTAAATTGCCTGCAAATACGGAACTTAACCGCATCTTTCAGGTTTATTATAGTGGTATTGAAGGGGGAGTCCATATTGTTTTCTAATACAATGACAAAGATATTCCTGAGTGCGCAAGTACTAACCTCATTAGCTACATAAAATAGCTAATGCATTGGTTTTATTTCATAAAGGCATATAATCGAAGTAATGGTAACCTGCCTAAAGCTTTGCTATTAGAGAGTCATGACACCGCTAATGAATCCCTTGATGTTTTTTAGTAAGGTTTTCAGCGTATCCTGAAGCGATGAAGAAGCTGCAGAAAGATTGAGAAGAATTGTTGGCATTCCATTCCTCTCCGTCAGCACACTGGGCATCAATAAAAACGACGAATCTAATTTAAATATCGGTTTTACGTGATAGTATTTAGCTATGAAGCTAATACACAAAGTTATGGATCAAAAAGCAACCTTTTAATGGTATTTAAGTTGTTACCATCTGCTTAGAAAAGCTAAAATTGACTAAGAGGAATTCAACTTTCTGCGACTCTTCTGATAAACAATATCTAATTTAAGGATCTAGAATAGATTCATGAAGCATCAGAGTGGAATGTAGTTTGATCCGTCTGTCATGCAGTAGATTTACTAATAACTCCTTCAACAAACATTGCTTAGTGCATCTAAGCAACCTGTCACTGCCGATGTAAGGAGGAATAAATGGCATCTGAACGCTGTTTTAAATAAATGCCTGTTTATTTAGTTAACTCCTGTAAAGTTAAACTATTTAACATGAATTGTAGATAACTAAATTATTTATCTTTGTAATCTGGTTTTATCAGAGGACTTCTAATCAAATTTTTAAATCTTTTTATGAAATTGTAGATTTTGCAAAAATATCACTAACTATAATGAATATGTTCCCAATAAATAATATATTCATTATAACAATATGGGCAGGATAAAAGTGGAATTAGTTGTTTCACAATACATGAATCGATATCATCTAACAGGTTATTACCCGAGCTATCTAATGAGATAGCAGTTTTATGTTGGTATGGAATAAGAAAAAAGTCTTTTTCATCTATATGACTGTTTTATTTTTCATTGCAATCGCTCTCTATCGAAAATTTTTTATACTATATGGGCTTTCTACTAACAACCTTTGCTAGCATAGGGTTACTAAATACAGAAAAAATTATCAATGCAAGTAAATTTGTTGAAAACTTATGATAATGCTTAGTTTTTAACTAGAAATTCATATATTTATTCAATAAATTTATGTTAGCTAAGTCTAAATGCGATTGAATAGCTATAATGAATACTTAAATCGAGAATAAGTTTGAAATAATTGAAATTATTAGATTTAATAATCCTGCTAAAAATGTGATGCCAGGAGGTGGAATCGAACCACCGACACGAGGATTTTCAATCCTCTGCTCTACCGACTGAGCTATCCAGGCAACAGGTGTATTAAACCTGATTATAATATTTTGTCAATTAAAATTATTGTAATAAGCTTTCTTATGCTTGCTTTTAATAATTTAACAGTAGTTTATAAAAACTGTTAGAAGCCTTTTTGAAATTAGAAATATTCCACTTTATTATCAGAGGGTACCAATAAAACTTAGTAAAAGGTTATTAACATAATTTTCTTCTCATTGTTTACTTATAATTAGATAGTTACGTAATTGAGTAGCTCGATTTCTTAGTCATTAATGTTTTCTAAACATTACCTGGTGGTATTTGATTAATAATTTATACCGCCAGCTCTCTCTATTATTATATAATACTCTTAATATGCTACCTGTTCCACTATTATAGGTAGAAAATATCGCATAGCCACATAAGGTAGCATTCATAATTTTACCTAAATAGCGTTTTGTAGCAATCATAAATAGACGATTTTCAGATTAATATTATTGTCAGGATCAAACAAATAATTGCGATGTGGTTATTTGTGGGATTTTCATTAGCACAAAACATCTTCTACCTGCGCGGTATTTCGTTTAATTTACATAAAACTAAAGTATTCAAGAAACTTGACCGCATAATGATTAAAATTATATTCTATTTGTATGATTGTTAGAATTAACACCATATTTTGCCTCTGCTTAACGAATATGTAATAAATACTTACTTATGAGCATGGTTATTCCAAGTGATTCCTCCTAATTGGACGGTAATTGAGCAGAGAATGTGTAATTCTAACTAACATTGCTGTAATCTATTCTATAATAGATAGTCAAAAAAATTTTGTTGCTCGTTTATCCCAAAAACCTAGTGAATCCCATAATTTATATGATCAAATACTTTGATGGTTAAGAAATTGAATTGCTCTTTAATTGAAGATAAAGAGTAATCTATTTTGCTAAAAGAAGATAGAATCGGTTTATTTGAGGCTGTTTTAAGTGCAAATTTATTTATATAATATGTTATTTAATTTAACATTTAATTTTAGAGATATTAATCTTAAGTTTAGCGAGTTATACTTATTTCTGCTGTATGGAATTTATGAAATGCTCCCGTGTCGTATTTTGATAATTAATTTTATGAATAATTTTAAGAAAATGAGATTAGATATGCCATGGAAAAGTTTAGATTACAGGCATCCGTGAAACCAGATATGATCTCTGATTCATTGCACTAACTCATTTATAATAGTGCCAGGTAGTTGATAGGCACCGTTGTTTGAGCTGAACTTAAAAGGTATGCTAATTTAAGATGCTTAATGTTGCTTTTTGTAGATGGATATTTGCTTCCATACTCTCGTCTGTAACGATTATATCTCGCAGCGAATCATACAGATTGGTATTAGCGATCTTGAGATTAAAGTGTTTAAGGTTTTAATGAGATAGAAGTAATAATGGAATATGCTTCAATAGTTCATTGCTACCGATTTATCTGAAGTGTTCAATAAAGAATTGAAAGATTGTGCTAATATGGCCTATCATAAAGGTATATCTCTACGGGTTATTTTACGAAATTTTTTAAGCTTTTCAGTAAAAAAGAAGTTTTCTTTTCATACCATCAGTAAACTAAAGCAGCAATGACCTTAAGGGGAACGTAGGCAAGATAATACTTGCGTGATTTAAGTGAATAGCTATGTTTATTCTTGGCTTAATGGCATAACTATTCTGTCAGGCAGATAATCCGACTTTATCTACTGCACATTATCGGCAGTATTGCGCATGGACATAAAGGAGCTTGTTATAGTTAAAGATATTTACTGAGAGTTAAAGTTAATTGATTCAAACTTATCAATACCTTAAATCGCGCACGGCTTAACTGTATATCTATGTTTTCTACAGTAGACAGTGCTTAGTTTTTTGCAATCTAATGGCAAAAATATTCCCAGGCATGCACCACCAATGTTGTTTACTGATACATAAAACATCTAATCTGCTAGATTTTACTTCTCAAAGGCATGCAACTGAAGATTAAGGTTAAGCTCTTGCCTGGAAGTTCAAGTTATCAGAGAGAAGAATGATGCTCCTAACAAAACCTTTAATGCTTTGTTACCAAAGTTTTTAGCGTATCATTCAGCGATCAGGATGTTGGAGAAAAATAAAGAAAAACGACTGGGATTCTATACCTTCCCATCAACGCACTGTGATATCATGAGAATGAAGAATTTAATTAATCAGCTTTTTCGACAGCATGAGTTTACGAGTTTGTCACGCCAAAGCACTGTAATTCAAAAACAATTCTTTTATGCTATTTAAAGCTTTTCCCATCTGCTCAAAAAAGCTAGAATCGTCTAAGAGGATTTTAATTTGCTAAGCTTCTGATTTTGGATAAGCAATATCTAATTTAAGGATGTAGAGCAGATTAATGAAGCATTAGAGTGAAACGTAATTTGACCAGTCCGTCAAACCAGTAGATTTACTAATAATAACTCTCAAAATTAATATGATTATAGGTTTGGTATTGATCAGTGTAATTAACATAATTTTAGAGCTTATTACAATTAGAACGTACTGATTTTTTAAATAATCTTGATTTTGTAAGTAAATTGCTAAGCTAAAATATTAAATCCCATTCCCATCTTTAATATTTTTATAAAAATATGATTTATTTATTACTGAAGTAATAATCAAGTATAAGTTGAACTATGATGATAAAAATCAGCAGCTTTTTCATATCGTTCACAGTTTGTTAAATAAAACCATCAGAATAGAAAAGATTCTGATAGGGTAAGAATTATTTTTCAGATAGACTATACTATTAATATGAATTTCTTTTTCTTCAAAAAGAAATTTTATCATCTCTGTTTCTAACAGTTTTCGATTTTCAGAATTAATTGTGCTAAGCTTTTTTTCATTGATCAGCATGGTTTGTTTCATTATCCATTGTCCCCAGGCTTTTTTAGATTTTTGATAAAAATTTGTTTACCTATTTTACCAGGATAAAACTGAAAATCTAAACCTTCAACTTCATGTTTTAAAAAAGTACAAAAAATAGTTCTACTCATTAAGTAAGTGAATTCTCAAAACAGGGAAAATTAATATCTAAATTGTTTAAGTAAGTTTTTAACTGGTGCAGCTAAGCCAATTTTTATATCTTTCTGTAAGTTATACCAAAGTCCTGTCGTTTCATTCACGCAAGCAGAAAACTGATTAATAGTGACATAAATAGGTATAATATCTAAATAAAAATGGCTAAAAGTATGACGAAATGCAATTAATTGTTCAATTTTATTATATATAATACTGGAATTATTAAGCCATTCATTTAATGCATCTATCGTATCAAATTGTGGAAAAATATATAAGCCCCCCCAAATTCCAGAAGGAGGGCACTTTTTTAGCCAAATTGAATTTTCATATTGTAAAATCAAAAACCAGCCACATTTAGTAGGAATTAGTTGTTTAGGTTTTTTAGCTGGAAAATTTTGCCAGCTATGACTTATAAAAGCATGACAACCTTTTTGTAATGGGCAGAATTTACATTTAGGTTTACTACGACTACAGATCATAGCACCGAGATCCATCATCCCCTGATTAAAATATCGAGCATCATTTGGAGGGGTTAATAGAGTACTAATATCCCACAGTTGATTTTCAATTTTTTTTTACCTGGCCAATCTTCAATTCCATAGTAACGAGTAAGTACGCGTTTTACATTACCATCTAGGATCGGGAAATGTTGATTTTTTGATAGCGATAAAATCGCGCCGGCAGTAGAGCGTCCAATGCCTGGAAATGAAATAACTTGGTCAAATTTATTGGGAAAATAGCCATTATATTTTGCAACAATTTGTTGTGCTGCTTTATGTAAATTACGAGCTCTGGCATAGTAACCAAGGCCAGTCCATAGGTGCAAGATTTCATCTTGCTTGGCATTGGCTAAAGAAGTGATGTCAGGGAAATGGCTAATAAATTTTTCAAAGTAGGGAATTACGGTAATAACTTGTGTTTGCTGCAACATAACTTCAGATAACCAGACGTGATAGAGGGATTTTTCTCGTTGCCATGGGAGCGTTTTTCGCCCATAACGATGATACCAATTAAGTACGGCGTGAGAAAATTGTAGTGTATCCATATAAAAGTCTTTAACCCCTAACAGTTTTATAAAAATATCTTTTGATATTAGCAATAATATTATATATTAGTTATTTCTTCTCAAGAAAATATATTTAATCTTTAGTTAAATGTTAGTTTTGATGATCCCTTTATTTTATTAATAAAGTAATGCTTTTTACTTATTATTTTACATTCAATTAACTGAAATATAATTGTCTATATTATGAATAGTATTAACTGATAAAAATAATTTCAATACTTATGATGAAAAATGTTATTACTCCAGAAATTAATGAAGAAGGAAAAGTAATACGTCGTGTTCGTAGTTTTGTCCGTCGTCAGAGGAGATTAACTCCTCGTCAAGAAAACGCGTTAAAAATGTTATGGCCTAAGATGGGGGTAGATTTTACCAGTCAGCCTTTATCATTTAATATACTATTTGGTAATAATGCGCCGGTAATCCTGGAAATTGGTTTTGGCATGGGAGGATCGTTAGTTAGCATGGCTAAAAAAAATCCATCTAAAAATTTTTTTGGTATTGAAGTCAATGTATCAGGAATTGGTGCTTGTTTAACAGCAGCAAAAAAAGTTAAACTTAGTAATTTACGGGTTATGTGTCATGATGCAATTGAAGTATTAGAGAAAATATTGTCAGATAGTTCGTTAAATATGGTACAACTTTTCTTTCCCGATCCCTGGCATAAAGTAAGACATAATAAGCGTCGAATTGTGCAGGATTCCTTTGGTAAGCTTGTTTTACAAAAATTAGAATTAGGTGGTATATTGCATATAGCAACCGACTGGCAGCCTTATGCCGAGCATATATTAAATATAATGCACGAAATTAATGATTATAGAAATTTATCAGTATCAGGTGATTATGTTCAGCGACTCGTTACGCGACCAGTAACTAAATTTGAAAAGCGTGGCCAACAGTTAGGCTACGAGGTATTTGATCTTATGTTTGAGAGGATAAGATAATAGCTAAACAGCGGGTAGTCGTTGTTTATGTAGAAACTGGCTTTTATGTATTGACAAAAGTTATTACTATGTTTACAGAGTAATATATAGTTACGTCTGTATTTTAATGGTTGTAGTTTCAGACAAATTTTCAGACCATATATTTTTAATGGGATGATATAATTTTTTTCATTTTAAATACGGAATTCCTTAATAAGAAATTTTCTGATTACCTAACCTTATATTAGGTAATGATAACTAATTTAATGGATTTTGCCAAAGATTTTATACTATTTAGCTCCATTTGAAAAAAACATAGACTCTGATCGATAATCAGCTCAAGAAAACGATTAACATACTCTCCATTAAACTCTTCTTAATATTAGAATGAAGGATTTCTATTAAAAACCTATACTATGGATACTCAAAACTACATATAGATGAATTTCAAGAAGTTAATTTTCTTAGTAAATTAGTATTTTTCCCATTAAAACACTAATTGATAAGATCAATAGTATGATTAATACTTTTTATTATAGAGCTTATTTAGCCTAGAGTTATACTTATTTCTAGTATATGTCTAGTATATGTAATTTCAGAAATGCTGGTGTATCCTCTTCTGATTAATTTCATGAATGACTTCAACATCAGAGAGATTATAGATCATGAAAAGTCTATCCTATAGGTATCCTAAAAATTAGATATCATTTTGATCCATTGCATGAACTCATTTGTCATGATGACAAATAGCTGATAGGTATCATTGTTGAGATGCATCTCTAAGTTATGTTATGCAATATCAACGCCCTCTTTTATCAAGAGGGGGTATCCAATCCCTGTCGACCGTAATAGTTATTTTCACAGCGAACTATATAGACTGATAGTTGAGAATATTAAGATTAAAGTGACTAAGATCAGTGGATCTTATTGGCAACAAAATATGCTTCAGCAGTTCACATTATTACCACTTTATCTGAAGCGTGCAAAAGTAACAAAGAGTTGCTCTTATAGCTGTACATACAAGGTGCAGCTACTTGTGATTTTCATGAAGCTCTAAGTTTTCTCGGTGAAAAGTGCATAATCTTTCTGACAGGGTACCACCCCATCAGCAAACTGAAATAGAAATGATTTGAATAGTACAGGAAATAATATCTATGTGATTTAAACAATACGCATTATGTTTATTTTTTAGCTGATGACATATACCGTCCCTCTCATGGGGGTAATTGCCTTTACCTTACTCTTATAATTGGCGGTTACTGAATAGATGATAAGAACCTTATTGCGCTCAAAGATATTTATCGAGAGTTAAAAATAAACTGAGCTAAACTTCTTAATAGCTAAGTGATAGCGTCACTTAATTTTATCTTCTAGGGTGGTTACTAGAAGAGCCTATGCCATTAGTTTTGGAATAGCACAATAAAGATATTTACGGGTATGTACCACCAATCCTATTATCTGCATAAATAGCTGATGTGCTGGCTTAACTACAAAAAGGTATATAATGAAAAGTTAAAACTTAATCTATAGAAGCTCTGTCTAGCAAAGAGCGACGTGATGCCGCTAATAATAAAGCTTAATGTTTTATTGATAAAATTTAGTTAAGTACTATTTTGCAGCGATGAAGAAACTATGAAAAAATCAAGAAGAATAGTTGTATCCTATGCCTTCCCGTCAGCGTACTGGTTATTAATAAGAACAAGCGATCTAATTAATTAACTTTTTTGATAGATTTAGGTTACAAAGCCGATGCCAAAAGTACCTCTTTATCCAGAAAAATAATCCTTTTAATGGCATTTAATCTTCTTTCGTTTACTTAAAAAACTAGAATCAGTTAAGGGAATTTTACTCTTGACCTGATGATAAACAACACTAAATTTAAGGATGGAGAGCAGATTTACAAAGCATCGAAGTGGAGTATAGCCTGATTAGCATACACTAAGATTTACTAATAACTCATATAGTTAGCTATGGTAAATAACCAATATAGACGATGCCATGAGAACACCCCCGTCGAGAAAATGACGCTCAGTATGTTATTGTAGCACATAACTTTGAACTTAGTTTTAATAGCGCTGTTATCAGCTATCTGGCACAGCATTACGGATGAATTAATGGAAGGGGGGATATATTACAATTAATATCTGGTTTTGCAGATACCAGTAAAAGATAGAACTTTCATAGCATATCATTTCTCTGTAGTTGAAATCATAAACGAAATCAATTAGATGTAATATGCAAGCATCTCAGAAACTCCATGCGCCAGAAATAAGTATAACTCTTTATTTTTGTTAATCATTAAAACCAAGATATTTTTTACTAACTGTTCAATAACATTTATAAAATCATGGCTATGTTAGCAAAGATTGTTGCTTTGCTTGTAAAGCAATTTTATAGCTACTCTGCATTTCAATTATTATTAGTTTAAATAATTTTCTATCAGGCCAAGATAATTTGATAAATAAAATAATACTGTATCATAGAATCTACTTAGATATCTTTTTAATCGATTGATATAACTTATGTTTTTAATGTAGAATTCTTTATTAATACTCTCTAGTTACCAATCTTATTATACGATGATGATTAATTTTATACTCACTATTAAATATTTCGTACCATATAGCTCCATTATCCGAGAAAAGGGTAGATTCTTATTGATGATTAGATCAAAAAACAGCTAACACACTCTACATTAAATTTTCAAGAATCTCATCGCTCACATGAGCCGCTTAATATTTGCATGATTAAGACCAAAATTGGTTTTTTATCTCGTTCTCTCCCGCATTTTCCACCTTTTTATGTGAAAAGGAACTCTTCTTTTTAAAGAATTTAAAGAAAAATGCTTTGTCGACTTCAATAATACTACTTAATGATTTTCCTTAACTCTCGCTGCTAAATGAATGCACCATGCGCCGATCTGATCGGTGAAGTTATTACTCTGTCTCTTTGTATATTTATGATTTAAGTGCTGTTTTATATTCTGCGATATGTTAATTTTTAGGAATTCATCCAGATGGCTTGTATGAATTCCTAAAAACTTAATTTAAGTAAATAAAGGAAAATAATACGCGAACTTCACGTATTACACCGCCTATTTATGCAAAACGCTTTACGGATCTCTCCATTTCGAAATTAATAATGATAGATAGACTAATTTATGACATCTCAAAAAAAGGCCATACAGCAATGTATCAGACTCAAGTCCTCAATCTTTCTTAACACGCAAGTATTATCTCCTCTTCTAATCATAATTATCTTAGATTTTTGAGAACGGCTCAGGCTCTAAGTCGATTACACTGAATATAACTGCATTGAGGAGCAATGCATGAAAGTATGATGCATCTCGATGCATTCATAATCTATAGGGAATAGGGATAATTCCAGTCTCCTTTGCCTATTGACAAACATTAAAGATAACTGAACCGATAAATCTGACGAATATAGATAAGATGATGATTCCTGTTTTTCTGGAAATATATCTAGAGAGTAATTTATCCAGATCTATATCTCCTTTGCTCAACTAAATTGTTTTTTATTATTGATGACGATTGTAGAATAACTATTTTTAAAATATAATAAAACTATTAACTCATTGGGATCTGTCTATCTGTCGAATTAATGCTTGCCTGTAGCACTTATGCCATTGGTGCTCTGCGCTACTACTGTGCCCCTCCTGAATATTCCAACAACCATTTTTCTGTCAAATCTATAAGTTAAAAGCCTACAGTTCATACGGAGTCAAAGTTACCCAGTAGTGGTTAGCATAACAGGTTTAAATTTTACCCAACTGAGACTCTTTGGTAACATATTACTTTACTACTTCCATTTTCTTTAGTTTTTTTAACAATAACTCTCGATACTTAAATCTCTGTTTTGCGCACTTTACGCCAGCCTGTATTATGCTGCAGTGAACACGTAAACAGGGTATTCGAAATTGTTATCTTTTCTGGTTTCCATATTTATGTTTAATAATTCAATCAGCGTCGAAATCTTTATATCTCCGTCACTCCTAGCAGTCTGGATATTAAAGACGCTGTATGGTGTTTGAGTTGCTTTTTAAAAAAGAGTAGTCGAAGAAATTCTAGCGAGTCGCTCTCATTCATCTTGTGCTAAGTTATAATTATAACCTGATAAAATCCCCTAATACTCTTTCCTGATCTGAAGCATATCTGCGCTAGGAGGTTGCTGGCAGGGTGTACTATGAAAGGAGAAGTATGGACGCGCATTACTGTAAAGTATGTGTTTCGCTAAAAAAACGAAAGATGAGTATGATGTAGCGAAAAATACCTTTAGCGGCTATACTTTAAACGTCTGCACCGGTATTCGCGTCAAAACTGCGATATTACTTTGCGAGAAATAGGGTGTACATCATCACTATTAGCGCTGTACATAATAATATCAACAGAAGGCACTAATTAAGAAGAGATAATCGAGTTCTATATTAGTCATATTCCGATATGAGAATTTAAGTTGGTGTGTTACTTATTTTTGTTGAATCGTAAATGAGGTACACTCTATTATCGAAGTTGTATAAGACTCTGAAGATGAGACAGTTTAGAAAAACTTAGATTTGCTGTCCTGATTAAAGGAAGTCCTGTCGAACAGATCCATGGAAGTGTATGCTGTTATAACAATATGCTATTTTTCCCGACGCTCAGCAGCTTGACGAGCTAGCAACGAAATTGTTATCAAAAAATGCATAAAATGGGAAAATGAGAGTTTTTAATTAAAACTTAGGATTAATTTTCCTAAAATTAGCGCATTAAATCAAAGAAGAGATACTCTAATAAAATTCTAACTTACTATATATCATAGTAGATCGATTATTTTTACTAAAAGCAAAAATAGATAACTTTTGGTCTCTCTATTTAAGAGAGACAATTTTTTAATAATGAATATTGACTAGTTTGAAATAAATCTCCTTTCTCAAATAAATGAGATAGTTGAGTGATTTAATAGGCGTATAGAAGATGGGCTGCAAAATTATCATCTTAATTTTAATTAAGATACTGTTTTAATAGTAGTAATAAATAAAATTTATGCATAAATATTAACGCGATCACGTAATTCTTTACCAGGCTTGAAGTGAGGAACATATTTTCCTTTTAAATTAACTTTATCGCCTGTTTTCGGATTGCGACCCATACGCGGCGAATGGTAATGAAGAGAAAAACTACCGAATCCACGAATCTCAATGCGTTCTCCATTAGAAAGGGTTATTGCCATATGATCAAGAATTTCTTTCACAGCTTCTTCAATAAGTTTTGCTGGTATATGAGCTAATTGGTTAACAAGTCTATCAATTAATTCAGACCTGGTCATAGTACACCTCCCTAAACTAGCATTACGGGGATCAAAATGTTGCTCTATGGGAATACTTAATTATTCGCCCTTTGCTGCTTTAAATGCTTCGGCCATAGCATTATTCGTACAATTGGTATCTTCCTGTTTATTTACAGAAGCAATGATATCTGTTTCATCTGTTTCATCTTCTTCTTTTAAATGAACAGACAATATAATTATACGGTTTTTTCGATCAATACCAGTATATTTAGCTTTAACTATATCGCCAACATTTACTATTTTAGTATTATCTTCCATACGATCACGTAAAGCTTCCGATGTACGTAAGTGACCTTCAACACCAGTAGCTAACTCAATCGTTGCTCCTTTCGCATCAACAGATATTACTTTACCGGTAAGGATAACCCCTTTCTTATTAGAAGAAAGGAAGTTATTAAATGGATCTTCTACTAATTGCTTAATACCCAAAGAAATACGTTCACGTTCGGCATCAACTTGCAATACAACAGCAGCAATTTCATCGCCTTTTTTGTATTCACGAACAGCTTCTTCACCAGAAATATTCCAGGAAATATCAGATAAATGAACTAAACCATCAATACTACCTTCTAAACCAATGAAGATACCAAAATCAGTAATAGATTTTATTTTACCTTCTACTCGATCATTCTTACTATGTGTTTCTGCAAATTGCTGCCATGGGTTTGCTTTACAGTGTTTTAAACCTAATGAAATACGACGACGCTCTTCGTCAATATCTAAAACCATAACTTCAACAACATCACCTACATTAACAACTTTAGATGGATGGATATTTTTATTAGTCCAATCCATTTCAGAAACGTGTACTAAGCCTTCAACACCTTCCTCAATTTCAACAAAGCAACCATAATCAGTAAGATTAGTAACTCGTCCTGTCAGCTTACTGCCTTCTGGATAACGTTTAGCAATAGCTACCCATGGATCTTCTCCAAGCTGTTTCAATCCTAAAGAAACACGTGTGCGATCACGATCAAACTTCAATATTTTAACATTGATTTCATCACCAACATTAACAATTTCACTTGGATGTTTAACTCGCTTCCAAGCCATGTCAGTAATGTGTAATAAACCATCAATACCGCCCAAATCAATAAATGCGCCATAGTCAGTTAAGTTTTTAACAATACCCTTAATTTGCATGCCTTCCTGCAAATTTTCTAATAACTGATTACGTTCTGCACTACTTTCAAACTCAATAACAGCACGACGAGAAATAACAA
Source organism: Arsenophonus sp. NC-WZS1-MAG3 (assembly GCA_052174535.1). Lineage (GTDB taxonomy): Bacteria > Pseudomonadota > Gammaproteobacteria > Enterobacterales > Enterobacteriaceae > Arsenophonus. The sequence goes on along the minus strand of JBQMRQ010000068.1, from coordinate 38,580 downwards.
CATTATTACGCTTCTGATCCAGTTTGATAACTTTAAACTCAAGCTCTTTACCTTCCAGGTGAGTTGTATCACGAACTGGGCGAACATCAATTAATGAACCGGGTAAAAATGCACGAATGCCTTTTAATTCTACAGTAAAACCACCTTTCACTTTGCCATTAATAATGCCCATAACTGTTTCGGTACCTTCATAGGCTTTCTCTAGCATCAACCAAGCTTCATGACGTTTTGCTTTTTCGCGAGACAGGATAGTTTCACCGAAACCATCCTCTAATGCGTCTAAAGCAACATCGATTTCATCACCAACCTGAATTTCTAGCTCATCATCTTGTATATTTTTAAATTGTTCTATTGGGATCGCTGATTCTGATTTTAGACCGGCATCAACTAATACGACATCTTTGTCGATAGCAATAACAATACCACGAACAATAGCTCCTGGACGTGTTTCGATACTCTGTAAAGATTCTTCAAAGAGTTGAGCAAAAGATTCTGTCATAGTAATATCTTCAAAATTTTAACTAGCATTCAACATCCTGCCAAATGGGGAGTTATTTTACATAAATCGCAACACTCCTTGTTACAAAGTTTTAATTAACTTATTATATGTCTATTATTGACATAGAATATAGATAATATTTATTTTTTTTTACATAAGCAAATGCCTGATCAATAACTCCTTGAATAGATAACTTTGTAGAATCCAGGATAAACGCATCTTTTGCAGGTACTAAAGGTGCAATTAACCTATTACGGTCACGATAGTCACGCTCTTTAATATCAATTAAAAGAGCCTTTATTTTAACATTAAATCCCCTTTCCTGCAACTGTTGCATTCGTCTACGAGCGCGTTCTTCAGGTGTGGCATCAAGAAAAATCTTTAACGGTGCATCTGGAAAAACTACCGTTCCCATATCGCGGCCATCAGCAATCAAACCCGGTTTAATGAGAAATGCTCTTTGTCTACGCAATAATGCTTCTCTAACGCGAGGAAAAGTTGCGCTAAGAGATGCCGTGTTACCAACAACTTCGCTACGAATTTCATTACTAACATCCTCCCCCTCAAGAATAACAGCTAATTCTTTTTCTCTTGGTTCAAAACGAACATCAAGATTAGTTGCTAATGGAACTAATTCTTCTTCAGACTTAATATCAACATGATGATGTAATGCTGCTAAAGCCAAAATACGGTAAATGGCACCAGAATCAAGTAACTGCCAACCCAATTTATTTGCCAATGCTTGACATAATGTACCTTTACCTACGCCACTTGGACCATCAACCGTGATAACGGGGGGTAATAGCATCATTACACTCCTCCTTTTTAATAGAATTAGATTTTTAGCAAATATTTTCTATTACTCTAATTAAGTACTTTATTTATATTCAATTCATCCTACTTAAGGAAAACAAAAAATTCCCCTTATCTAAAACAAGATAGATTTTTAGATCAAATTTAGCGCTACTAACTATAAGAATAGTAGTTATCGTTCAATATTATGCTAAGTGCTTGATCTAAAATCATTATATAGATTTTTGTGCCACCTATATTCATGAAAAAGAGCTATTAAGGGATATAGTAAGAGTAAAACATCTTAATGATTAAGCTCAAATCGTCAAACAACTACAATATCTAAAATCAAAGCTGCTATTCAGGCAATCAAACAGACTCCGTCTCCTTTGGGTAAATGTTATAGCATATCCGAATTTACCGTTGCTAAAAGGCAAAAACGAGATCATGTTGATATCATAGTCATATTTTTTATTTTTTGCTGATAACACTGTTGCCGCTCAAGAGTAGAATAGCCGTAGGCATTTTCCTATAAAAGTGTTTTTCTCCCTCTTAGCTTGATAGTTATTTATGCAGGTATGAAGAGGAAATTTTACTGAAATGAAGCAGGAAGCAGTAAAGTAAGAATATAAAGGATTTAAGGCTACAAGCCTGCTTATCTGTAGATAGATATGAAATGTCTTCTAAAATGTTAAATAACATTGAATTATACTAATTCTAATGTATGGTGTTTAGGAGATCATAGTATATTCTACCTTTTTGATTTAATAAATGATTTCAACAATATAGATATTATATGTATGAAAGCTTATCTTATAGGTATTTCCGAAACTAGATATTATCTATAATCTCTTATATGAACTTATTAGTAATAATGCCAGTCAGCTGATAGCACTACTGTTGAACCAGAGTTTGAAGCTGTACTGCAACAAGATCCTAAGAATTCCGCCTTGTCGACAGATTAGGACGTCATCCGTAACACTCATTTTCTTTAACGAACTATATAAACCACTATTAGCGATGTTGAGATTACACAGTGCCTAAGGTTATAAAGGAGGATTGCAGCGCCAACAGAATATGCTCAACAGTTTATTATTACCGCCTTATTTAAAGTGTGTAAAAATGTTGAAGAGTTACTATTATAGCCTGTATATGGAATGTATTATATACCGGTAATTTTCACGAATCCCTGGAGGGTTTCTTGTTAAAGAGCGCATGATTTTCCGGCAGGAAATACTATCAATAGATTGAAATATAGATTCCTTGAAGAGTGTAGGTAATAGTGTCTGCGTAATTTACGCGATATGCGTTATGTTTATTTCTGATTTAATTGCATATACCGGCCTTTTAGGTAAACTGATCGCCTTTGGCTTTTTGTCAAATTAGCATCACTGCATGGATGCCAAGAAGGAGTTAGCTGCTGTCAAAATGCTTATTAAAAGTCAGAAGCAAACTGAGTCGAATTTCTTGATAGCCTGAAAATGCAGGGAATTAACCGTATTTGCTAGATTTCTATGGAAGTGGGTGTCCTTAGTTTTGAAATTCAATAGCAAAGATATTTCAGGATACAGAGCACTAAACGCTGTTGTTGGGTACATAAAACAGCATTGATACTAAATTATTTCTAAGGGTATGTAACTGAAAGTTAAGGATGATCTACTGGAAAACTTTGTCTAGCAAATAGCTCTGATGTCGTTAATAAATCCTTGAATGCTTTATTAGTAAGGTTTTCAGTAAAGTATCTTGTATAACGATGAAGAATCTGAAAAAGATTGAGAAAAGTTTTTGGTATTCTACGACTTCCTGTTAGGCGTACTAGGCGTTCAGCAATAAGAATAACCAATTTAATTAAAATCAGCTTTTGCGAGAATTAGGCTATAAAAAGGCGATGCAAGAAGCACTGTATTTCTAGAAAAATAACCATTTCAATAGTACTGAAGCCGCTATTGTTTACTTAGAAAAGCTAGACGGAGGCTAGGAAGGATTTGAGCTGCTTGACTTTACTAATAAATAACATTAAATTTAAAGGTGAAGAACAGATTTAGGAAGCATTAGGGTGAAGCAATATGTAATTTCTGACCATCATACACTAGATTTACTAATAATTTTTCTTAGTGAAAAGTTCTTTGGAAGAACTACATTATAAGTATAAATATTTTAATTATCTTAATATATGTTGAATATATTGTAGAAGAGTTAGTAAAACAAACAGATATTAATTCTAAACTAGTATTTAGATAGCATCTTTACCTTCCTTGCTTCAAGGAAGCGCAGCAAACATAAATACACTAAGTGCTATTATTGAAATCGATGAAAGATTTTCCCTGAATTCTTTAAAGGGAAGGGTAATATTCTACATAGAAAAGGTGAAAATGCAGAGAAGGAAAAGATAAAAAAATAAATTGCGGTCTTAATTGTTTAAGAATAGATAAGGGGGTTATGTTAGCGATAAGATTCTTGAAGAGTGTAATGCAAAATATGTTACCCATTTTTTCTTGAACTGATCATTAATAAAGAGTTTATCCTTAGCTTAGATGAAGCTAAGTAGTATGATTTTTTTTAGAGAGCACATTAATTAGCTACCATTGCCTAATAATGTTAAATAATCATAAAGTTATTACTAAGGAATTCTATATTAAAAATATAAATAGTTATATCAACTGATTAAAAGGATAAGTGAAATAGCCTCTCCATGGTATGGAAGGTTGTTTTATTTACCGAATTATCTAGCCTGAAGAAGTTTATTTAAAACTATAGGAATTGAAATAGAGACATGGCTACAAATTGTTCTGTGAACAAAGTAATAACCTTTTCAACATAGGAAATTTATTTCTACATATTTTAATAAATAAAGTCTAATAAAAGTGATATTAAATATATAATTAATAGCAATAGTTTGCTTAAATAGATATTTAGTTACGGATCATTATATAAATTCTCGTCACAGAATCATATTCATAGCAAGATAGCAACTACTAAGGGATATAAATTGAGAAAAATATCACAATTATAAAGTTCTATCGTCAGGAAATTATAACATTTAAAATTAGCCTTGCTTTCAAGCCAGAAAGCATCCTGCGTCTACTTTAGCTAAGCATTATGGCATGTCCTAAATTACTGTTACTAAAAGATGAAGATGAGATGATGTTGATCATCTGAAGCCATGGTTCCCCATTGATTGCGAATGGGGGAGCCTCTCTGTCGTCCGATTAGGAAGCCGTAGTCATTTTTCCTATAAAAATTTTTTCTTTTCGACGATCTTCTGGTAGCCCAGCTCTCAGTACGAGAATTCCTGAATATTAATAAGTATCTTGATCTGCCTAAATCTACGTGTTTACGCAGATGGAGTAAAGAATTTGCATGAAATAAGGTAGAAAAGTACCAAGCTAAAGTGTATAAAGTCTTTAAAAGTTTACAAACTTTCTTATCTTCATGTAGTATGAAATATCTTTTGCAAATACTAAATAAACACTTGACGACCTTATCTTTTTGTAGATATAAATTTCGTATTATTTGATAGGTTTTTATCCGTCTTCACAAGGAAAAGATTACGTTCAATGCTTAATGGTTTCTTGATTGATATTAATTAAGCATGAATCTCATTGACACTTATCGGTACTTACTTAATGTTAAAGAATTTACAGATTGCCTTTTAGTTTGCAAAATGTTCGGCTACTGGAAAATATGAATTTGAACATTTTGTTTATCTACAGAGAAGTTTGCTATAAAAACTGACTTACTCGACGATGTATCCTTAAACAAAAGGATGTACCTAGCAATTTTAATGGTCGTATATGAAGATGGGCTGCAAAGCTATCATTTTAATTCTGGTAAAGAGCTTGAGATTACTCTGCATCAATATATTTTGCTGTACAATTAAAAATTACCGCAATAAGTATTGGATAGTAAAATTCCATTGGAGTTTATGAAAGACTAGTTAAAGTTAAACTTGAATTATTCAAAAGATATACTGTATTCCGAAATATGATATACAGTAGAGTTACTAGCAAATCTGCTGTATTATCATGGCAAGAAGCTTTACTCTAATACTTCATAAATCTATTTCCATCTTTAAATTGGATGTTCTTTATACTATGCTCAGAAGGTCAAATCCAATTAGCCGGTTTACAGTTTTATGAGCAGATAGAAATGCCTAAAATGCTATTGAAAGGATTGTTTTTCTTGAGCAACAGTGCTTCGTATCTTACCTTCGTATCCTTACGCTATCACAAAATCCGATTCAATTGGATTCGTCATTCTTATTGACGCCATAGTGTATTAACAGGAAGCTATAGAATACCAACCATTCTTCTCAAATCTTTCTGCAGCTTCTTCATCGCTGCAGAATGCACTTCGTTAAAAATCTTTCCAACAAAACATCAAGGGATTTATAAACGGCATCATAGTTATCTGCTAGCCAAATATCCCGCAGCTCAACTTTTAACTTTTGGTTTCATGTATTTGAAAAGTGAAATCAGTGCAATAGATATTTTGTGTGCTAAACAGTATTGATGCTACATCTCTGGAGATATCTTTACTATTGCATTCCAAAAAACCAAGTACCACATCCTCCGTTAGAAAGCCTAGGAGATATGCTAAGTTCCGCTGATTGCAAGCTATTGAGAAGTTTAGCCAGTTCACTTTTGACTCTCGATAACCATCTTTTATCAGAAGTATTTCTTTATATTCATACGCAGCGACGCTAATAATAATTAGTAGGAAAAGGTTATTATGTTTCCTAACAGAATGGCATGTGCTTTCAGCTAAAAATAAATATAACGCGTATCGTTTAAGTGTTAGCCATTTGCTATTTCTTATACTATTCAAGCTATTGCTGTTTAGTTTACTGATGGGGTGTGTTGGCAGAGAAGATTATATTCTTTCACCGAGAAGCGTTCTTATGGCTGCTCGGTGAAAACTACTAGTGGAATATACCTTTGTAGGTGCGTAGTTATTATCACTCTTCATTGCTTTTTTACGTTTCAGATAAGGTGATAGTAATCAGCTCTGTTCAAGAGTATTCCGTTATTATCACTGTGATTCATTAATCTTAGTTACTTTAAATCTCAACATCGCCAATACTCATTTGTATAGTTTTCTGTAGCAAATAATTATATACGGGGAAATAGCTTTGGTGCGCGTGAGAAGGCAGTGTTTGCATATTTATCGCAACATAATTTTTGAGGTCAGTTTTAATAGCGGTGCTATCAGAGATCCCTCTCATCATTGAGAATTAGTTCATCTAATAAATCAGAGTAATATCTAGTTTTACAGATATCTATAAAATAGACTTTTCATGGCATATCATCTCTCTATTGTTGACATCATTAACTAAATCAATCAGTAGGGATAAGACGACACCATCTTTAAAATCTCATACACCAGGAATAAGCATGACTCCATATACCAACTGTTTAGATTTAGATTTTTTTAACATTTAACTTTTTTTCACCATCTTATTTTTGTAGATAATGCCATTTTTAGTTTAATATCAGACTCTATTTTAGGTACGATTTCCGTTCTGGTTCATTAACGTTTATTGGTTTACTTAATACTACTAGGTGTCAATGGACACTAATGGACACTATGGATACTGATATAGATTCAGCTAAAAAGAGATAATATAAGGATTTTGTAATAAAAACTAAGAGACATTGCTAATGAGCACATGAAGAAATAAGAATAAAAATAAATTATGCTAAAACGGATCTTATCGGTATATATGAAAAATTCTTTTTAAGATAAGCAATAAGAAAATAAGCAAAGTTATAATTTAAAATAAAAATAGAAATTATCTTCAATAAGAAGAATCTGTTAAGATTAAAAAAGTATTTTGTGTTAATAAAATTACATTGTAATTAAGTTTTTAATTAAAAATATCAACATTGGAAGTCATAAAAATTAACTAATCATTAATATTTTATTCATTTAAAGTAACCAGGTTTAACATTGATGGTGTAAAATACCAATAGATTATTTAATCTAATAAATTACTGTTCATGCGCATACAGCAAAAAATATAAAAATAATTTAATATTCATTAAACACATAAAATTACTTTTATTTAACCTAAAAATCATACTTTCATATTCATAACAAATTTTATTTTGCTATAGTGAATATCCAGATAATCGATAAGATAAAATCGACTCTAAGATAGGAAGATCTTATAGCCTATGGCAACCGTCTATATTTTATTAAACTGGGCTGTGCTTTTTTTTTACTGGCTAATGATTGCCACGGTTACTGTACGCATTTTATTGAAAAGACGTCCGGTAACTTCTACCCTAACCTGGCTATTAATTATTTATATTATTCCGCTGGTTGGAGTTATTGCTTATTTGGCTTTTGGTGAATTACACCTTGGCAAGCGACGAGTAATTAAAGCAAAGAATATGTGGCCTTCAGTTGAAACCTGGCTTAAAAAACTTAAAGAATCTAAACATATTTTTTGCAAAAAAAATAGTCGTGTAGCAGAGCCTTTATTTAAACTCTGCAAAAAAAGACAAGGAATTGGTGGTGTTAAAGGTAATAAAATTCAACTTTTAATTAATTATAAAGATGCATTAAATACTATTATAGACGATATTAATTTAGCTTTTTACAATATCGAAATGGTATTTTATCTTTGGCAAGATGGAGGGTTAGTTAATGAAGTTACGGAAGCTCTAATTAATGCAGCAAAACGTGGTATAAAGTGCCGAATAATGATTGATTCAGCAGGTAGTTGGTCTTTTTTTCATAGTCATCAACCAAAAAAAATGCGTGAAGCTGGAATAGAATTAATAGAATCACTAAAAGTAAATTTGTTCCGCTTTTTTCTGCGGCGAATGGATCTCCGCCAGCATCGAAAAATGATTATTATTGATAATAATATTTCATATGTTGGTAGTATGAATATGGTTGATCCTCGTTTTTTTAAGCAAAAAGCTGATATGGGGCAATGGATAGATATTCTTGTTCGGATGAAAGGGCCAGTCTCAACAACACTTGGTATTGTCTACGCCTTTGATTGGGAAATGGAAACAGGTCAACGTATTCTTCCTCCTCCTCCCGATATTAAGATTATGTCATTTGAACAAGCTAGCGGACATACAACTCAACTCATTGCTTCAGGGCCCGGTTTTCCAGAAGAATTAATCCAGCAATCTTTAATGACTGCGATTTTTTCTGCTCGTAAGCAACTAATCCTTACCACTCCTTATTTTGTTCCAAGCGATGATCTAATTCATGCTATTTGCACTGTAGCGATGCGAGGCGTTAAAGTATTAATGGTCATTCCTAATCGGAATAATTCTTTTTTAGTTCGTTGGGCAAGCCGAGCATTTTACTCTGAATTATTAGAAGCTGGTGTTAAGATCTATCAGTTCAATGATGGACTTTTACACACTAAAAGTTTATCTGTTGATGGTGAATTAAGCTTAATTGGTTCTGTTAATCTAGATATGAGAAGTCTTTGGCTTAATTTTGAAATTACTGTTGTTATTGATGATAAAAGTTTTGGTAATGATTTAATGTTAGTTCAATATGATTACATTGCTCGCTCTACGCCTCTGATGCAGAGAAATTGGAATAAACGTCCATTATGGAACCGTGTTATTGAACGTATTTGCTATTTTTTTAGTCCATTTTTGTAATATATTTAATAATATTAAAATATTATAAAGATTATTTTTAAATTAAGGTAATGGCATATAGTGTAAATTATTAGTAAATCTGACTTATAGCGATCACAGGCTATGTTTTATTCTGATACTTAATGAATCTCTTCTTCATAGTTAAATTGGATGTTGTTTACTACCAGAGTCAACAGGCTAAATTTTATTAGCTGGTTTAGATTTTCTGAGCAGACTGAAACTGTAGCAGCTTCAATACTATTGAAAGGGTTATTTTCAAACTACAGTGTTTATTGCGTAGGATTCCTCTCATAGCTTTACTATTACAAAATCTGATTCAATTCGAATTCGTTGTTTTTAATTGAGGCTCAATGATCTGCCGGGATTCATGGAATGTTAATTGTTCTTCTATAGCTTTTTTATCACTATTAGAGATACTTATGCTGAAAATCTTGCCAACGAAAATATTAAGAGGTTTATTAGCGACATCACAGCTCTCTTTTAGCCAAATCTCCAGTAGCTCACATTCAACTTTCGGTTGAATGCCTTTTAAGAGTGAAGCTAGCACATTAGTTATTTATGTACCCAACAGTCTTTTAGTGCTGCTATGTTTAGAAATATCTTTGTCACATTCATTTCAAAAATGAATGTAGCGTATACTATAGTGTAAGAGTAGAAACTACTTTGTTTTTAGAATATTCATGATCTAAGTACTGTTTTATACTATGCGATATATTAATTTTTAGGAATTCAGCCAAGTGCTCTGAATAAACCTTCTAGAAAGTGCAAACCAGGTAACTAGGTAAATGAGGAAGACAATATACGACTAGCGTGTTAAACCACTTGTTTAACATAAGCCATTTATGATTTTACTGTTTAAATTAAAATTGATAGGCAACTGAATTTTTCATGATATCCTAAAATAGGGGGTCATATTAGCAATGTCTCTAATTTATCCCATAATTTTCTCAGAACTGAATATTATTTATTTCTAATTATGTTTATCTGGAGTCTTGAAAATGTTTAAGCCAAAGTTTATTTTTCTGGATAAATTGCATTAATGAGAAAATAGCTGACAGTATGCTTGCTGACGAATTCATTATTTATATAAAACTATGGATGACAATCTTTGTCTTCTTCGTTCCCTGAAGAAACATAAAAATAACTGGGCCGATAGAATGACGATTTTTATTTTTTCTGGTAAATATCCAGTTTTATATGCATAAAATCCCCCTTCCCAACTAAACTGTTTTACCCTTAAAAAGGCTGGAATAACTTTCTTAAAACATCGTAAAGTATTAACTTATAGATCAGTTTACGCTGCCGAGCGAATGCTCTCGACTGTAGAGTATTTGTGCTATTAGTGTGTCTGAAGGTTTATACCTTTTCTGAAGTTTTTCAACCGTCATTTTCTTCTAAAATTATAGAGTTTATAAAACTCTACAGTTCATATTACGTAAAAGGTATCAAGGACTAGTTAGTACATCAGGTTCATACTTTATCCGACTGCAATTATTAATACATTACTTTTACTACTTCTTATCTTATTTGATCTGTTTTTAAGAATAACTATACGCTACTAAAATCTCTGTTTCGAGCTTTGGAGATAACTACACAATTACTGCACTATGCTGCAGTGAACATGCAAAATAGGACATTGAAATTGGTTATCTCAGAAACTCTATACATCAGAATAAGGATAACTTATTCTTTATCTTACGCTAAATATTACCACTATCTTTGCATAACTACGAATACGATCTAACAGTAGATCATTTTTTTCTTAATTCACATATTTAAGCTAAATCATAGTAAAATTATAAGCAAGTTGACGTGCTTTAAGATCAGAAAATAGTAATAACTAAACTTGGTATATAATCTTTTAAACCATTTAAAATTAAACCATAATAAAATTACAAAAAATATTATATTTAATTGCATAAATGCTTTATAGCGATCTTTTATATTTGTTTTTATTGATATTATTTTTAATAAAAAAGTTTATTTTTACAAAAGCAGTTCAAATAAAATAGCTTAATATTGGTTTTTACAGATAATAAATCTTCAATCAGTTTTTGATACACATCACTGCAATCTAACAGAGGCAGCGTTTATAAAATGTTAAGTCCTTAAGTTTCCAATAAATTGTTTACTTTAGTCGGTTTTTCATGCTGAATAGTTAGCTGATTGTCTCTAGCAAGGCGCTGTAAAACTTCTCGTAATGTTGTTCTAGTTACCACAATTAATTTTAGACAGATTACGTTCTGCGGGTAAAATTGAACTTTAAAAAATGATTATTAAAAATATTTTTAATAATATTTTCTTCTGAAAATTAACAGAACTTTATGATCCTATAGTCATTTTTCTCTACCTAAAAGAGATTTTTACTATCATAAAAATTAGATAATTTCAGAATAAAAAATTTTGAGATATCCAAGTTATTAGGAATATTAATTTAACCATAAAGATTTAATATAATTGTTGTTAATTAGGAAAATTCTTTCTTTAATTTTTAATAAAAATATAAGTATCCTGCATGTTAGTTAATTTTATTAGTTAGTTTGATTTTAAATTATTATATAGATCTTCGTTATGCAACTCTATTCATGGCCAGATAAATAGCGTTTTGATAGTAAAATATCATAATAATGATGAATCAATAGTTAAGAAAATATAACATCTTAAATCACTGTTGTTCTTTAGGTCAGCAAAGAGACACCTGCGTCTATCTTGCTTAAGCATTATAGCATTTTCGAATTTACCGGAGATGTTGCCGAATTTGATGTATGACAATCATCAGTCTACGTTCCATTCTGATATTTTGCAAATTTATTCTCTATATCCTTAAATTAGATGTTGTTTATCATCAAGAGTTAGCAGATGAAATTCCCTGATCCGGTTTCAGATTTTCTGAGAAGACGGAAGCAACTTCAATACCTTAAAAAGTTATCTTTTTCGAAAAACACTTCTTCGTGCATCAAATTTATAACCTCATGCTGTCTAGCAAAAGCGATTCAATTGGATTTCATCGTTTTTATTGATGTCCAAGTGCACTGACAGGAAGTCGTAGGATGGCACCAACTTTTCTTCGATCTTTCTTTACTTTCTTCTATCTCTACAGGATACACTAAAAATATTGCAATAAAATATCAAGGAATTTATTAGTAGTATTGCGACTATTTTGTACCTAAAGCTTTCGCAGCTCACTCTTAATTTTCCCTTACATTTCTTTGGAGAATGAAGCTAGCATATCAGCTATTTTATGTACTAAACAACATTAGTGCTGGCACGCCCAGAAATATCTTTACCATTGGATTCCAAAAACCAATATCACCCTCTTTTACATAGTAAGCTTAGGAGATGCAGTTAAGTAACGCGCTCAGCAACCATTAAAAATTTATGTTCAGTTTATTTCTGACTTTTAATAATCATTTTGATCGCAAGGAGCTCCCTTACATCCATGCAGTGCCGCTAATAATGAAGAAGTAGATAAAGACGATCAGCTTGCCTGACAGGATGGCATACCGCCTTTACCCAAAAAATAAACATAGCAATATCGCTTAAATCATGTGAGCATCATTACTCATGCTCTTCAAAGAATTAGTATTTAGTCTACTAATAAAATAACCAGAGACCTTTGATTTCACCGAGAAGCAATCCAAGAGTTTTATGAAATTACCGGTGGATATCTTTAACAACTACTCAACTATGATACAAATCCTTCGACATTTTATACATTTCAGATAACACGGGAGTAACGAGCTGTTGAGGTATATTCTGTTTTCACTACGGGAGAAAAACCCACCTAACTGACCTTCGGAATTTTAATTTCAACATCGCCAATACAGTCTGCATGATTCGCTATGACGAATAACTGTTATGAAAGATGATATGATATTTGTAAATAAGGAGGCGTTAAGAATTTTATTACAACTATAGCTTCAATCTAACCCCCATCAATAGCAATGCTATCAGCTATTTATCACTATTACGGATGAGTTCATGCAAAAGATTAAAATAATATCTAATTTAACAGATACCTGTAGGGTAGATTTTTCATGACATATCATTTCTCTGTTATTAAAATTATTTATCAAATCAATCTGCAGTATGCCGTCATCTCTAAAACTTCATGTACCAGAATAAGAATAACTTTAGTATGAAATATATCTCTATTTGTCTTGATTTTATAAAATATCTTATGCAGACTCTATTTTATTAATGAGCATACAGGTGAATTATAGATAAATAAATTAAACGAAATTCTCTATTAGAATAATTTTAGTAATCGTAAATTTTGGCTTATTTATCATAGCAAAAGCTTTGTGGTAGAGTTCTTAGCATTAGAATTATTAACAGAAAAACTGAGGCATAAATTTAGATTACTTCAATGTAATTTCATCAAAGTGTTTATGATAAAAATAAAAATGATGTTATAGACGTTCTTGCTATTTAAGTGCTGATTTAACAATAAATAAACCGGGTTTCTATAAAAAGCGAAGACTAAATTATCCTATCTATATATAGGATAGGCCGACAGCTGGTGAAATTTCAGGTAGCCCAGATAAAACGGATTACATGGATTATTATTAGAGTTTGAAAAACGATGTATAAGGGTCGGTGTTATTAAATAAGAAGATGTCAGAAGTGCTTGATTGCTTGAAGGAAAACCTGCCATCATTTCTTATTTTACTAGATTAAAGAGCAGTATTTACGACTCAGTGTAACCTTGATACTCAAATAGTTGATATAAAAAAAGTAGCTATCTATCTGGATAAAATAGAACTTAAGTATGTCAGCGAGTTATGAAAATCTTTGGTATTAAGATGCTTATTATTACTGCTGAAATTACCACAATGGAGAATACTAATACGTTTTGATCAGGGCGAAAAGTTATCTTTTTATATCGAGCTATAGTGCTAAAACAAACTGTCACTTACGGAAAGGTAAGTTGCTACTAAGTATTAGTAAATGTAGTGATACCTATCTGTGAAGTTATTTATCCATGTCAAAGTTCTTCCGACTAGACTGCTGATTAAAGAATCGTTTCCTTTAGTTACATCCTATAAAAGGCAACTAATCAGAAGCATAGCGGTTGATGAATAGCTAACAAAATAGCACATACAGTTTGGACTTTTTCTTTCTCATGATTTGTAGATACTATAAAACATATTAGCGTCAGACTGTTTTAAGTAATATGTTTTAATAAACATTAACTCTTTTAAATATTAAAAGAGGATGCTAATAAGGTTATGTAGGGAATCGTAGTGATAATAAGGATTTGGTAGAGCTATAAACTTCCTAAATCTGAATTATTTCTTGAACTTAAAGCTCGTTATAAGAATAATGTATAAATCAGCGGATTACACTAGGAGCGGGAAGGAAGGCCGCTACAATATCTGTAAGAAAGTCGGATATAAAACTGCAACTTGCTGTCAATCTCTGAACTTTAGATATAGATATTTTGGAAGCAGTGATGTGTTCATCTAAAGATAATAAAATTGCTAATGAATAATTTCTTTATCAAACAATTATTAATGAGAATAGATACTAAATACTGATAAAAATAAGTTAGCCTATATTTAGTAAGATTAAGTAAGATATAAATTTAAAATTTACGAATCAATAAGATATAGAAGAACTGAGCTATATGAATAGAAATAATTAATGGAAATAGGAAAGAGGTTTCCTTGATGTTTATTGATATAGAAAACGGTACTCTTAGTTTTGGAATGCAATAATAAAGATGATCTCGGATATACAGCACTATCGATAGTTGAGTACATAAGACAGCTAATGTGCTAGGTTCATTCTATAAAGGCATGCAGCAACGAAAGTTAAGGATAAACTACAGAAGTTATATTACCAGAGAGCTTAATGCTGTTAAAATAAAGTCTTGATGTTTTCTTAGCAAAGTTTTCTGTATAAGTATTCTGCAGAGATGAAAATCTATAGAAATAGCGAGAAGAATAGCTTGCATTCTATGATATCCCGTCAGCGCAGTGTAGTGGTATCCAATAAGAATGAAGAATCTGATTGAATTGGCTTTTGAGACGGGTGAGGTTATGGAATCGATACAAAAGCACTGTAACTCAAGAAAATAACTATTTTAATGATATTTAAGCCGGCTCTCGTCTGGTAAGAAAATCTGGCGCTGCCTCAGTGTGGATTTAATCTGCTCTGACTCTGCTGGTAAGTAACATCCAATTTAAAGATAGAGAACAGGTTCATGAAGTATCAGAGTGGATAAGGTAGCTTAATCACATATACCAGATTTGCCAATAAACTTGCTTTATTGACTGTTAGTGAAAAACTAAAACATAAGGCAGATCTTATCATGGTTGATGCCTATGATATCCCCAATCATCGTCGTTTTATGGCTTAGTTAGCTATTTGGATCTTTTATTAGATCTTTTAATGATCAGTATAGTAAAACCGTCTATATGCTACCATTATCTTTTAGATAAAATGGTCAAAAATTGTTAATCATTAAATGATATTAATGAATAAAATTGGTTGGTATTTCTAGTAGTAAAAATATATAAATCACTTTATATTTCATTTTGGCATAAAATTAGTTTAGATACTTCCGCTATTATGGGTTAAGTATTATATTAAAGTTTATCGTTTACCTGAACTAATTTTATTGGGTTGATGGGATTTCTTCTAATAGAGAGTTTTAAATCAAATTAAACAAAATTTAGCACAATTAAAGTTAAAATATGTGGAACTTATTGATTTTCAGGTAAACTTCTACGTGAAATGTAAGCAATTATAAATTTGATGTTAAGAAAGCACCACATTTATTTGTTTGAGATTAGCAAAATTAGATAGTTACGGCATATTACTTTATATAGCTTATTTATGCGAATAGATGCATGTTAATTATCAATTGTTTTGTAAACAAACGAGCTTTTTAAATCCAATACGTTATCGTATTATTTTAGATTTAATATGGGAATCGTGATTACTAAAGATAGTAAAATTAATTTTGATAATTAGTTAGAAATTTAGAGGAAATTATTCTCGCCGCAAATGATTTTCATATATATTAAGTTCATCTTATTATTAATTCATATATTGCTTTAAGTTAAATAATTTATTCTTACTTAAGTGTATAAGAATTAGAAGATTTTATTGAAGTAAGTAAAATTTGATTTGAACTATATAGCAATATAACTCAGATAGGTAAAAGATGTTTGATTAAGAGCTAAAAAATTATTTATCATTAAAGCAGAATGATATCTTCAATGGAAGATATAGTGTTTTACTTTTGTCGCTTGTGACAAAAGTAAAGTATAGCGTTGATTAAAAAATTAAAATCCAACCACTATGAAGTTTAGGATTGGTAATATTGGCATTTAAGGTTACCTAATTTCGTTCATAGTGTTTAAAAATGTGATTTAGTACTATAAATTCTGAATTTAATGCATCAGATTCGCCTATACTATGTTTTTCAGTAAAGATGAAGGGAGTTACTTTCGAGGCGTATATTAAGAATTAATAGTTCTACATATCCAATGTACTCGATGATATGAAAATGATAACACACTGTATAAGGATAACTTATGAATAAGACTGTAAATAAAAACATGAATAAGGCTCATGTAATTGAATCTGTCGCGCAAAAGGCAAAATTAACTAAGACTCAAGCTAAAAGTGCGTTAGAGGCAGTCATTGAATGCATTACAGATGCATTAAAAGAAGGTGAACAAGTTCAATTCGTTGGGTTTGGTACTTTTAAGACTAATCATCGTGCAGCGCGCACTGGTCGTAATCCTAAAACAGGTGCAGAACTAAAAATTGAAGCTGCTAATGTACCAGTATTTATTGCCGGAAAATCTCTGAAAGAAGCAGTTAAGTAATTTAGTTACAAAAAGTATTAGAAAGGGGTATTAACCCCCTTTTATTGATTGGGTATATCCTTGCTTTACTTGCTATGTTATACGTTACTTAGTATTTGCATCAATCAAACTAAAATTTTCAAATTTAGCAAAACTGGATTTATTATTGACATTGGCGTCCTTTAATTATCCTCCTTACAAGGATCAAAAAGGAACCATTAAGTAATTATTATAGTATATAGTCCTTATCAAGGAAAAATACTATCATTACTTTCTGAAAGTCTTCAGGATAAATTTTAACGAATTTAGCACCAATCTTTAGATTTTAAAAATAAAGAACAATAATCAAGATTTGATAAAATCACTACATTATTTATGCAATGATATTATATTTAATAATAAAATCTCCTTTAACTAAGATTATATTATTTATTGGTGATTTAAATTAAAGCACTTATTAAGTTAATTATCATACTTATTCAGATAATCTCTATCTCTATAAACTGGCATAGATATTAAGAGCAGATTATAAACTGTAATAGTAAAATATCATCTATCTATTTTCTGCTCAATCTAAAATTAGTTGCTATGTTAGTGGGAAATAAAACTATAGGTGACTTGGTCATTACCTAATAATAAGTACTAAAAGGCAATGAGTTATTGCTCGTTGCCAATAAAAATTTCTGTCTATAGGCGTGCTAACAAAGATAAACTTTAAACTGTTCATTTTTAATGAGAATGCTTGATAATCGATATCATTTTGATAAAAACAGCTTATCCAAGATACTTTTTTTTTTGCTTGCTGGTAAACTATTTTTATGCATCAAAAATCACTTTTCAAGTGCAATAATATATAAAGTACACAGGCACTGACGATAATAACTTAATTTTCTTTACCTCTATTCCGATGTGAAATTTTGTCTATTTTGGTAAAAGTTTATTGATAGAAATCTCTTTTACTGTAAAGAAGAATTTTTGCTCCATAAGGTTGCTATGAAAGTAAATAGTCATACAGATAAAAGAGACTTTTCCTTATTACTAACAACATAAAACTGAATTTCATTAATTAGTTAGGCAATAATCTATCGGATATTATTGATTTATGCATTGAAATAAATAATTTATATTACTTTATTCTGCTCATATTATTACAGTGAACATGTTATCCATTGTGAACAACCATTAGGATTATAGCTATATTTTATTATAAAATCTTCTATTTCAGAAAAATATTAAGAATCTTATTAGAAGATTTCTGATAAAACTATATCGCATAGTTTAGTTATCTGCGATGTATTCTAAATAGCTTGACTTTACAGAAGTCAGTAAAACAAAGAAGCATTTTTTTTAAAACAGCGTTTAAATGTTCTCACTGTTTCCTTCCTCTGTGATAATATCTAACTTAAATGTACTAAGTGGTATTATTGAGGTTAATAAAACATTTTTCTTGAATACTTTAAAAGAATTGTTATATTCCACATAGGAAAGCTAGAAAACGTAGGAGATGAGGAGATAAAAGAAAAGAATAAATTGCGATTTTAATCGCTAGAGATGAAGAGAAGTAACATGAGTGATCAGATTCTTAAAGAGTTTAATGCAGAGTGTGTTATCCGTTTTCTTGAACCGATCATCGATAAGAGTTCATCCTTTTCTTAAATGGAGTTAAATAGTATAAAACCTTTCCCAGTTATTATGAAATAACTTACCATAGACCAATAAGATTGGGTAATCAAATAGTTATTAGTAAGGAATTTCTAGCCTGGAAAAAATTGTTTGAAATCAATAATAATTGAAATACAGACGTGACTGTAAATTGCTCTGGAGCAGAGCACAACCTTTGCTAATATAGTTAAAAATACATCAAGCATGATATCAGTTCATGGTTAAGAAATTGGATAACTTCTAAGTGAAGACTAAAATTTTCTATTTTTCTTAAAAGGAAAAAATCAGTTTATTTGGATCTATTACAAGTTAAAATTTCATCAGAGTCTGTATTATTTAATCTAATGCACTAATTTTAAATATATTAACTCTAGGTTTAATAGTAATAAGGCTCTTTTTCTATTTTATGCATTGTTCTGATATAACAATTTCATTGTTTACTGTATATCAAGCTGAGCATCAAAAAAATATCCTGTTTCCAGACAGGATATATTGTAGAGATTTATGCGCAGGAATCTTTTTATCAAAAAAGATCTCTGGTTTTCTAGTTTTTTGTAAGTCAGCGTTTCAAGGCCTTATAAATATCTTCGGTAATAATGTAAATCTACCCCTATTTGCGTTTCAACAAGAAATCATATAATGCAACATCTTAAATGTCTAGCTGGAATATGGCTCTCTAATATGCTGTCCGATGATCTTTTCCTATCTCGTGCTCTGCTATCGGTGTTGTTGAGTGAAGTGTATATAATAATAATGCACAACTGTTTTTGGTCCGCTCTCTATAATGCTACAGTTTTGATATAGATACAGGTAGACGTTTAAAGTAACCCAGAAGGTATTTTACCCTCACAAATCTTCCTGTCTTTTTAGCGAAGTTCACTTTTCTAATACGTTCCTGTATTATGCCTTCAGACAACGCGCTCCCATTGTTTTTTGGCAAAAAATATGTGTCAGGGGGCCTTCCCCCTCCAGACAGAAATGGCATTATAATTTATGATCAGATTGTCTCTGTGATGCAGTTTCCATATGATATTAGTTCACTAGATCCCTCTTTTCCCATTTTTTTTTAAATTAGATTAAGGGCTATACAGTATGTTTAATATCTAGATCTCTACAGATGACGGAGATATAAGAACGTAGATATTCATTAAGTTGTTGAACATAAGTATGAAAGGTATAAAAGATACCAATTTCAAATCCTCTGTTTGCATGCTTGCTGCAGTTATAGCATTGGTCTCAGCTCCAAAAATAGAGGATTGAGTAGCAACTAATTATTATTGAAAAGCTTAAAGAAGATGGTCATATATTGAAAGTAATGTATGCTAGTCACAGTCGGATAAAATATGAATTCGTTGTTCTATAATCGCTGCTTAGCAGTTTAAAGCCTCATGAACTGCAAGCTTTTAACTTATAGCTTAGCAGAAAATAACTGTGGGGAACCCCATTCAGAAGAGACACAGAAGTAACCGTCTTGGAGAGATCTCCACGACATAAATGATGCAGATAAATATTCGCTCTATAAATAGACAAGTTTACAAAAACGAGAATTATAACTAGTCACTATAGGTGATAAATTCATTAGCAAGCATATTCAGTCATTACTTTCCTTAATGGAATTATATCTAGTGTCATCAGCATCGCCTGGGGAGTTATTCAAAATCCAGATAATTTTGACTAGAGAGACGGGATAATTACTTCTGTCTAGAAAAATTGGTGACCAAGAGTTGGACAGTATTGCTGTATAGCTCACCTCTTTGATGTGTCATAAAAATTTAGTTAATCTATTATTCTTAATTTCAAGAGGAAGATCATAAAGTGCTTCAGATAAACAGGTAGTGTACTATATAAAGCCGCGTGCTATCTTTATGATTTACTCGATTTAATTTCTAGAAAATTTATTTCGAGCAGCTGGCTAAATTTCTAAAAATTAACATATCGCAGAATATAAAATAGTATTTAGATCATACATATCCTCGAAATAATGCAACTTCGTTATTCAGATCATATTGCGCTATGTTTTGATATAGTTTTGTCATAGTAGACTTTTCATTAAGATCATTAAATGTTTTTCTGCAATCGAAAAGTTTATAACAATATTACTAATTATAATGAATATCCTTCAAGTGTATAACCATATTCATGGTAATAATATGGGTGGGATAAAAGTGGAATGAGTTGCTCAATGCATGAATTTACATCATCTATTAGATTGTCACCTAGTCTAATTAATGAGATGCAATTTTATATTAACAGAGAGTAAAAAGTCTCTTTTATCTGTATGACTGTTTGCTTTTAGTGTTAATCGATGTAGCAAAAATTTTTCATATAGTATAAGAGATTTCTAATAATGATCTTTGCCAACATAGCCATAAGATTATTTTAGTAACGCTAACAAATCAATGTATCTTTAAACTTTACCATTATCTTGCTTGATTTCTTTTTTCTGAGTTTCCTTGCTGCCTGTGTTCGTATTGTAGATGCACAACTAGGCTTATGGAAATAGTATTATTTAGGAAATTGGTATGTGGGAATCTTTAGCTAATTTAGCTTACGGCAGATATTTTAGAAGTGTAATTAAAAATCCAGCAATTACCATTATTTTTAGTTATTGCCCATTTTTATAGAAAATATACTGCTTACATTATTATATAAAATGGATTGAGAAGAGGCGCTTCGTCACTGTTGCTCCTGTTTATTGGTTATACTTCAAACTATTTTTAGATTATGAGAAAGTACATCATAATATTACGTGATTTATTAGAAAGCTTATTTACTGCGAGCGTTTTCTACTTATTCGAAAAGCTAAATTAGCGGACTACAGACATTTTTTATTGAAGCTCTTATTGTAGTTATTTTGGTCTATATAATTTTAAGTGTTATAATCCCGAAAGATAATATGGTTTTATTGAATAATTTAAGTTTAACTTTGAGCAAAGCTTTCGTAAACTGCAAAGGAGTTTTATAACCCAATATTGATTGGAATAATCTATGATTATACAGCTAATAATATTGATGCAGAGTCATCTCAATGCTATTGAGAAGAATTAAATGATGGTTTTATAGTCCATCTTGCATAAGCTCATTAAATCGTTTGATCATGTCATTTTATTTTAGTATGCATCATCGGGATAAGTTAGTGTGCTATAGCAAACTCTATACATAAACAATAATCGAATTCCTATTTTTCGGTAATTAAATATTTTTACAGATTAAAAAGGCAGTCTGTAAATTATTTCCTATTATCTATAGGTACGATAAATAAGCATGAGAAATGTTCGGTTAAGATTACATAAAAACGTCGAAAATTAACCGCGGCTTTTACCTTATAAAGACAAATAAATCCATCAAGTAGTGCGATCTATACTATACCTAGGAAAAGATAGTAGCGTGAAGTTTCATTTAAAATTTTCGGAAAATATTTCATATCTACGTGCAAACCTACTCTCTCGTAGATTTTAAATGTTTTATGCTTCAGCTTGGTACTTTCTGCCTCATTTCACGCAAATTTCTACTTGTGCCAGCATAAACTAATGATCCAGGAGCAGATCGAGATTACGGGGGTTAGGAATTCGTGTATGATTGGCAGCAGATCGTTAAGAGGAAGAGATGTTTTATAAAAAAAGGGACTACGGTTTACTGAGTGGCACAGTATCTCATCAGTAGATGCTGTGAAATAATAGCTATGATTATTTGGCCATGTTGGCAAGGTTCTTGCTTTGCTCATAAAGTAATTTGTAGACACATCTATATTTAATTTTTATTAGTTCAAATAATCTTTCCCAAGTTAGACAATTTAGTAAATAAAACTACCTTACATCATTATAACTTAGCCATCCTTTTAAATCTGCTAATATAATTTCATATTTTAATATAAAATTCTTACCAAATTCTCTGGTTATCTAACCTTATTAGGCGGTTATGATAAATTTCATGTTTCTTGG
This sequence comes from Arsenophonus sp. NC-WZS1-MAG3, assembly GCA_052174535.1. Taxonomy (GTDB): domain Bacteria; phylum Pseudomonadota; class Gammaproteobacteria; order Enterobacterales; family Enterobacteriaceae; genus Arsenophonus. Next base: position 16,226 of record JBQMRQ010000068.1, on the reverse strand, counting down.
TAAAGATTTCGTACGATTTTTTTACATCTAAGTAAAAGATTGATTCTTTATCAACGATAAGATCAAAAAACAACCAAGACACTCTGCATTAAACTTTTCAAAAATATTATTCATCAGATGATCTCTTTCGATCTCGGGTGATTAATTGAGAGCGCGATTCCTTTTTTCTTTTTATCTTCTCTCCTCTCGCGTTTTCTAGTTTTTCTATATGGAATGTAACACTTCTATTTAAAGAATTCATGGAAAAATATTTTATTGATTTTAAAATGTACTTAGTACATTTAAGTTAGATATCACTAATGAAGTTAAATAAATAGTAATACAATCTAAATGCTGCTTTTAAATGAATCCTTGTTTGTTTTGCTAACTTTCGTAAAATCAAGATATTCAATATATATTTGTAGATAACCTAAACTATTTATTCTTGTGATATATTCTCGCCAGAGGACTTCTCAGTAAGTATGTTTGTTAAACAATTTCCTGGAATTCGGAGATTTTAAAATAATATCGCTATAACCATAATAAATCTCTTCAGCAGTTACATCATTACTGTAATAATATGAGCAGAATAAAGCAGAGCCAGTTGCTTCAATACATGAATCGATATCATTAGATTGTCGTTGAATCAACTAATAAGATGCAGCTTTATGTTAGCAGAGAGTGAGAAAAGAGTATCTCTGATCTGTATAACTTGCTTTGCTTTTTATGACTATCTCTGTAGTAAAAATCTTTTATACAGTATAAGGAATTTCTATCAACAACCTTACCACAACATAGGAAATTATCAGTATCATCTCATTTTTGTTCGTTAGTAAGAATAACTTTATACTGTAAATCTTAGTAAAAGTAAATGTAGGGTCTTTATTGGCTTAAAAGTAGCTCTGATTTTAAACGTTTTAGTTGCTTGATGATGGTTAAAACTCTTTTATGATCATGATATCTTGTTCCCTCAACTATATAACCTTAGTATTAATTTTCCATGAATATAGGTGTGCAACGAAAGTCTATGTAATAATTCTGAGATAAACACTTATGCATTGAAATGACTTATGCAGCAGAGTAAAGGTTATTAACTGAATTACTACAAATATCACAAAACTTCAATGCAATCATTAAGTTTGCATATTAGCAATAAAGCTGAATTACTGTATTTATAGATCCTTTTAACACTTTTAAACTAATTAAGTAATCATTCTGTTTATCGTTATACTGAGGATGGTACATGTTTCTAACATACTTTTTAACTATTATAGTGAATTTAGAATTTCACACTTATTGCAAAGTTATCAGAAAATCTGATGTATGACGTTAGTGGCTACGTTTTATTCTAATGCTTCGTAAATCTGTTTTCTATCTTAAAATTAAACGTTCTTTATCATTAGAATCAGTAGCTTAAATCCTATTAGCCCGATTCTAGTTTTTCTGAGCAGACGAATGGTAGAAGGAGCTTAGTTTAAATAGTATTAAAAGGGCTGTTTGAGCTGAAGTTCTTTTCGTTTCAGCTTCATAGTCTCACTGTCGAAAAAGGCGATTTAATCAGATTTATCGTTCTTAATGATACTAAATAGACTGAGCGAAGGCATGGAGAATGCCAGCAGCTCTTCTCGCTCTTTCTCCAACTTCTTTATCACTCCAGAATACGCTAAAAATTTTGCAATAAAATATCAATGGATTTATTAGCAGAATTCTGGCTCTCTTACTAGTTAAGGGCTTCCCTCAGTTCATCCTTAACTTTCGGTGCATTCCTTTAAGAAAATAAAGCTAAAACATCAGCTGTTTTGTATACTCAATAGGATTTGTGCTACATATCCGGGAATATCTTTTTCATTATATTCAAAATCAATGGAACTATTGTCTACAATAGTTAAGGCTAGAGATGAATCTAAATCGTGCTTATGCGGTTATCTAGAAGTTTGGCCCAGTTTTTAATAACCATCGTCGACTACAATGAGCTCCTTATATCTATGCGCAGTAATTTTAATAATAACTTATACTAGGCAAAGGCAATCAGTATACCTGATAGAACGCGGGACATATGCCTTTAGTCAAGAAATAAACGTTATCGGTATCGCTTAAATCACGTAGGCGCACTATTGTCCTTATGCTCTTTAAGTATTATTGTTTTAATCTGCTGATGATGGTACTTGGCAAATAGATCATATCCACTTCCTATCGAGAAGCCTAAAGAATTTTCTGAAAATCATTAGCGGAGATACTTTTCCAATAGATCATGGTAAGATAACTTTTCGATGCTTTTGTACGATTTAGTTGTCACTGTGATCCCACTGACCTTAGACATTTTAATCTTAACATTACCATATCAGTCTCTACAGTTTGGTTGATGTAGTACATAACCGTTTTACTGGGCTTATAGAAAGGTAACGTTGAGGATATTATCACAGTATGGGTTTTAACCTTATCCTCAACATTAGTGCTATCAGCTCCCTGGTAAGCCATTTATAAATGAGTTTATGAAAGAGATCATAGATAATATCTAGTTTTGCGGATATCTATAGGGTAAATTCATGGTATATAACTTTTCTGTTATTGATATCATTTACAAAATCAATTAGAAAATATATGCCATAGGCAAATCCCATATATCATAAATGAGGATAAATTTTAAATTAAGAGTAGTGATACTTAGATGAGAACTTTTTATTTACGAGCAAGAGGTAAGCAATATTAATGGTTATGAGAAAGTTAAAAATGGATTATCGAGCTGAAGCTCCTATGGCTAATTCAAATCGCAATATAATTATGATATATAATAAAACTAGCTTAGATAGTATGAGCGATAGATGCACATGATTAGATTTTCAATAAAATTATCTCAGCATTTAAACCTTACTAAAATCTGTTGCTGATTTGCTGATAAATGTGATCTCTAAAAAAGATTAATACTGAAAGATTGCGTGAGCGCCTGTAATGATGGTAATGACGGATAAGACAGTAAATTCACTAAACCTGAATAATTTTATGAACTAGAGTTCACGGATGAAATAAGGTGTAAATCAGCAAATCTCATCGAGGCTGCAGCAGGATTGCCTGCAATAAGGTCGAATATAAAGCTTACAACCTATCCGTTAAAATCATGGAAATTTTGAAAACGGAATTTATTCGTATAGAAATCATAATTAGTTGGCCATTTCTTTTTGCTATATTATTTTCTGGTAGGGGTCCCCATATTGATGTTATTTATCGCTATTTAGAATGGCAATGTGCTAGTTTTTGAGCAAATTATGCTATAAATTCTTATTATTTTAACTTGAGTGCTGATATTATTGATGCTGCTGAATATCTTGATCATAGCGGATCTATTTAATTATGTTAATTGCTGGTATCTGATAATTACTTTTCAATTAACGTTTATTACTCGCTATTTTATTAGTTTTTAATTTACTACTTTATACCATTTGTTTTGAAATGTAGATAAATTTTACTTTTTACTTTTCATTACTAATAATCTTATTGATCCTCAGTGTTAATATATTAATAATGATCTACCCTCCTCTTAGATTAGGAGGCGTACACACCTGCTATTTTTCTATTAATAATACTATTTATTATGCATAGATAGTAGATGAAGAATATTCAGCTAGCAAGAGAACATAATTTCTCTATTATGAAAGGCTCATTTTTATTTTATTATTGTCAATAGTATTTTAGTTTGTTGCTAACTTTTGTTATTTATTTAAAGCTGCTAAAGTGACAATTACCGTTTGCTATTTTATTAATCAATTTTTTATTGTACGCTCAGTTTTTATAAGTTAAGTTGATAACTATTTTTAGCTAAATAGTTTTTTTATCAAAAACTCTTCTTTATTATTGACTTTAGAATTACTCTAATGTATAAATTAGATCACAAAAATAAAATTTTAAGTAAGTGAATTAAAAACGGGATGCAATGTGGTTCACATTTCGCCTCCCATCAACAATATAATCATACTGAACAATCTTGTTCTATAAATAATGTCGCTGGAGAGATAAAAAAAAGTTAGTGGCCATAAAATAGCAAAAAAAATCGTATTATTATCGGTAATATAGTGCTGATGAAGAGTATTCTTCTACAAAGAATAATACTGATTTTCTGATAAGCAAGTATGCGATACCATCAATAAATATAATTGTGTAATTGAATATTTACTTACATCCGAGTAAATTAATGCTTTGATTTTAAAAGAAAAGGTATGCTTCAATTGGATTACTAGAGGTATTGGCTCTGTTAGCCACCTGCATACAGTTAAAATAACTCTTAGTAAGATCAATCATGTCAAATAATTAAAAGTATTTTTATCAAAAATAATTGATTATCGATGTTTCTGTTCGTGATAATGCTACTAAAAAGCTACGCGTAAGAAGTTATTTCTAAAATATATAATCTAAAATAATTCATTTACCTGTAAATGAGAGGGTAATAATCAATTTATTAAATATAAATATATAGTTATTATAATATTTATGTTAATCAGTTTTGAAATCTTCTTCATTGATATGAAGAAAGGAGATTGCTTTTATTTTAATAAAATTGCATTAGCTCTATCTGATTACTATCAGATAGATGTAGCTAATATGCTCAGGCACTTTTTTCAATAGAAAATTAATGAGTTTTGCTGCAAGATGTATTATTCATTAATGCCAGCGAAGAAGTAGAATTGATGCGTTGTTTTTGTTAGGAGTAAGATTATAGGTATATGCCACTGTATGCATATACTAAGTCATTAGTAGTTTGATGATGCTTATTCCTGAACAGCAGAGATAATTAAAAGTGATGTAGGACTAATTGTCCTTATCTCAATATTATCGTAACTAATCAATATGCTTAAAATCATTCCTGATATCCTCTTTTTACCTACCGATGCTGAATTACTGAATAAATTTGCTAGTTTTAATGATCACACTAACCGGTGAATCAATCCCTATTTAAAGAAAATAGATGAAAAATATCACTCAGCGCACTTTTTATCGATCACCTATACAAATAAAACTGACATTCGAACAAGATTAAAATGCGATATATCGATTATCATATTAATTAAGGAAGCTAAACCGTTCGCCTTCTTCCCTATTTGAATGTTTTATTATTTATTTTAGGCAAAAACAATACGCTACTTATTATATAAGTTAAGATATTGATCATTATTAGACCATTATTTTCTCCAAATTTAAGACATATGGGGATCTATTGTGGCTAACCACTTTATTTTGTTAATCGATTACTTTTGCACTTTAGTTACTTCTATTCCAGTGCTAATTATTTCCGCTCTAGCAGAAAAAATCTCCTTAATAGTAGCACCTTATTAAAGGTAGCGCAGCTTTGAAACAATTAAGTTCAAATTATTCAAGAAACGCTATTGTAATTTATTGCTTCAGTCAAAATTAAATTATGCCATCCTTATAGTAATAGTAGGCAAATTGATTTTGCCAAAAAGTAAGCATTAAAATTAATATTTAAGCAATTTAAAATTATAAAGCATTGACCGGTATTAAGGATGAAAGGTTATTTGACAGGTAAATATATTCTGATATCAGCAACAAATAAATTTTCTAAGGATATGTTAACCATGCAATGACAAGAAACAGTAAAAGTACTTAAAAAGTAAGACAAAGCATTGGTGTATTACTTGATAGTGAGCTACTTGGCATTTTTTGCTATATAAGATAATATTATGCTCAGATGCTATTTGTGTCGTAAATTAACTCAAAACTGAGTATTAAACTATCACATTAAATAGTGATGATTCAGTGGTAGTTAAATAAATTTCACAAAAAATTTGTTTATATTATCGACAAAGTATTACATTAAGATAAAGGTCAATGCCATTATAGCAATAGCATTCAGTAAAACTGAGCGTATTCAATGAATATAAATGGCATTAATGATGATTATACAATGAAAGCTATAAATGTTGGTAATTTCCATGGAAAATGAAACGAATGTTGCTATTAAAACCGTTAATGGGGGTATTGACTTATAATCAATTAACTTGATTAGTTGAGAATATATTATCTTGTTACAAATAACAATAATAAGAGCTAATATTCATTAAAATATTACTTATCGCCTTAGGACTAAAAGCGCTTCTTAATGACCAGTTTATTAGGGATAAACTGGTTTATGGATAGCTATTTTAGCGGATTTCTGTGGCACTTGCATTAGTTACCGTAAATTCACTTCGTTTATTAAACGACTAGCTAGCATAGAATAAATATTTTATTAAATATTATTTTTTGATAAAAAAGGCATAGTTCTATAATCTCTTTTTTCCAAAATACTATTGTGTTTAACACTGGCGTTAGTTTTTAGTGTTAATTATTTTTTTTGTGAATTAAATAACGATAGGGACATTTTTGGATCTCTTTAGCTAGCAATTTATATTCCATAAAACGGCAAAAGGCAGGAATATCACGGATTGTAGCCGGATCATCTGCAATAATTAATAACGTTTCACCTTTAATCATCTTACGAACCATTTTTCTTATCATCATAATTGGCTCAGGACAACGTAATCCTTTAATATCAAGGATTTGATTAGGGCTAGTAAAAATATTTGACATAGGTGTTTTATTTAAAGCATACCTAATAATAGGTTAGAATTATATTCTAAATATAATAAAGTCATTGATTATTTTTTAAATAAATTAAAAAATAGAAATTTTCTATTAATTTTTTTATTTTATCTCAAGTGTAAGAATGTATCGATCGTATAAATTTAATTATTATGGGCTTTCTTACTCCATTTAACAAAAAAGGTATAATATGTTCGAATTGATGTTACAACAGCGTATCAAAGCACTCATCTGGCTTTCCTTTTTTCATGTTTTGATTATTACTTCCAGTAATTATTTGCTACAACTACCAATTACCATATTTGGCTTTCATACTACATGGGGAGCATTTACTTTCCCTTTTATTTTTTTAGCAACAGATCTAAGTGTACGTATTTATGGTGCTTCTTTAGCTCGACGGATTATTGCTACTACTATGCTTCCAGCTTTTTCTATCTCCTACATTCTTTCAGCATTTTTTTATCAAGGACAATGGCAAGGGTTTGTTATCCTAAACAAATTTAATTTATTTTTTATCCGGATTGCGCTGGCAAGCTTTATAGCTTACGGCTTAGGTCAAATTATGGATATTTTCGTATTAAATAAATTACGTAATCATCGTCGTTGGTGAATTGCACCGACTGCTGCAATGTTTTTTGGTAATTTATTGGATACAGTTGCTTTCTTTTTTATTGCATTTTATCACAGCACTAATCTTTTTATGGCGACAAATTGGATAGAAATTGCTTTAGTTGATTATAGCTTCAAATTATTTATTTGTTTGTTATTTTTTCTCCCTGCTTATGGATTGATGTTGAAGTTAATTCTAAGTTATTTTCAATCCTAACGTGAAAAGAATTATTAGCTAGTAAGAAGATAATAATTAAGTTAAATTAAAATAAAACTCTAGCCTAATGAAATATCTATTCAACTGTTTAGTTCTGTATCATTATTAGATCTTTGTTGCAGACAGCCATATTTATGCAATATGATTACTTAAGGATATAGTTGGGGGAAATATCATGATCATTAGAATTTTCATTGCCAAGTAACTAGAACACCTAAAATCAGGGCTGTTCTTTAAACTAGTAAAAAGCTTTGGTCTACTTTTTTAAGCGTTAAGGCATCTCCGAACTTACTATTGGTAAAGGGTAAAACGAGATTGTATTAATGAACGGCTAGATATCTACCTCTTCTTAAAAATGTATCTCGTAAGTCATTCAGTTAGTAGATAAAATAACTTTTTTACATTAGAAGGATAAATGGTTTAATTATTTATCATGTATCTTGAATAGTCTAACTTTACTGGGAGTCAACAAAAGAAACAGATATTGATTTAAAATAGTATTTATATGGACATCGTCATTTATTTGCTTTAGTAGCAACAGCTAATATAAGTGCTTAAGTAATATTATTAAAGCTAACGAAATATTTTTTTTAATCTCTAAAATAGAGATGTTACTTTCCATTATAGAAAAGCCAAAAAACGTGGGAGATGAGGAGATAAAAAGAAAAACAAATCGCGTGGCCTTAATCAGCAGAGATCTGACAGGAGTCATTATAACCGATAAGATTCTTGAAGAGTTTAATATAGAGTATGTTAGCTATTTTCTTGAGCCAATCATCTCTATCTATAGAGAGTCTATCCTTATGCTTAGATGGAGCTAAATAGTACTAAACTTTTGCCAGTAAGCATGAAATTAATCACAATTATCTAATTAGATGTATGCTCAGAAAGTTATTGGTAAGAAATTCTATGTTTAAAATACGAATAGTTATTTTAACCAATTAAAAGATGTCTGAGTAAATATCCATGGCATAGAGTCTTTTATTTATCGAATTATCTAGCTGAAGAAGATTGTTTGAAACTACAATAATTTAAATATAAAGTCGGTTACGAATTGCTCTACAAGCAAAGCAACAACCTTTGCTAATAATAGCTGATAATACACATAGTAGTAAAAATCAACTGGAAATATGTAAAGGATTACAAGATTGTATTCAACATAATTTTCTATTTTCTGTAAAGGCTATATTGATGGCTAAAGCCTTTAGAATAATTAAAGTAATTCCTGACGCTTGAAAATGTCTTTTTGGATTATGCTTCATGTGAATTTAACATTAAACGCATTAAATATATAGAGTTATATAATTTAATAGAAGTGGCCTTTGCAACAGTAGAAGTTGCAAATTTAGTACTGAAAGTCGAAGCATATAGTCGCTTTTAACCACCCTGATCGTAATCATATAAATTGCCTATGGTTATACGCAATATATTCCATAGTATATAACTATGACTATGACTCGTCAAGCAGTTAATATGCAATCTGCAGTTACGTGATCCTTTCCTATCTAAAATATGTACTTATTAATTCGTTGTTAATAGTATTGCGGAGAAATTAGATTATAAAAATAAAATTTCTATTTATTGTTATAATCCAGACGTAGATAATATGCTATGTATACGAGACTGCAAGTTTAGATGTCAGTGAAAAGCGTGACATGTGATGTTGCTGGATGTTTTAAATGCAACTAAAAGAAAAGATCTTACTTTATAATTTTTATTGCTTTGTAGTAAAAATATTTATGCTCCTGATGGATTAAATATGAATAGTAAAAATAGATTGGTCTGTATTACACTATTTTAAATTTATGTTGTGATAAAAAAGGTTGTTGTTCAGAATCCCCCCTTGCTAGACTTACCAGTTATTCGAGATTTAGTTCTTGACATTACCCAATTTATACTCAGTATAAAATTCTTCTTATTATTAATTATGACAATAATTTACTTAATTATGAGTATTTACAAAACTCCCGCATAACTAGAAAAATTGGATTGTTTATTTGAGTGTATTCTTTCTGCTTGATGTTAACCTCATATCTAAAATTTTGCTGAAATCCGAATAAATTTATTAACCATGGGGGTTTATTAGCTACTTATTATTTTTAATTGATAAATCGGGATACTAAAATTGATGTTATTAAAACATAGTTGCTAGATTTAGCAAAAATTTCTGTAATTAAAATATTATAAATTAAAATATTACGAAAAATAAAAAACAGAAAACTATTATTTTAAATTAATATTTATTTTGTGTAGTTAAAATTACAATAAGAGCCTTTAAAAATCGGCTACAAGTTTTTTAAAGGCTCCTATAATAAGGAAAACTTAATAAAGTTTTGCTTTATTGATAATCGTGAATAAAATACATTCAAAGAATCTTTATTGAAAAGCATCTATATATAAAAGTGATACTGTTAACTACGACGAAAATTAAAGCCTAAAGGGATCACAATGCACAATGCTATAATGAAGGACTGGCTAGATTTAAGTTTTTTAACTGATGCAAATCAGTCTTATATTGAACAGATTTATGAAGAATACTTAATCAACCCTAATTCCGTTAATGTAGACTGGCGAGACTTTTTTAATAAACTACCAGGTACAAACTTCAACGCTAAATATACTCATTCTCAAATACGTAAATATTTTAGTTCCTTAGCAAAGGATTCTACATGTTATCAAACTTCAGTTACTGATCCGTTTTTAGATGTGAAGCAAGTTAAAGTTCTTCAACTGATAAATGCATTTCGTTTTAAAGGATATCAAAATGCTAATCTTGATCCATTAGAGTTATTGAAACAAGAAATGCTTTCAGATTTGGATCCTGCATTTTATGATTTAACTGCTGCTGATTTTGAAAAAAACTTTAATGTTGGTTCTTTTAGTATTGACCAGGAAAGAATGAAATTAAGTGAGTTATATGCTGCATTAAAACGTATTTATTGTGCTTCAATTGGTGCAGAATATATGCATATTACTAATTCTGAAGAGAAATACTGGATCCAACAGCGCCTAGAACTCAGAACGTCGGTTAATGAGCAATTTAGCAAACAAGAAAAGATCCGGTTCTTATTAGAATTAACCGCTGCTGAAGGATTAGAGTACTATCTTGGAATAAAATTTCCTGGCACAAAACGTTTTTCTCTAGAAGGTGGCGATTCGCTTATTCCGATGTTAAATGATTTAATCCGTTATGCAGGCAAACAGAATACGCATGAAGTTGTATTTGGAATGGCTCATCGTGGGCGATTAAATGTTCTAATTAACATTTTAGGTAAGAAACCAAAAGAGCTATTTAATGAGTTTTCTGGTAAACATAAAGATCATTTAGGTACTGGTGATGTTAAATATCATCAGGGTTTTTCTTCTAATTTTAAAACAGAAGGTGCTTTAGTTCATTTAGTTTTAGCTTTTAATCCATCACATTTAGAAATAGTTAATCCAGTAGTAATTGGTTCTGTTCGTGCTCGTCGTGATCGTTTAAATAAATGTCATAGTAATATGGTATTACCCATTACTATCCATGGTGATGCAGCAGTAACAGGACAGGGAGTTGTTCAGGAAATGTTGAATATGTCTCAGGTACGTGGTTATGAGGTTGGCGCTACAGTGCGTATCGTGGTTAATAACCAGATAGGTTTTACCACATCCAATCCTAAAGATATACGTTCAACACAATATTGCACTGATATTATGAAAATGGTGCAAGCACCTATTTTTCATGTTAATGGGGATGATCCAGAAGCGGTTGCTTTTGTTAGTCGACTGGCATTAGATTTTCGTAATAAATTTAAACGTGATGTAGTTATTGATTTAGTTTGTTATCGTCGCCATGGTCATAATGAAGCGGATGACCCGAGTGTTACACAGCCAATTATGTATGAAAAAATAAAAAAACATGCTACGCCGCGTAAAATTTACGCGGATAAATTGATAGCGGAAAAAATAGTTACTACCAATGAAGTAACAGAAATGATTAATCTTTATCGTGATAAATTAGATCACGGTGATTGTGTCGTTAATGAATGGCGACCAATGGAAACTAACTATTCAGTTTGGAAATCTTATTTAAATCATGAGTGGAATGATGCTTACCCTACTAAAGTTAAAAAAAAACGACTACAAGATTTAGCTAAACGGTTAAGTACTATTCCTCCAGAGATTGTCATGCATCCTCTGGTTAAAAAAATTTATAGTGACCGTCTGGAAATGGCAAATGGTAAAAAATTGTTTGATTGGGGAGGAGCAGAAACTTTAGCTTATGCAACATTAGTTGATGAAGGGATACAGGTCCGTTTATCAGGTGAAGATGCAGGCCGAGGTACTTTTTTCCATCGTCATGCGGTTATTCATAATCAAACTAATGGTTCAGTTTATATCCCTCTAGCTAATATACGTAAAAATCAAGGAACTTTTGATGTTTGGGATTCAGTTTTATCTGAAGAAGCAGTACTTGCCTTTGAATATGGTTATGCATCAGCGGAGCCACGGGTTTTGACTATTTGGGAAGCTCAATTTGGTGATTTTGCTAATGTGGCACAAGTAGTTATTGATCAGTTTATTAGTTCAGGTGAACAGAAATGGGGACGTATGTGTGGATTAGTCATGCTGTTACCTCATGGTTATGAGGGACAAGGTCCAGAGCACTCCTCTGCCCGTTTAGAGCGTTATTTACAATTGTGTGCGGAACAAAATATGGAAATCTGTATTCCGTCTACTCCAGCTCAAATTTATCATATGCTCCGTCGCCAGATATTGCGTAACATGCGACGTCCATTGATTGTTATGTCACCAAAATCATTACTGCGTCATCCTCTTGTAGTTTCTAGTTTGAATGAGTTAGCTAATAGTGAATTCCAGCTTGTAATTAGTGAAGTTGATCCAATAGATCCTAAAAAAGTTAAACGTCTCGTTTTATGTTCAGGTAAAGTTTATTATGATTTACTAGATCAACGTCGTGAAAACAAACAAAAAAATCTTGCTATTGTTCGTATTGAACAATTATATCCATTTCCCCATAAAGTTTTAGAAACTACGTTGAAGCCTTATGCCCATGTTCGCGACTTTGTTTGGTGTCAAGAGGAACCTCTTAATCAGGGTGCATGGTACTGCAGTCAGCATAATATTCGAAATGCAATTCCGAAAGGTTCATTATTAAGCTATGCTGGGCGCCCTGCATCTGCTTCACCTGCCGTAGGCTACGCGTCTATTCATCAAGAACAGCAAAAAGCACTGGTTGATAATGCACTAAAAATAAAAAATTAAAGGATAGAAAATGAGTAGAATAGAAATTTTTGTTCCTGATCTTCCTGAATCTGTTGCAGATGCTACAGTTGTAACTTGGCACAAGAAACCAGGTGATCAAGTAGAGCGTGATGAAGTATTAGTAGAAATTGAAACGGATAAGGTTGTACTCGAGGTATCAGCAACAGATTCAGGTATTTTAGAATCAATTTTGGAAGAAGAGGGTTCTACTGTTCTATCTAAACAATTATTAGGTCGCTTATATCTTAGTGAGAGCACCGGAATTTCGACTGAGGTAAAAGAAACTGCAGAGTCATTAACAGCTAAACATCAGACTGCTAGTCTTAATAAAAAGAGTAATAATGTATTAACATCTGATGTCTGTCGTTTAATTGAAGAACATAACTTAAATCCAGCCAATATTAAAGGTAGCGGTATAGAAGGGTGTACAATTGATGATGATATTGAAAAATATATTAAAAATCAATCAATACCAAGCGAAAATATATCAATTAAGCAACAGAGTGACATGTATACAACGACATCATCAACATCTTCTCATCGAAGAGAGAAACGTATACCAATGACGCGTTTACGTAAACGTATCGCAGAACGTTTACTGGAAGTAAAAAACAGTGCTACCATGTTGACTACCTTTAATGAAGTTAATATGAAGCCTGTTTTTGATTTGCGAAAATATTATGGTAAAAGTTTCGAAAATCGACATGGTGTTCACTTAGGTTTTATGTCTTTCTATGTAAAAGCAGTTGTTGAAGCTTTAAAACGTTATCCTGAAGTAAATGCATCAATTGATGGTTCAGATGTGATTTATTATAGTTATTTTGATATCAGTATCGCTGTTTCTATTCCTAGAGGTTTAGTTACCCCAGTATTACGTGATGTAGATGCGCTTAGCATGGCTGAAATTGAAAAGCGTATTAAAAAGTTAGCAGTTAAAGGACGTGACGGCAAATTAACGATTAAAGAATTGACAGGTGGAAATTTTACTATTACTAACGGTGGGATTTTTGGCTCTTTAATGTCAACTCCAATTATTAATCCTCCGCAAAGTGCAATTTTAGGTATGCATGCTATCAAAGATAGGCCGATGGCGGTTGATGGTAAAATCAAAATTTTACCAATGATGTATTTAGCGCTATCTTATGATCACCGTTTAATTGATGGACGTGAATCAGTTAGATTTTTGGTGACAATAAAGGATATGTTGGAAGATCCAGCTCGTTTATTGTTAGACATTTAGATAATCAATCTATAGTGAAGTTACTTATTTAGTTTAGAATAAAAGTTGGTTAATTTTTATTAACCAATGTTTAAATAAAAATATATAGAGACTTGTTATATTTCCTGTCAGGTTAAATTATGGATAGAATATTATGAACTTACATGAATATCAAGTAAAACAGCTATTTATTCGTTATGGTTTGCCAGTGCCTACAGGTTATGTTTGTAAAACAGTTAAAAAAGCAGAAGATGCTACCGTAAAATTGGGCGCTAGCCCTTGGATTGCAAAGTGTCAGGTACATGCTGGTGGCAGAGGTAAATCAGGTGGTATAAAAGTTGTTAGTAATCGAGATGAAGTCCGCCTATTTGCTGAAAATTGGTTAGGAAAACGCTTAGTAACTTACCAAACTGATGCTTATGGACAGCCTGTTAATCAAATTTTAGTAGAATCCGCAACGGATATTGATAAAGAGCTTTATTTAGGTGCGGTAATAGATTGTGCTATTCGTCGAATTGTCTTTATTGCTTCAACTGAAGGTGGGGTTGAAATTGAAAAAGTTGCAGAACAAACACCTGAACTTATTCATAAAACTATTATTGACCCTTTAACGGGTCCTATGCCTTATCAAGGACGTGAGCTTGCTTTTAAATTATGTTTGAGCGGTAAACAAGTTGAGCAGTTTACTAAAATATTTATCGGATTAGCGACAATTTTTCTCGAGTGTGATCTGGTTTTAATTGAGATTAATCCTCTCGTCATTACTAAGCAAGGGGATTTAATCTGTCTGGATGGAAAGCTTAGTATTGATAGTAATGCACTATACCGCCAAGTAAAATTACAAAAGATGCGTGATATTTCTCAGGAAGATCCTTGTGAAGCTTATGCATTGGAATGGAAATTAAACTATATTGCTTTAGATGGGAATATAGGTTGTATGGTTAATGGTGCTGGTTTAGCCATGGGAACCATGGATATGGTGAAGTTATACGGCGGAACTCCAGCTAATTTTCTTGATGTCGGTGGTTGTGCGACTAAAGAACGTATAACAGAAGCATTTAAAATTATTTTTTTTGATAAAAATATTAGAGCTGTTTTGGTTAATATTTTTGGTGGCATTGTTCGCTGCGATTTAATTGCTGATGGTATCATTGGAGTAGTTAAAGGAATTGGGGAAA
The DNA here is from genome assembly GCA_052174535.1 of Arsenophonus sp. NC-WZS1-MAG3. Classification (GTDB taxonomy): domain Bacteria; phylum Pseudomonadota; class Gammaproteobacteria; order Enterobacterales; family Enterobacteriaceae; genus Arsenophonus. The sequence goes on along the minus strand of JBQMRQ010000068.1, from coordinate 1,171 downwards.
AAGTTCCGATTATTATTCGTCTTGAAGGAAATAATGCTGAGCTAGGTGCGCAAAAGCTAACAGCTAGTAGCTTAAAGATCACTGTCGCAACTAGTTTGACTGATGCGGTAGAAAAAGCAGTAGCAGCCGCGAAGGTGAAATAAATAATGTCAATTTTAATTGATAAAAATACTAAAGTTATTTGTCAAGGATTCACAGGTAGTCAAGGGACTTTTCATTCAAAGCAGGCAATTGCTTATGGAACAAAAATGGTCGGCGGTATAACACCAGGTAAAGGTGGAACAACACATTTAGGATTGCCTATTTTTAACACAGTACGCGAAGCAGTAAAAGCAACAGGTGCAACCACATCTGTAATTTATGTTCCTGCTCGTTTCTGTAAAGATTCGATCCTTGAAGCGATTAATAGTGATATTAAGTTGATTATTACCATTACAGAAGGGATCCCTATCTTAGATATGCTAACAATAAAAGCAAAGTTAGATGAAACTTGGGTAAGAATGATAGGACCAAACTGTCCTGGTATTATTACACCAGGTGAATGTAAGATTGGTATCCAACCTGGACATATTCATAAATCGGGTAAAGTCGGTATTGTATCACGCTCTGGTACATTAACTTATGAAGCCGTTAAGCAGATAACTGATACAGGATTAGGGCAATCTACTTGTGTAGGTATTGGTGGTGATCCTATTCCAGGATCAAATTTTATTGATATATTAAAACTATTTCAGACAGATCCTCAAACTGAAGCTATAGTTATGATTGGTGAAATTGGTGGTACAGCGGAGGAGGAAGCAGCTGCTTATATTAAACAACATATAACAAAACCGGTTATTGCTTATATTGCCGGCATAACAGCACCAAAAGATAAGCGTATGGGGCATGCTGGTGCGATTATTTCTGGTAGAAAAGGTACCGCAAATGAAAAGTTTTCTACTTTAGAAACGGCAGGTGTAAAAACTGTTCGCAGCTTAGCTTTAATTGGTAAAGTTGTTAAAAAATTAGTAGCTAATAAATAACCTGTTTTATACTATGATTAGTATAACTCATTTATAGATATTGGCTTTTTATGTTTATGTCATGACTAATATTAGTTATACTTAGCTTTGAAAATTAAAAATAACATCATTTTAATTAAAAATACTATTAATAGTTATGCTCATTTCTA
>JBQMRQ010000067.1:0-450 GCA_052174535.1 Arsenophonus sp. NC-WZS1-MAG3 | reverse complement strand
AAATTTATCATTATCCGCAATGATTATGCAGAAAAGAGCAAAAATTATTGTAAATCATTTTACAAATGATCTTTCTAGAAAGAAAGCACAAGAATTAGCAACATCGTGTAATTAGCCATCGATTATGATGAGTTAATCAAATTAAAGGTCATAATTTATAGGCACATTTAAAGAAATTAAATCGTTGTTAATGCGACGAAATGAAGAAGCTATTTCTTGCTGGAATCAAAGAGGTTATTCAAGCCGGAAAATTTGCTAATAATCATCGATTACTAAATATGATCTAATGTTTATTAGATGAAATTTTAATCTCTAACAATTGAATAAATTTTTAGCTTTAATATCAAAGGTAAACAACACCCATAAAAAAGAAAATATTTCAGAAGAAAAAAGTTTCAGATGAAATCAAAAATAATTTTTCTAGGGTAATTAGGGTAATGAAGTAAGAAA
>JBQMRQ010000066.1:0-3305 GCA_052174535.1 Arsenophonus sp. NC-WZS1-MAG3 | reverse complement strand
AAGTGCTGATGCTTTGTGAATCTATTCTTCATTTTTAATTAGACGTTATTACCAACCACAGAGTTAGGAGGCTAGTTCTTTGTTATTAAAGAACATTAAATTTAAGAATGAAAAAAGGTTTACGGAGCATCAGAGTGGGAACCTAGCCTGACTGTTATATACAATATTTCCTAATAACTCGTTTAAAAGCTACGTGTCTGCTTGGCTGCACGCGTAGATATAAATATCTTCTGAAAATGGCAAACAAAAATTCATGACGTTATCTTTTTGTAGACATAAATCTTGTGCCTCTCTATGATTTTTATCTATTTTTATAAAAACTCAAGAGGGCTCCCGGTAATGCTTGATCCTTCTTACGTATCTTAATCTTGCATATCCATGGCTATTTAACGGGTACTTACAGAGAATGATAAAGAATTTACAGACTACTTTTGGCCTGCAAAAACATTCAAGCATTGAAATAGGAATTCAGCTATTTATATATGGTCTTCTTATATAAGATCAAATTACCCATTCAATGAGTTATACTGATTAATTTAATGTTGCAATTAAGTTTGTTTGTAAACATAAAATAAATTTTTAATGGATAAATAATATTATGTTTGAATTAGTTTTTAACTATTAATTGAATATAAAGCTAATTTAATTAACACTTTATTTTTTAATAAAATTAATTATAAAAATATGTAGGTCTTTTTATAATTTTAATGAGTTAATTAACTAAATAATACCATGCTGCCAACCGCGGCAATAGTGATAACGATATAGTCCAATAATCGATTCAAGAATCCTTCTTTCTCTAATTGCTTATTTAACTGCAAGTGGATGTTTATTAATTAAACTGATCGTTTAAAAAGAAATTAATTGTCCATACACCTAACTTTTACTTAATAGTGCTTTGAGATAATCTTAGTTAAGGTTATAATCGCTTTTAGGTTTTATTCTCTTTCTTTCAAGATGGTTATCACTACATCTTTTTCATTTTCTAATAAAACCATAGACTAATTATTATATCTTTTCAGTAGTAAATAGCTCATATGCCGTTATAGTAATAATCATGCTATAAAAACGAAATCTCCAATTTAGCAACTTTTCACTTTTGGTAAAACGAATGTGATCATTCGTTATGTCAAACATAATAAGAATCAATCACATCTTGCCATTTGTTGCTGATATAATAAGATTATAGGAAGTCATACTGGTCTAGTCTTATTTAACCAGATCCACCCATAAGTTATCGTTATACAATAAACGATGACGATTAAATTGCTTAATTTTAGTATAAAACTACTTTTTCGCCATGGAAAAGTACTCATCAAGTACATCTCTAATTAATGTCTGGGCTAATACCACTTTATCATAAGCAGTAATAAACTGACCTTCTAAATCTAAGTCGTATACGGTTTTAAAATTGATATTTTAATTCTAGTGAAGTAATATACTAGTTTATTAGATCGATAAAAACAGTTTAACTACATGCGATGTAATCCATCAATACAATACAAACATCATTATTAGATTGAATGACACTACCACGATTTAAATCCATCACTGAAATCATATCTTTAGATTTTAAAACATTAAAAAGATCCTTTCAAAACAGGATTACCGATTACCCAAGCATCGTATTTAAGGATGACAAAATCATTAACGCTAATTTTACCTGATTTAATTATTCACCACCACATAACTAGTTTTAATTTTTATTAGACTAAGAGGATCTAAACGTTCATCTAGGTTATCATCTGTTAAAACTTTGCCGATGTGTTAATCCATTAGCAGATAAGCTTTTACATTAAACTGCAGTATAATCTGTAATTCATCACCATAAACTTCATCAAGGAAAGAAAAATAAATAATAGACTCTTAATTCACACGTAAAATGATTAATTTTCATTGAGATTTTTCTAATTATTAATCCTACCAGATTTCTGATTAAATCTATTAAACATGTACTATAAATAGCTTTTAATGATTAAAATTAGCCAAAAATTTAAATAATATCTCTATGTTTTATCTACTAAGAGTTATTAGCAAATCTAGTGTATGGCACTGGTAAAGTTACGTTTCACTCTGATACTTTGTGAATCCGTTTTATATCCTTAAATTGCCATTGTTTATCACCCATGTTCAAGATTAAAATCTTGTCAGCTAGCTCTAGCTTTTTTGAGTAGAATGGAGCAACTTAAATACAATTGAAGAGGTTGTTTTTAAACCACCAGTAATTTCTTGCGTCAGGTTCATAACCTGACTGTCAATGAACTTGATTCCACAATCAGATTCCTTGTTTTTATTGGATGCGCCCGGTTTGCTGGCAGGAGACAAAACATTCTAGCCAGCAGTTCTTTTTGATTATTCTCCAACATCCTCATCACCGAATAATACGCTGAAAACCTTGCAAATAAAACATTAAAGGTTTTATTAGTGGCATCGCAACTCTCTGCTACCAAAATCTTCTGCAGCTTACTATTAAACTTTCTATTTCTATATTTTTAGAAGTGAAGCTAGCACATTAGCTATTTTTTATAGCTAATTGTCCGTTGGTGCTATATGTCCAGAAATATCTTTGCCATTGCATTCTAAAAATCAAGGAGAAAGTCTCTCCGTAGCAATCTTAGAAATATAGTTAAATCACGTACTCGCAGAGCATTGAAGAGTTAAGCACAGTTTACTTCTGGCTCTCTATAAGCATCTTTGAGCTCAATGAACTCCTTACCTTAATGTGTAGTGCTGTCAATAGTAACTAATAGGCAAAGACAATGATCGTCCCTGACAGGACGATATATCTCATCAGCCAAGAAATAAACATAGTGCGTATTTCTAAATCAGGCAGCACAATTATTTCTGTCTTTTAAGCCATTCTCTGTCCCAGTTTTCTAATCGGTACTGGGAGAGAGATCATGTACTTTCTTATCGAGAAAACCTAAAGCTTTATGAAATAACTAGTAAAGATACTACCTTCCAGGTACAAAGAATAGTAGCAACTCTCTCTACTTTTACACGCTTCAAATAAGACGGCAGAAAGGAGCTATTGCTATTAAAGTATATTCGGTTGTCGCTGTGATCCATAGACTTTATGTACTTTAATCTCAAGATTGCCAATATCTATCTCTATAGATTATTATGATAGATAAATATTAGAAATGAGTTTATCTAAGGGATCACTATAATACCTTTTTCGCGAATAGCTATAGGGTAGACTTTTCATGGCATATCATCTCTCTGTTATTGAAATCAATCATGAAATTAATCAGCAGTATATGTCAATATTTCTGAAACTCCATATATCAAAAATGAGCATAACC
>JBQMRQ010000065.1:0-610 GCA_052174535.1 Arsenophonus sp. NC-WZS1-MAG3 | reverse complement strand
CTTCAAATCACATACTCAGACACGATGGGGACACACACAATACGTGTAAATGTCAAGGACTAAATCATAATAAAGTCTGCTTGCACGCGCGCGCGCGCTCTGATGTTAACAAAGTATACAGAGATAAAGAGAGAGTGAGACTGAGACTAAATAAAGGAAGACAAAAATTAATAACGAACGAGAGAGAGAGAAAAAAGGTCAACAAGATCTTGTGTGGGTTCGGCTGCCGCAACAAAACAAATTTAAAAACGAGAACAAAAAAACGCACACAAATACATTTATTATTTACAACATTATTGCAGCGGCCGGTTTAAACAAAGTCATAACACTATACAACACCACACTGCTGTACAGAACAACACATTTGTTAAAATTTATACTTATTTCTTTTATTTTTTCTGTTTTTCTCCTCGTACTTGGTTTTTACTAAATTATTGTATAAGCAGATATACAAGCGCGCGGATACCGGTCTGAGATAGAGAGAGAGAGGCCCGTGATCAGTACGAAATTCGTACTCATAAGCGTCTGGTTGATATCGTTGAACCAACTGAGAAAACAGTTGATGCTCTGATGCGTCTGGATCTAGCTGCGGGTGTAGATGTGCAGATCA
>JBQMRQ010000064.1:0-243 GCA_052174535.1 Arsenophonus sp. NC-WZS1-MAG3 | reverse complement strand
GGAGCTATCATTAAGATTCAGCCTACCGTTCCAATTACTTAATCCTGCATGCTATGCTCTTTTATTCTCAGGAACCAGATTAAATATTATAGGTTTGCCATTTCTTATTTTTGGTATTTCTAGAATAAGATAATGAGCACTTACTTTAGCTTGAGTTAAAATTTGTAATGAGCGAGCATCATTTACTGTCGTATAATGAAATATTAAAAATTTAACTCGATCATCTTGGCTTATTAATGAAAA
>JBQMRQ010000063.1:0-594 GCA_052174535.1 Arsenophonus sp. NC-WZS1-MAG3 | reverse complement strand
GGGTTGAGCCATTTAACCGCTGCACTGAGCAAACCCAATATTACCCTCTATGGCCCTACCCCTTGTTCGAAGCTTCCGAAGTAGCGTGTACATTGGATCGGTTTATTTGAAATATTTTACTGCTGCAAACTGCTAAAAAATTCCAAATCTCTTTGTTGTATATAATACGCCAGACTGAAGAAGACTAATGTATCAAAGATGAAAAACATATCTGGAAGGTGATAGGCCTACACTGTTTTATGTATATACTTTCATGTTGTTGTTTCTCCGGATTATGACAGCGTTCGGTGACATTACTTCTCTACGTATCGACAATTCCTCCCTCCGAATTCTTCTTCAGGACATAGAGAAGCAACAACAACAACAACGAACGCAGTCAGAATCTGGAAGAAACAACATCATGAATACTACAAGCTGCGGAAAACTACAAGATTTAAGGTGCTAAGTCTAATAAGTAAATTGTAATTTATCAGCACATTTTCGAAATTATATTTATATTTAATATTTTATTTTTATTATTATTTTTCATTATTATTTAAATTATTATTTTACATTATTCATATTTAATATTTTAATTTAAATATTATAATTTAA
>JBQMRQ010000062.1:0-70630 GCA_052174535.1 Arsenophonus sp. NC-WZS1-MAG3 | reverse complement strand
AGTAGCGTTATTCTAAAGGAATAATATGGACGGTTATTGGAAAAGTTTACTTTGATAAAAAGATAAAATGAGCTTTTAGAATAGCTCAAATATCTTCTAGTGTTACCTTAACTCTAATATTTATATTAAAACTACGATATTACCGAAAGAGGAGGAGGAATTGTGCATCATTACTATAAAAACTTGAAGTAGTACTGATAACAGATGCTGACGCAATAATAGATAATCGAACGATATATTAGCCATATTCTAGCGAGGTATATAAGATGGTATCTTACTATGATTCTTGTCGAATCTTCAATGAAACACATTATACCGAAGTGAGTATAATGGCGATAAAGATGATAACAAGAAAAATTAGGGTTTTACTATCCTAATAAAAGGAGATTCCTGCTTATAGATATGTACAAATTATTCTGAATGACGATAGGCTGCTTTTGCTGACAGGTTTAGCCTGGGGAGATAGGGAATAGAATTATGCTCAGAAAGAATATATAGAATAGAAAAAGAATGCTTATTAAGTCAAATTTAGTGTTAATATCTCTAAAATTAGTACATTAGATTAAAGAATGCATACTTAGATAAAATTTCACTTATAATATATAATAAGTGATTTTATCTCTTTTTAGCAGTAAAAAGAGTTCTTTGAACTTTTCTTAAAGTAAAAAGGGACTTAATTTCTAATCATGGACAGAGCTTGATTATAGAACACTGACTTTAGCGCCATCTAAGAGGAATTCTTAAACGAATAGCATGGTTGAGTGTGATTTAATGGGGGGTACTATTAAAGATGGACTACAAAGCTATAATTTCAATTTTGTTAAGAATTTTAGATCCACTCTTTGTCAATATATTTAATTGTGCAATCAAAAATTACCCAAATCAGTATTGGATAGTAAAACTCCATTTTAGTCTATAAAAGATTAGTTCAAAATTAAAATTTAATTATTTAAAAAATCATACTCTTTTTTGATATATGATATACTTTTAATTTCAGTATATAGCGATTAAAGCGTGAGTCTTTATCTGAAACTCTTATATATACAAACGTTCCAGTGACGAAAATCGTTCAGCCTATAACTTTTAGTCTATCCAGATAAGGAGTATGCTAATTTCTTGTGTATGTAGTTTTGGAAACTTTTGCAATATCTTGGTGATTAATTTCATAAATTGTTTTAATAAGATATAGGTAATATGCATAAAAAGTCTATTATGCAGATAATGCCGAAACCAGATATGATTTCTGATCTATTGCACTAACTCATCCGTAATGGTAACAGAGGTAGTTGATAGTCACCGCTGTTGAGGCTGAGCTTGAAGCTATTATGCTGTAATAGCATTTTAAACACCACTTTGTCTATAGATCTATCCGTAATTCCTAATGGTTGTTTGTTATGACGAACCATATAAATTTACTCTTATCAATGTTGAAATTAATTGTAAATTCCCTAATATTAGGCACTTTAATCTCAATATTGCCAATAGGAGTCTGTATATAGGTCTCTATGATAAATAACCGTTACAATCGATTAGCATTTCCTAGCGTCGACAAGGAACTAGTTTAGCATGTTATTGCAAAATAGTGACTTCGAGTCGAGTTAACTCTCAACAACGGTGCTAACAGCTCCTTGTCAGAATTACGAATAAGTTCATGTAAGAATTTAGGATAATATCTAGTTTTGCAGATAAGCTATAGGATAGACTTTTTTATGAGATATCATATCTCTATTGTTGATTATCCATAAAATTAATTAACAGGATAATTAATCTACCCACTATAGGTAAAATCCCATACACCATAAATTAGCATAAGTCTACTAATGGAAGATTGTTCAGCACCATTAATACCTACAGATTATGTCTCATAAAGCCAATATTCATCGAATTTTTCTATATTAATCTAAATTGAAGATTATCTAAAAAAAGAATAATTTATTGAGCTTACCAGCTAAGTTATTAGCAACTTGTTTAAATTAAATTCTTAGTAATTTATACTTTAAATAGGTTTTATACTAAATTAGTCGATGCTGAAGTAAGATAGGTTAGAGTCAGCCTAGAAATTATTACTATTCATCTTATATAGAAAATATTTACTAATAATCCTAAGTCTTTAGTTGACTATTTTTCAGAAATTCTAATTTACAAAATTTCACAAGTATGGAATAAAACTTACTCTTTCACAAAAAGAAAAAATATTCCTTTCATCGAAAATGAACATAAAATTACCTCATTATATTATTTATATAGCAAATAATTTTATCTGCTATCAGACTTTGAAAGTAATTATACATTAATTGGTGGTTAGCTAGTAAATAATCAATCGGCAGAAATTAATAATTAAGAATATAAACAATTAATATCCAAGATTTATCCCGTTTTTATCCGTATTTAATTCTAAAGTAACTTTTACAACATAAGAAAATGATGATAAGATATAATTATTATTTTGCTATTTTTACTATATAATTAAAGGGTTGAAAATAACTCATAAAATTAATATTCTGATAAAATAGTTACAAACTATTATTTCGATTAATCAACGTCACCCTAGATTGACGAATCTATTTTTTCTTACTTATTAGTTAAGTTAATCGACCTCCATTTTTATACTTGAGATGTAATTATTATTCAATTACAATTTCCAGTATAACAATACTAGAGTCTATTTATAATATATAAATAAGATAAAATCTTAATCATCAAAATAAATATTTAATCTACTAACCCGACTCTTTAGTAAATTGTTGACGATAGGTTATCAGATTTTCAATAGTTATCACCGGCATATCATGTTGCCTAGCAAAGATAAGCACTTCTGGCATACGAGCCATGGTACCATCGTCATTTGTCAACTCACATAAAACGCCTGCTGGCTTAAAGCCGGCTAAAGATACTAAATCAATGGTAGCTTCAGTATGACCACGACGCTGCAATACACCACCTTCTTGAGCTCTCAACGGAAAAACATGCCCAGGCCGATTAAGATCGGTTGGTTTTGCATTATCGGTAATTGCTTTACGAATAGTTATTATTCGATCACTGGCTGATACGCCGGTTGTAACACCTTCAGAAGCCTCGATAGTGATCGTAAATGCAGTTTGAAATCGACTAGAATTTTTTTTAACCATCATAGGTAATGCTAATTGTTTACGGCGTTCTTCCGTTATACAAAGACAAACAATTCCACTACCATAACGGATAGTTAATGCCATCTGTTCAACTGTCATAGTTTCAGCAGCAAAAATAATATCACCCTCATTTTCACGGCCTTCGTCATCAAGTACCATAACACCTTTACCTTGACGTAAAGCCTCGAGAGCACGTTCTATACGTTTGATCGGATTACCATACGTGAAAAGTGACGTTTGATTCATGGTAAAACCTCATCATATAAATAGTAAATTACCAGAACCATAGTAAGCTTGGAAGTATAAAAATAAAACCAATATCTTAAAAATCTGCATACAATTTGTAGTTTGTAAAACTGCAGATATCGTTATTTTCTCCTATCCAAACTATAATCGTAGGTTCTAGAACTTCACTGGAGCTGCTGATTTTCACTACGTGTTGCTATAATGAAATGCTTGCGAGCTTGATTATTAAATTAAAAGAATAAATATCAACGCCGCTGCTAATTTTGCTCCTATCTAAGATAAACAGGTAAACTATATCGTGAATATAATTCTGTAGCAATCAACAATAACAAATATATCATGAGATAATATTTTGATTTATAGAATAACCAATTTAGTATTGAGAAGTTATTCTGATAATTTTAAATCAATTGTTATCATCAAATTTATTAAAAATAATTTTGAAAAATAAGCTGATTATTTAATATATATCATTGAATGAATTATATTAATTTCTGGTGTATGAGTTTCAAAAATGGTAGCGGTATCCATTCTGATTAATTACGTTAATGATTTCAATAATATAAAGATAATATACCATGAAAAGTCTACCTATAAGTATGCAGGAAACTAGATATTATCTCTGATCCATTACATTAGCTCATCTGTAATGCTGAATGACAGGGTAGGTAATAGGGACGCTACTGTTGAATTGAAGCTCGAAGCCATTCTGAAAGAATATACAGAATAGCCACCTTGTCTAAGGATCTATCCGTAATTCGTAATGGTTATTTACCATAGCTATCTAATAAGATGGTATGAGGTATGTTGAGATTAAAGTGATCTAAGGTCAGGATATGAATCATAACGACAATGGAATATGCTTCAACAGCTTATTATTACTGTTTTTCTGAAATGTACAAAAAGCGATTAAGAATTGCTATAATGGCCTACCTGGCAAGGTATTCTTCACCTCTGATTTCCACGAAATTTTTTAGATTTTCAGTGAAAACACATATCACTCTTTAGCAGTATCATTAGCATACTGAAACAGTAATGACTTAAAGAGCATAGACAATAATAGGCTACGCAATTAAGCGATATACGCATTACGTTTTTCTTAGCTAATAGTATAATCGTTATTGCTAGAAAGCTAACGTTTTTTGCCTACTGCTCATTATTGGCGGCGATGAATAAGATCTAAGAAGTTGGTTAGAATTGAAGATGCTTATCGAGAGTCAGAAATAAATTGTGCCGAACTCCTCAATAGCCTGCTGCCAATGCAGGACTCAATTGTATCTACTAGAATTCCTATGGAAGGAACAGTGTGCCATTAGTTTTAGAATGAAATTGTAAAGATATTTCCGGGCATGCAGCACCAATCCTATTGAGTACACCAAATAGCATTGGTGCTAAATTACTTCCACAAAGGCATGCAGCACTAAAATTAATAGTGAGCTGTGTGGAGGGGGTCATATCAGAGATTTGCGATACCGCTAATAAACTTCTTGATGTTTTATTGGTAATGAGTTTCAATAAATATCCTGCAACGATGAAGAAGCTGCAGAAAGATTGAGAAGAATACCTAGCATTCTATGCTTTCCATTAGTGCACTGATTCTCAGTAAGAATGATGAATCTAATTTGAATATCGACCTTTAGGTGATATTACCATGAGTCTATGAAGCTGACCCTAAATCACTATGCTTTGAAAAATAACCATTTCAATGGTTATTGAAAGCTGTTTTGTCTCCTTAGAAATCTAGAGGCAGCTTAGAGAGATTTTGATTTGCTTGATCCTATTGATGATAAAAAATGTCTAATTTAAGGATAAAGAATAGATTCACTAAGTATTAGTGCAATGTAATCTGATAATCATACATTAGATTTTCTAATAACTATATTAGATGATCTATGGATTATAATTTGTGATCTAGAAGGATATTGTGATGGTTAATGTAAAAAAAATTGAACAAGTTGTTCGCCAGATAAAAGAGACTTTACCGCAAGAAATACGCAATTTAGGTGAAGATTTTAATAAAAAGTTAAAGGGAGGATTACAGTACCAGTTAGGAAAATTTAATTTAGTTTCTCGTGAAGAATTTGATACTCAAATACAAGTTTTATTGCAAACCCGTGAAAAAATAGCACAAATGGAAAAACGTATTGAACAATTAGAAAAAAGGCTATATCATGAAAATGAATAATAAATGCCACGATATTCCAGCTATCGTGGCATTTATTTTTATCTAAAAATATTAATTATTTTTTATAATGGTATTAATAATATTTGTTGTAGAGAGACCTGCTTCAAAATTAAGCACTTTAACTTCACCACCTGCGGCCCAGACCTCTTGGCTACCAGCAATATCTTCCGTCTTATAATCGCCACCTTTGACTAATACATCAGTTAAAATTAATATTTCACTGATCAGACGTTCAGGAGTATCCTCTTCAAAAGAAACCACCCAATCTACTGAGCTTAGCGCTCCTAATACGCTCATACGTTGAGCTAATGGATTAATAGGACGATCATTACCTTTTAGTCGTTTAGTTGAAGCATCGCTATTTACAGCGACAATCAAGCGATCACCTAACTTGCGTGCATTGGCTAAATAGATAACGTGACCAGCATGTAGGATATCAAAACAACCATTAGTTATCACAATCTTCTCGCCACGGCTACGAGCAGCAATAACTGCATGTTTTAGTTGCTGCTCATTCATCACACCAAAACCATTATCAGTTCGGTTATGAATGGCATTCTCCAGCTCAACAGATGATACAGTTGAAGCACCCAGTTTTCCAACTACAACTCCAGCAGCAGCATTAGCTAAAATACAAGCTTGATAAAAATCGAGTTGAGTTGCTAAAGCTGTTCCAAAAACAGCAATAACTGTATCACCGGCTCCGGTAACATCATAAACTTCCTGTGATTGAGTTAGTAAATGTAAAGGCGGTTTTTTGCGCTGCAGCAGGGTCATCCCTCTTTCTGAACGAGTGATCAGCAATCCCTTGAGATTAAGGGAATAAATTAATTTCATTCCTTTTTGTTTAATTTCACTATCGCTACTGCATTTACCAACAATAGCTTCAAATTCAGACATATTTGGAGTTAATAAAGTAGCTCCGCGATAACGTTCAAAATCATTACCTTTTGGATCAATAAGTACTGGAACTTGAGCAGCATTTGCTAATGCAATGATCTGCGAAATTTGCGCTAATACACCTTTACTATAATCAGACAATATCAATACGTCAACACTTGATAACGATTTCCCAATACGATCTAATAACGGCTTTATATCAACACTATCAAATCCTTCTTCAAAATCTAGTCGAATAAGTTGTTGATTATGAGATATAATTCTTAGTTTAGAAATAGTAGGATGAGTTGGTAATGAAATAAAATCACAACATACATTAGCTTGACTGAGTTTTTTAATTAATATTTTAGCATCATCATCAATACCAGTTAGCCCTATCAGACGAACATTAGCGCCTAAAGTAGCAATATTCATAGCAACGTTAGCCGCACCACCAGGCCGTTCTTCTTTCATATCTACTTTAACGACTGGAACGGGAGCTTCTGGCGAAATTCGATTAGTTAACCCATACCAATAACGATCTAACATAACATCGCCGATTACTAAAATACTAGCCTGTTTAAAATCAGGAAGAATAATTTTCATCCAGACTCCAATTATAAATAAATTACTAATTAAAGATTAGTAGCAATAGTAACATAGCCAACTCTCTTAAAAAGAGAATTATTAGAAAATATGATATATGATAGTTAAAGTATTCTCCGTTCTGATACTTCGTGAACCTCTCTATTCTACTTTTGACTTGACGTTGTTTACCACCAGGATCAGCAGGAAAATTTCTTTACTAGTTTTAGATTTTCTTAGTAGACGAAAGAGGCTTAAATAGCATTCAAAAGATTGTTTTTAAACTAAACTTCTTCGAGAAGTAGCTTTATAGCCTCATATTGTAAGAAGAAGCCGATATTCAAATTAGATTATTGTTCTTATTGACACCCAGTAAGCTGATAGGAAATATAGAATACGAGCCATTCTTCTCAATCTTTCTCCAACTTCTTCATCGCTGCAGGAGGTACTCGTTGAAACTCCTTTTTCAATAAAACATCAAGGAGTTTATTGGCAGCATTGCAATTTTTTGCTAGCTAAATTTTCTATATCTCATCCTTAACTTTCGCTTACATATCTTTATGAATAAAATTAGCACATCAGTTATTTTATACCAAACAACATTGGTATTACGTGATCAGAAATATCTTTATCATTATATTCAAAACAAATCACTATCTTCTGTAGCAAATCTGGGAGATACGATTAAGTAGGGCGCGCTCATCAGCCATTGAGAAGTTTTATCCAACTCATTTCTAGCTCTCAATAACCATTTTCGAGCGCAATAAACTCCTTAATATTTATGCGCAATTAGGCCAATAATTAATAGCGGGTAAAAGCGATCAGTTTACCTGTAACCAGCACGAGTATATATGACATCAGGCTAGAAATAAATATAGCTTCGTGTATTTCTTAAATCATGCAAGTACCCATTGCCTATACTCTTAAAGGTGTTTTATTTCAGTTTGTTGATTTGGGGTATTGGGGCAGGTAAACCATTTGATTCATTGAGAAAATCCCTATAGCTTTCATTAAATTACCTGTGGATAATACTTCGCATATACAGGATATGATATAGCAATTCTTCGCCATTTTTACGCTTTAGGTAAGACAAGTAGCAACCAAGTTATTGAGGCATATTCCGTTGCGCTATGATTCTTTAATCTTAGAGACTTTCACCTCAACATTGGCAATGCCAGCCTTTATAGGTTTGGCTATGGCAAATAACTGTTACAGATGACGGATTGCTGGTAGTCAAACAAGTTAGTGTTTATGATGTTATCGTAGCAATGACTTCGAGATGCGTCTCAATAGCAGTATCTATTAGCTACCAGCTCACTATTATGGATACATTCATGCAAAGTATAAGAAATAATATCTGGTTTCTCAAATTAACCTATAAGAAGACTTTTCATAGCATATTATCTCTCTGTTGCTAAAATCATTCATAAAATCAATTAGTAGCATACGTCACCCATCTTAAAAACTACATATACTAAAAATGAGCATAATTCCACAAAAAGATTCGTTGACGATAAATGCTGATAAATAACTCTATACTGAATAGTATTTCAGTAAACTAGACGATAAAAATAGGAACGTAAAGGTTAAGGAAGTTAATAACAGTAATAACAGTTATTAGTTATTAGATTAGTTTTCTATTCAATAACCTAATTTGATTGATAAGAGAGAACTTTTAATAATTTACTATATATAAATAATGCATTAATTATTCGCTTTCATATAAGATATTAATATTTACATAACTAATAAAGAATCAAACAGGAAATGTTTTAATGTTGCTATAACCCATGATGGAGTTGACGTTAGTTTTTATATTTGCTTGCTAAGATTAATGATGTCGCTGATTGTAAAAATGTTGAAGTAATTCTAGAATTTTAACAAAATCTTCAGGTATTTTAATACCTTTAACTCAATATTATTCTTATAAACTATCTTTTACTCAAAGAGTATGAGTTTTAGACTTAGCAGAAATTTCAGCACCAATTTTAACACGACAATTTTTTATTTTTATTTTATCAATTAACTGTTTGTCTTGGTAAAAAAGACAGCAACGAAATCTTTGTCGATGTAAATTTTTCTTTTTACGTAATTTTCTAAGACGACAATAAAACAGTACCATTGTAAGAGTATCCTTTTCATCCTAACCAACTTATTTTTTAATTAAACAATTGTTACTTTTAGGTAATTATAACAAAACAATAATTGTTATTTTCCACTTAAAATTCGCACCGGATCTATTTTTGTTGCCCGTTTAGCTGGATACCAACTAGCAAGTAAACTTAAAATTAATGTTGTTAATATGACATAAAATACATCGATAATCTGGAGCTCAGAGGGTAAAAAATCAATAAAATAAATATCACCTGATAAAATAGGATGATTAATAATATTTTCTATATATTTAATAATAGTCGTTAGATTTAGTGATATAAAAATCCCAACTAACATACCAATAAAACATCCAATTATCCCCGTTATTAATCCATACCATAAAAAAATAGCTCGAATAAAACTATCTTTAGCACCGAGTGTTCTCAACACTGCAATATCGATCCTTTTATCTTTTACTGCCATTACCAGCGTAGAGACAATATTAAAACAGGCAACACCAATTACTAAAATCATGCTAAGATACATTATGCCACGCACCATTTGAATATCGTTATACATGTAACCATAATCTGCTATCCAACTTTTAATAGTGACGTAATGGCCAGTATTTATGCCAGCATCATAAACTACTTTATTAGCAGCAAAAACATCATTTACGCTGATCTGAAAACCGGTAACGCTATCACCATAGGATAAATATTGTTGTGCATCTTGCAATGGTACTATTGCTAAATGATGATCTAACATACCATTTAATTTTAATATCCCAATAACCGTAACACTAATTCGATTTAGTTGTTGAATACCTAATTTATCATCATGATTAGAGATCATGATGGTAATATGATCTCCAGGTGAAACTTTTAATATTTTTGCGACGCCTTGACCTAAAATAATTTCGTTATTACCTAGTTTTAATTTTTTCCATGCATCATTCAAGATAAAATCAGGTAACGAACTAACTGAGCGCTCTGACGATAAATCAACACCAGATACTTGTATTGCTTTCAATGTACCCCCTTTTTCAATCAATCCAGTAAAGTTAATATAAGGTGATACAGCAACAACCCCTGGAGTCTGTCTAATCTTAGCTAAATCAGCTTGCCAATTTAAATAAGGCTGATTAACTACCGCAATTTGTCCATGAGGAACAACTGAAAGTATGCGATTTTTTAATTCACGCTCAAAACCATTCATTGCACTTAAACCGATAATTAACACTGCAACACCAATCACAATACCTAATATAGAAATAATCGATATCAATGAAACTAAGCTTACTCTTTTTTTGCCTTGGCTAAAACGAATAGCAATCTTTAAGGCACGAGATAATTCCGCCATGATTACGCTACTCACATTAATCTTAAATCATCTTGTAAGTAACCATCCCGCATTTCTAGTTGACGAGTTAAACGACAGGCAAGTCGCAAATCATGAGTTACAACTAAAAATGCTGTTCCTTTTTGTCTATTAAGATCCATTAATAAATCAAAGATAATATCTACATTGTGTAAGTCTAAATTACCTGTCGGTTCATCTGCTAACACTAAAGCAGGTTCGTTAACAATTGCACGGGCAATTGCAACTCTCTGACGTTCGCCACCAGATAATTCAGCCGAGCGATGATTAACTTGATTGGATAAACCTACTGTTGCTAACATCTCATCAGCTTTATGCTGAGCTTTAACACGTGTCATTCCGCCAATCAATAATGGCATCATTACATTTTCTAATGCAGTAAAATCTGGTAATAAATGATGAAATTGATAAATAAATCCCAATTCTTGATTACGTAGTTTAGCTCTATCATTGGTAGAAAGTAAGGTAATTTTTTTACCATCAAAAATAATATCACCGCTACTTGGCGTATCTAATCCGCCTAATAAATGCAGGAGTGTACTCTTCCCAGAACCTGAGCTACCTAGAATTGCCGTCATTTCATTTTTATTAATTGATAATGAAATGTTTTTAAGAACATTAGTTAAAATTTTACCATCTTGATAAGATTTATAGAGATTTTGACAAACTAATAGTGGGGAATTATTCATAACGTAAAGCTTCTGCAGGTTGAATGGTAGCTGCACGCCAAGATGGATAAAGGGTGGCTAATAATGAGATAGCAATTGAAGATAAAGTAATTAATATAATACGAGAAGGATCAATAGATATTGGTAATTCGATACCTTTAGCTAATAAACCAAGCATAGGCATTATTATATTAAGCTGGCTTGTGATAAATAAACCTAATACTGTTCCAATGATGCTACCAATGATTCCTGTCGCTGCCCCTTGAAGGATAAAAATAGCCATAATCTGGCTTCGTTTTAAACCTAAAGTTTGCAAAATTCCCCCTTCAGACTCTTTTTCCATAACTAATAATGAAAGTGAAGTAACAACATTAAATGCTGCTACGGCAATAATGAGACTCAATAATAATCCCATCATATTTTTTTCCATTTTCACTGCCTGAAAAAATTCACCTTTTCGTTCACGCCAATCCTGCCATATCATACCTGCTGGTAACGTTTGTTGAGACAAGCTATCAACGGTTAATGGTGCGTTAAGATAAAGACGCCAACCAGTAATATTACCGATCGGATAACGCATTAATCGTGCTGCATCTAGCTGATTAACTAATAATTCATTATTGTCGGCTTCACCTTGGGTAGCAAAAAATCCAGCTACTGTAAATAAACGTTGACTTGGTATTCTGCCAATTGGCGTAACCTGACTAACAGCAGGGATAATTAATCTCAATTGATCCCCTCTTCTTATATTTAGTTGTTCAGCTAATTTTAAGCCTAAAATTACATGGTAACTACCAGCAGTTAACACTGAAGAATCAACATCTTGCAGATGATTTAACAAAGGCTCAGTCGATGTTTCATCAACACCAATCATGACCGCAATCCCTATATTTTGCCTGCTTTGCAATATAACATCACTTTCCACAATTGGAGCAATGTTTTCGATTCCTTGCAGATAGGTTATATTTTTTGCAGGATATTGACTTGGGTTGAGATTACCTTTATGTGTCGTTAAAATAACCTGTGGCATATATGTTAAAATACTCTGTTGCAATGAATGTTCAAAACCATTCATAACAGCGGTGACGGTAATTAATGCCATAATGCCTAATGTAATGCCAATTGTAGATAAACTCGATACGAACCGACCAAATCGGTCGCCTGTTTGTCTACGCATATAACGTAGACCAATATAAAAGATAACAGATTGAGACATTAAATCTAATATACCTCTGTTGCCAAAGCAAAGTATTTGGCGATAATAAATGGTAGCATACTGAATGAAATCACTTTAAGTCAACGTTTTACGATTTTTTATAACTATCTTAACAGATTAGACGATTTTCTTTTGTTTTAGTATTAATAAAACAAGTATTATAATTTAATAGTGAGAATTAATTAATCCTTATGTCGGAAAAATATTATTATCAACTACCAAAACAGCAAGGTGATATTCGCCATTTGGGGTGTCTGATTGGCGCAGCAGCCGCTATTGAGTGTGCTGATATTGTCGAACGACATCCAGGTCTTGTTGTATTAATCACTCAAGATACACATAATGCCTTAAAATTATATGATGAAATACAACAATTCTCACAGAATTCAGTGACAATGTTTTCGGATTGGGAAACGTTACCCTATGATAGTTTTTCACCACATCAAGAAATTATTTCAACGCGTTTAGTTAATCTTTATCGACTGCCAACTTTAACAAAAGGTTTATTAATTGTTCCGGTTAATACATTAATGCAAAAAGTTTGCCCTGCTGATTTCTTAATCAGCAATGCACTGGTTATCCATAAGGGGAACAAGCTTTCACCTGAAAAGTTGCGTAATAATCTTGATAAAGCCGGTTACCGATATGTTGAACAAGTACTCGAATATGGTGAGTATACTACTCGTGGATCATTACTTGATCTCTTTCCAATGGGCAGTAATGATCCATATCGAATTGACTTTTTTGATGATGAAATTGATAGCTTAAGAACTTTTAATGTTGATAGTCAACTAGCTGTCAGCGAAATTGAGCAGATAAATTTACTACCCGCTCATGAATTCCCAATAGATGATAAAGCTATTGAATTATTTCGTAGGCAATGGCGTAAATATTTCGATATACGGCGTGACCCTGAACATATCTATCAACAAATTAGTAAAAAAATAGTGCCAGCAGGAATTGAATATTGGCAACCTCTTTTTTTTAATCATCCACTATCTTCTTTATTTGATTACTTTCCTGATGATACTTTATTGATAACACAAGATTTAGCAGCAATGGCTAATAGATTTTGGACTGATACTTATCAGCGCTATGAGAGCCGAAATGTTGATCCAATGCGTCCGCTACTACCGCCTGATACGCTTTGGTTAAATAGCGAACAGCTTAATCAAACCCTTAAAACATGGCCACGTATTAAAATTTCAGTTAAACCGGTTGCTCAAAAATCAGGTAATACTAACCTACCCTATTTAGCTTTACCTGATTTAAGTATCAGTCAGAAAAATAAAGCCCCGCTTGATAAGCTAGATGAGTTTAGCAGAAATTTTACTGGCCGAATTATTTTTTCTGCAGCAAGTCCAGGACGACGTGAAATAGTACAAGAGCTACTAGCGCGGATAAAAATCAACCCTATTAAAATTAAAACTCTGAATAAAACTAATAATGCAGGTTTTTATATCACAGTAGGTGCTGCTGAACAAGGTTTTGCTAATCAGGATCAACAAATAGCCCTCATTTGTGAAAGTGATATTTTAGGTAAGCGGGTTATTCAACGTCATACTAAACAATACAAAACGGTCAATATTGACCTATTAATCCGTAATCTGGCTGAATTACGGCCAGGACAACCTGTTGTTCACTTTGAACATGGGGTCGGACGTTATCAAGGTTTAACCACTTTAGTCGCAGGGGGTATCCAAGCTGAATACTTGATCCTCACTTATGCTGGCAACGATAAACTTTATGCTCCGGTTTCATCGCTGAATTTAATTAGTCGTTATAGTGGAAGTAGTGATGAAAGTGCACCATTACATAAATTAGGTAGTGATGTTTGGGCTAAAGCAAAACAAAAAGCAGCTGAAAAAATTCGCGATGTTGCAGTAGAGTTATTAGATTTTCATGCTCAGCGAAGCATAAAGCCAGGTTTTGCTTTCAAACATGATAAAATGCAATATCAGCTTTTTTGCCAAGATTTCCCCTTCGAAACAACAGTTGATCAAGAACAGGCAATTAATTCTGTTTTAAATGATATGTGCCAACCCATTGCTATGGATCGTTTAGTTTGTGGTGATGTGGGCTTTGGTAAAACTGAAGTGGCTATGCGAGCAGCATTTTTGGCAATAACTAATAATCAACAAGTTGCTGTATTGATACCAACAACGCTACTAGCACAACAACACTTCGATAATTTTCTCGACCGTTTTGCTAACTGGCCAGTACGAATTGAAATGCTATCACGTTTTCGTAGTAATAAAGAACAGCAAGAAATTATTAACGCAGTAGCTGAAGGTAAGGTAGATATCTTAATTGGTACCCATAAATTATTACAAAATGATTTTCGTTGGAAATCACTTGGATTATTAATTGTTGATGAAGAACACCGTTTTGGTGTTCGCCAGAAAGAGTTAATTAAATCAATACGAGCTAATGTTGATATTCTAACATTAACGGCAACACCTATTCCTAGAACTCTTAATATGGCAATGAGTGGGATGCGTGATCTATCGATTATTGCTACTCCGCCTTCTCGTCGATTATCCGTTAAGACCTTTGTTCGTCAATATGATGATTTAATTGTGCGGGAAGCGATTTTGCGGGAAATATTACGTGGTGGGCAAGTTTATTATCTATTTAATGATGTAAAATATATTGAAAAAGCCAAAGAACGTTTGGCATCACTAGTATCTGAAGCGCGTTTTGTTATTGCTCATGGGAAAATGCGTGAAAGAGATTTGGAACGTGTTATGACCGATTTTCATCATCAGCGTTTCAATGTATTAATTTGCACAACTATTATTGAAACGGGAATCGATATCCCTACTGCTAATACTATTATTATTGAACGTGCAGATCATTTTGGTTTAGCACAATTACATCAATTGCGTGGTAGAGTTGGCCGCTCTTATCATCAAGCTTATGCTTATCTCTTAACACCACACCCGAAAGCTATGACAGATGATGCACAAAAAAGACTTGAAGTGATCGGAGCGCTAGAAAATCTTGGTGCAGGATTTGCATTGGCTACCCATGATTTAGAAATTCGTGGTGCTGGAGAGTTGCTTGGTAAAGAACAAAGCGGACAGATGAATACCATCGGATTTACACTTTATATGGAACTTCTTGAAAACGCTGTTGAGGCTTTAAAGCAAGGCAAGGAACCTTCTTTAAGGGAGCTTATCAGTCAACAGACTGAAATTGAATTAAGAATGCCTGTACTATTGCCGGATGACTATATTACCGATGTGAATCTTAGATTATCTTTTTATAAAAGAATAGCCAGTGCCAAAAATAGCAATGAATTAGATGAGTTAAAAATTGAACTTATTAATCGTTTTGGTAAGTTGCCTGATGCTTGTAAACAATTAATCCAAACTACTGATATCCAGATGCATGGACAAGCATTAGGTATTAAACGAATAGAAGCTAATGAAAAAGGAGGATTTATTGAATTTAGTAAGCAAAATAAAGTAAATCCAACTTTTCTTATTGAGTTATTGCAAAACTCAGCTGATATCTATCGACTAGATGGGCCTAATAAATTAAAATTTATTAAACCACTAATTAATTATTCTGAAAGGCTTGCTTTTATTAGGAAGTTAATAACTAATTTTCAGTTACATCAAGTATAAATTAATTTATCGTTTCTTATGTTGCTTACAACAAGAAGGTGATGGTTAATATCAAATCTAGTATTGTTAATGATGATCGATGTAAATTAGTTGTTCTTTCTAGGAAAGAACATTATATTTTATTAAATAATTCAGGTTTAACTTTAAAGCAATTTTCGTAGATTCAATGGAATTTTATTAATTAAAACTGATTTACTAATTTCTTATTGTATAACTAATAATATCGATGTAGAGTGATATCAAGATCTTAACAAAAATTAAAATGATGGTTTTTAGTCTATTTTCATATAATATTGAATCGATAAACTAGACCATTCGTTTTAGTATTCATCAGCGAACTAACTTTGTGCTCTATATCGAGCACTGCACACAATAGTTAAATTTCCTTTTTCTGGTGGTTTAACCTTTTCTTAGGTTAAGAAAAAGGTCTGTAAATTCATTACATTATTTCTAAGTATTCGATGAAGAGCTATAGGGGTATGTTCACTTAAGATCATCTAAAAGCATTGAGCATTAATCACGGTCTTATAAGACGAATAAGAAACAACTGAGTAGTTCGATCTGTATCTACAAAAAAAGATAATGTCGTAAAGTTTTAATCGGTATTTTAAAATATATTAAATTTAGAAATTTGTGTATTACGGTCAGGCTAAATTCCACTCTGATACTTCGTAAATCTGTTTTATCTTTAGAATAGACGCTGTTGATTACTAGAGTCAACCAGGTAAAATCCTATTATCCGCGGTTATAGCTTTTTTTGAGTAGATTGTAGAAACTTAAATAGAATTGAAGTAGTTAGTTTTTGAACTGCAGTAATTTGAAATCGACTCTGTATTCTCACTGTCATAAAAGCAGATTCAATTGGATTTGTTATTTTTATTGATGTGCCTAGCGCACTGACAGACACTCGTAAAGTCTTAGTCGTTTTTCTTTATTTTTTACAGCATGATCATCACTGCAGCATACGCTGAAAATCTTTCCAATAAAGCATTAAGCGATTTATTAGCGACATCACGGCTTTCTCTGGTAACCTGAAAGCCCCCCGGGCAAGAGTTCTTCCTTAACTTTCAGTGCTGCATATTTTTAGAGAGTGAAAGTAATGCATTAGATGCTTTATGCACCACTAAACAGCATTTATTCTGTATGCTAAGCAATATCTTTACCATTTCTATTCTAAAAATCAAGAGGGGGTGTGTACCGTCTGCGTAGCAAACATGGAGCTACAGTTTTAACCACGTGTTCGTGGTCATCTAGAAGTTCAGCCAAGCGCGCTTCTAATACTCGATAAGTATTTTTGACCGAAATTCCCTTCTCTATATCTATGCGTAGTGCTACCAATATTAATTAGAAGTCAAAGGCGATCAGCTTGCCTAATAGAATGACATATGCTTTCAGCTAATAAATAAATATAACGCATATCACTAAATCACGCAGCTAGTATTATAAATACTATTTAAGATGTTGCTGTTTTATTTTGCTGATGGGATATTTCCAGAGAAGATCATGTGCTTTTCATTAATAAGCACTTCAAGGAGCTTTATGAAAATTACTAGTTAAGATGTCTTTCATATACACAGCTTATAGTAACAACTCTTAGCCGATTTTTATGCGATTCAGATATAGGAGCAGCAGAGAGATTCTTGAAGGATATTCTATCGTCACTGCGACCCCCTATAATCTTAGGCAATTAATCTCAACATCCCCAATACTAGTCTTATAAGTTCGCTGCGGCAAATAACCGTTACGTTCGATCAATATGGACACGAACGTCAACAAGTTGTGTTCATGATGTTATCGCAGAATTGTTTTAGAGCTCATTTTTAAAGATGAGTGCCATTAGCTCTTCCAGTAGTATTGCAAATAAATTCATGCAATGGATCATAGATAATATCTAATTTTGTGGATACCTCATAGAGTGGCCTTTCATATCATATCATCATAGCATATCATCTCTCAATTATTAAAATAATTTATAAAATAATAAGCAGGATACGGATGATCTCCGAAATCCCATACACTAGAATTATCATAACTTAAGATATTCACATCTAGGTTCAGATAACTAAGTTTTTAGTTTTTAAACGCTTTATGGAACGGCTTCGGAAAATTCTTTCTTCATTTCACGCAAATCCTCACTTCTGCTTTTTGTAAACAGCAATCCAGATCAGATAGAGATATAATGGAGTTTAGGAATTCGCATACGACTACTAGCAGATTTATCGAGAGAGAAAAATTTTTCACAGGAAATAACTACGATTTTTAATCTAGTGAAAGAGTCGTAGGCAAATGATAAGGAATATGGCTGTTATCATCAAACATTATCTTGTCTTCTCTTTATGAACAAAAAATTTAGAGATATTTCATAATACTTAGTAAAAGTAGATGTAAGCTCTTTGCTAGTTTAAAGAGCAAAACTGATTTTAGGTGTTGTAGTTGTTTGAAAATGGAGTCTTCTTATGATATTTCTCTTAATATACTCTCTGGATAGTTATTTATTCTATGAATAGAGGTGCAATGAGGGTCTCTATTATAATGTAATGATTCGGAAGTAAACAGTTAGTGTAATTTTAATCTAGGTCGAATGATTCGATTAATACTACCCACTAGCATCATCAATCCAGTTTTAATATAACCGTGTAACGCTACTTGATGCATGCGATAAAGTAAAATATAGACGATACGAGCAATTTTTCCTTCAACTGTCATATTCCCGCACACTAAATTTCCCATTAGATTGCCAATCGTATTAAAACGAGACAATGAGACTAAAGAGCCATAATCTTTATAGATATATTCTTGCAATTCTTTATGTTCAAGTAAAGCGAGGATATTTTTATAACATAAAGTGGCCATTTGATGTGCAGCTTGAGCGCGTGAAGGCACAAATCCCCCCTCTTTTTTAGAGCAAGAGGCACAATCACCAATCGCAAAAATGGAACTATCTAGCGTCGTTTGTAGTGTTGTATTAACCACTAATTGATTAATTTGATTGGTTTCTAAACCACCAATTTGATGCATAAAATCAGGTACTTTAATGCCTGCTGCCCAAACTATCAGATCGACATTAATTTTTTCTGCTGATTTAATGTTAAGACCATCGCTATCCGTACTAGTTACTATAGTTTGTGTTAAAATGCGAACACCTAATTTAATTAATTTATGATGTGCAGCTGTTGAGACTCGTATAGGCAGTGCTGGTAATATACGTTCACCAGCCTCAATTAGGGTTACATGAAGTGCTTCTTTATTCAAGCCTTCAAAACCATAACTGGTTAATTGCTCGATAACATTATAGAGTTCAGCAGATAGTTCCACCCCAGTTGCGCCACCACCAATAATTGCAATATTAATCTTATCATTCGATTTATGGTGTGCTGAGTATCTAAGAAATAAATTCAGCATCTTTTCATGAAAACGAAAAGCTTGCTGAGGATTATCCAGGAAAATACAATGCTCTTTTACACCGGCGATACCAAAATCATTAGATACACTACCTAGTGCTATTACTAAAAGATCAAAATTTAATTGTCGTTCTGGAACTAAAAGTTGACCTTCCTTATCATGTATCGCTGAGAGTGTAATAGTTTTATTATCACGATTAATATTGGTCAATTGACCTAATTGAAAATGAAAATAGTGATTATGAGCATGTGCCATGTAACTTAAAGCATCAACACCGTCATCTAAAGATCCTGCTGCAACTTCATGCAGCAGGGGTTTCCATAAATGGCTTTTATTGCAATCAACTAATATAATCTCAGCTTTATTCTTGCTCCTTAATTTATTCCCTAATTTGGTTGCAAGTTCCAATCCTCCTGCCCCACCACCGACAATAATAATTTTAGTTTTTGAGGTCATTATAACTACCTTATCATATATAATATTTTTTAAATAAATTAATAATTATTTATTAAAATATATCATAGATGATTATTTTTTCATATCTAAATTAATTAAAATCAATTTAGTTAGTTATTTTAGCTATGTTAAAAAAGGTTATTGCTTTATTCGCAGAGCAATTTGTAGTCATGTCTGTATTTCAATTATTATGGTTTTAAACTATCTTCTCTATCCTAAATTATTCGATAAATAAATGTTCCTTTATTATGAAGTTTGCTAAGCTATCTTTTAATCGGCTAATATAACTATTCACATTTTAAACGTGGAATTATTTATCAAAATAATCTCTAGTTACCAACCTTATTTTTGGCTATTGCGCCTAATTTTATGATTGTTGGCAAAGGATTTCCATACGATTTTTCTCTATTCCAAGTAAAAGATGGACTCTTTACTAATAATTATCTCAAGAAAGCGGCTAATACACACTTTACTATACATTAAACTATTTAGGAATGTAATTCCTAATATGACCTTATTGATTTCAGGCAATAAAGACCGTGATTCGTTATTTTTTTTATTTTCTTCTCTCCCATCTTTATCTGCTTTTTCTATGTGGAATATAACGCTTTCCTTTAAAAAATTTAGGAAGAATATTTAATAAATTTCAATAATACTACTTAGCGTACTTAAGTTGACTGTTTCTGCTAAATCAAGAAAGCAGTAACGTCATATAAACACTGTTTTAAATTAATGCTTATTTGTTTTGTTGACTCCCGTATAGTCAATCTATTTAACATATATCGAAGATAACTAAACTTTTATCTTTGTAATACAGTTTCGAAAGAGGATTTCTAGTACGATTGTTAAATAGTTTTCTATAATCAAGGATTTCATAACTATATCGCTATAATCCTAATTAATACTGTAGTTTTTGGGGGTATCTTACTACTAGCGGATAACATCTTCACTGTGATAGTATAGGTAAGATAAAGTAGAATAAGTTGATTAAATGCATGATATGGATATTATACAATAAATTGTCTCTGAGTTAACTAATGAGACGTAGCTTTATCTTTGGATGGAGTAAGTAAAAAGTTGCTTTGATCTATATGAATATTTACTGCTAATAGCAACCTCTGTAACAAAAATCTTTCATGCAGTATAAAGGATTTTACCAACAACCCTTCTTAACATGGAAGGGTTCACCGATGCTTCTCTGCTAAATCTATAAAATAAAATCTTGTAGTTCATATGGCGTCAAAGTTACTGAGCAGTAAATTAGCACAATAAGTTTATAGTATCTAACTACAAGTAGCAGTACATTACTTTTACTATACCCATCTTCTTTGCCATTTCAACAATAACTGGTTGTTATTTCTACTCAATGCTCTGGTTTACGTTATCAAACAACTTACGCTATGCTGTAGCAGTAAGCACGAAAAACAGAATATCGAAACTGCTATTCTTATGCTTTGTATACTTATGATCGATAATTCAATCAATATTTGCATGTTAATATCTCAATCCCTCATAGGGATTTAGATGTTAACATGTTGTATAGGATAAGCTATTCTCAAGAAAGAGAAATCGAAAAAATCTAGCGAGGTTGCCCCATGATCTGCTTGCTGCATTATACATCTATAACCTGATAAATCCAAATAGGTCTTCTTGTTTTTAGGTACATCTGTACCAGGAATCAGTGGCCGGGTTACTTAAAAGTGCAATACAGAAATGTTACTGGAAAGTATACTTTTCTAAAAAGACGGAATAGGTGGATGTGATAGAGTGGAATACTTCATACTTTATTTTAAATAGCTCTCAGGTATCTATGTAAAAATTGAGGAGTTATCAATGGGAGAAATGCTGTGCATCATTATTACATCCATACTGAAAATAATGCCAACGTCAGTCATTGACGCAGGAATAAATGATCAGGCGCTATATTAGCCATATTCCAGTGACTCATGTTAGATGATCTGTGATTATATGTTTCTTATCGAAATATTAACTAGGAACACTATTGCCTAGGTATATTATATAAGTTTCTAAAGATGATGGCTCGCAAAAAACCGAAGTTCACTCTTTTGATGAAAAGATTCCTGCGCACAGATCTATATAAACGCATGCTATATAGAAACAGGTTATTTTTATCAATCCTTCCAGCTTGAGAGGAAGGCAACTGAATTATTGTCAAAAAGAATCTATAGGATATAAAAGGAGGGCTCATTAAGATAATCTTAGGATTAATATTCTAAAATTGATCTATTAGGTTAAATAACATTTACTTCGATAAAATTTACTTTATAAGTAAAATCCAATAAATTGATTCTATCTCTTTTTAGGAAGAGATATGATTTTTAATTTTTTCTTAAAGAGTGATAAAATTTTTAACCTGAATACCGACTTAGTTGATGATTTATTCTAAAAGGAATGCTTATGTGGTATGATCTAGCAATCTAATGAAGTGTAATGAAGATAGATTATAAAGCTAGAATCTTAATTCTGCTCAATAGCTTGAAATCACTCTGTATAAATATCTTTAGCTGTGTAATCAGAAATTATTCCAATCAGTATTGGATAGTACAATTTCATTGTAGTCTATGAAATATAAGTTATATTTATTTTAGTGTTATGAAGTTTCAGGGAAGGTAGCATATCTTGCTTATTATTTTTCAAATATTTCAACAACTTCAACAACAGAAAGATGATATGCCATGAAAGTCCCCTATGCAGGGATCTGCAAATGAGATATTATATTCTGATTATTTGCATGAACTTATTTGTAAAGGTGCCAGGATATAGATGATACTACCTGCTGGTTAAACCGGAGCCAGCAACGGCATCTTGCAACAATATGCTTAATAATTTCTTATCAACGAGGTCTTATGCCGTCGAGTATAACGATTATTTGCCGCAGCAAACTCAATATAGACGAGTATTGATGATGTTGAGATTTGAAATGTCTAAGATCAGGAATTCCAGCGAAAACGGAATATTACTTAACAGCTCACCATTGCCTGCCCTAACTAAAGCGTATAAAAAGCGGATAAGATCTGCT
Organism: Arsenophonus sp. NC-WZS1-MAG3; assembly: GCA_052174535.1. Classification (GTDB taxonomy): domain Bacteria; phylum Pseudomonadota; class Gammaproteobacteria; order Enterobacterales; family Enterobacteriaceae; genus Arsenophonus. The sequence continues at coordinate 47,719 of JBQMRQ010000062.1, read as the reverse complement.
ACCATGATTTTGTTACTTGCAAGGAAGAAGATGTTATCCACCGGTTATATTTACGAAGCCATGAGCTGCTTTTAAGTAAAAGCACATAGTCTCTATTGCTAAGTACTATCAGCATACTGAAACAGTAATGACTTAAAGAGTGCAAGAAATGGTAGCTCTCTGATTTAAATGATACTGTTATGTTTATTTCTTGACTGAAGAAATATACTGTTTTGTTAGGAAAAACCGGTTCTTTTTGACTACTACCAATTATTGGCATCACTACATGGACATAAGGAGAATCATAGTTATCGAAAATAGTTATTTATAACCAGAAGTAAACTGAGTCTCATTGCTCAGGTGAGCTGCGAGTATGTGCTTAATCGTATCTTCTATGATTGGTACGGTTGTACGGTGCTTGGTTTTTGGAATGCAATGGCAAAGATATTCCCACTGGCGAAGCACCGATAACGCTATTGGGTACACAAAACAGCGTTGGTACTAAATTACTCTTAAAAAGCATTCAAACCGAAAGTTAAGCCTAAGCTTTTCTGTTGTGAGAAGAGCTTGGCAGAGAAAGCTGCAATATTACTAATAAAGTTTGATGAATTGTTAGAAAAGTTTTTATAGCTATGTATCTCTTGTAGCAATGAATAAGCTGTAGAAAAAGTGAGAAGAGCTACTAGTAGTCTATGACTTTCCATCAGTGCACTCTGTATGAGTGTTTAGTAAGGGACCTTCCATCCCGTTAATTAAGAACAACCTAATCTGATTAAATCGGATTTTGTGACAGTAACCCTACGAATCTGACATACGAAGTACTGTAGTTTAAAAAAGATAACCATTTTAATGGTATCTAAGTTGCTCTCGTTTTCTTTAAAAAATTAAAACTGGCTAATAGGATTTAATCTGCTAACTTCTGGTGGTGGTAATAACATTCAATTTAAGGATGGAGAACAGATTCATGAAGCATCAAAATGCACCTTAGCCTAACCGCTCTATGCACTTAGATTTTCTAATAACTCATTAAGATTGGTTTAAAGTTAAACTTGAATTATTTAAAAAACTATACTATCTTTCGGGATCTGTAGAAATTAATTTCATGAGGGGGGCTGCCACAATATAATTTTTTGTTTTAATTTATAACAATTATTATAACTATTCAATTACTAAAAATAGTGTTGCAAAAATTCACTTTATATATTTTATCTTAACTATTTATTGCAAATAACGTTATTCAGAGCAAATGTCATATCGCAATCAGGTAGCATATTCCCCTAATTCAAGAGTTCAACATTTCATTATCAGCAAAAAAATATTTTTTTGATAAAAATCAAGATGAAAAAATACTTTTTTACTAGTTTAGGTTGCTGTTCATTTTGAAATAATTGATGTAAACTTATCTAAGTAGATGGTAGATTACGTGAGTTAATGATGCTATTAGTAATCAACTAAATACTATTGAGTTGAAGTAAGTAACCAGATAATTGATATAAATGTAATAATGCAAGTATGCAATTTAATGATTGATATAATTCAGGGAAGGAATAGAGTTTATCAGTATCTAATTTATCTTCTATTTATTCTAAAAGTCACCCAATAATTATTGGGTCCAAATATCCTCTGAAGTAGAAGCAAGCTAAGTAAGCTAGAGCCATATTTTTATGCTTATTTTTCTACAAAACGGATAATAAATTTAATATTTTGGTTGCTTCAACAAAAAAGCTTCTACCAAAGGGATATTGGTAGTGCTTTAAGTTGCAATTTATTGCGTGTTATTTTCTAGACGTTTTTGTAAAATTACCACAATAAGTGTTTCTTTTTATTCAATGCGATTTGATCCTGACCAAAGGATCTCACCCGTTTGTGTTGCCATTAATTGCATTTTAATTTCACTTTGTTGTTGATTAGTAGAAATCACTGAATATAGGACATAATCAGCTTGCACATAACGCGCTAATCCAATGGACTTACTTCGCGTAACTAAACTATCTTCTTGAGATAAGCCCAACGCTTTACGTGCATTTACTACTACATTTTGTGGAACTAATTTAAATACATGTTGGTTATTGACTGCATCAATAATAGCATCTATTGATTGAATTGATATATTGGTATTATTTTTAATTGAATCAATGAATAAAACCTTCCCTGATTCAACTCCCTTCGCTTGTACCAATTGATTGGCTAAAGGAATAATTGCTGTTAACCAATTAATTGTTTTTATTTTTGGTAATTGCGGTACAGTATTATCTGGAGATGTTGATATTATTGATTGCTCGTTAGGTTTAGCGGGTTTAATTATAACAACGGGTACGTGTTTTTTACTTGTTATCGATGAGCAGCCAACTAATGTAAATATTATAACCATAAGTTGAAAAATACGTCTCATTTACTCTTCTCCTGTATACCTCAAATTGCAAGGTAAACTGAATAATAAAAATCTGTGCTAAATACGCAATTTAAATTATTTAATAATTAAATTTTAATCAAAATTACTTTTATTTTTTTAATACTAAATTTATGAAATATCAGTTTAAATTTATCTATTCTTTATTTGTTGTTAATAACGCCCCTAAAGGATGACCTCCCAGTAAATGCATATGAATATGGAAAACTTCCTGACCAGAATGTTTGTTACAATTCATAATTAAACGGTAGCCATCATTAGCAATGTTTTCTTGTTTTGCTATTTTTGCCGCAACCGTAATCATATGGCCTAACGTTTGTTCATGCTCAGGTTTTACATCATTTATGGTTGAAATAAAAATATTAGGAATAATTAAAATATGGACGGGTGCCTGTGGTTCTTTATCCCTAAATGCCGTTACTAAATTATCCTGATAAACAATATCAGCGGAAATTTCGCCTTGTATAATTTTACTAAAAATCGTTTCTGTTTCCATAATTTTATAAGTTAAATATAATTTTAATATGCAAGTTATTTAATTATCTTCAATGGTTAAATGAAAAAGATTGCAAAAATTTTGCGTGGTAACTTGCGCAATTTCTTCAAGATCGACACCTTTTACTTTAGCTAAAAATTGTGCTATATAGCTTAGATAAGCAGGTTGATTTTCTTGACCGCGATGGGGAACAGGAGCTAGATAAGGAGCATCAGTTTCAATCAAAATACGATTTAATGGTACTATACGTGCAGCCTGACGTATCTGTTCAGCATTATGAAATGTCAGTATACCAGAAAATGAGATATAAAGCCCTAAATCTAATAATGGTTTAACCATCTGCTGATCTTCCGTAAAACAGTGTAAGACTCCACCGCAATCACCAACCCGCTCTTCTTTTAATATGGTTAAAGTGTCTTCCTTGGCTTCTCGGGTATGAATAATAACAGGTTTGTTTAATTGACAACCTATACGAATATGTTGGCGAAAAGATGTTTTTTGCAATTTAACATTCTCAATTTGGTAGTGAGAATCTAAACCAGTTTCACCTAATGCAACAACTTCGCTGCCTGAAGCTAAGTATACAAGTTCATCAAAATCGTAACTTTCATTAAGGTTAAGCGGATGAATACCACATGAAAAGGCTACATTTTTGCGTAGACCAATTTGCTTTTTCATACTAATAAAGTCTGATAGCGTTGTTGCGACAGTCAGTATATATTTTACCTCATTATCCGCCGCTTTTACGATAACATCATCGATATCTTTATGTTTATTCTTATAATCTAAACAATTAAGATGACAGTGTGAATCAATTAAAAACATAATAAACTCTTTTAATTATTGTAATTAAGTGCGCTTTGCCATTTAATTAACTGAGATATCAATCGTAATTCTTGATTCAGCCCCATGACTGACATTAATTGATAACGGCAATTTTTCCATTCAGTAGCGCTTTTTAATAAGCTGTCAACAGAGTTGACAGCGGCTAATTTAGTAATTAAGGATAATTGATCCTGATTAATACAATAATTACCTGCTTGCTGTTGATATTTTACTGCATCCAACAATAGGCTTATTAGCCAGCTAATCCGATAGGCAGCATCTGGTTGGTCCAATTCAGGTAACCAACTTAAAATTGTCTTGGTTGATAAATATTGCATTAATGATTGGCAAAATTGCTTTCTTTTTAGCCAATTATCTGACTGTAATAGTGTTAAAGCGGCAATAGGAGCTCCCGCATTCAATTTTATTGCTGTTTTAATATCAGCTAATTCTAGCGATATTTTTTGTTTTTGTAACCAAGAAATTGTGTTCTTTTGCTCTGGCGCTGAAAGGTAATAATAAAAGCATCTACTACGTAATGTAGCTAGCAATACAGCTGGATTGCAGCATTCTAAAAAAAAATAGGTATTGTCTGTTGGTTCTTCTAAAGTTTTTAATAATGCGTTGCTAGCCGCTTCTGTTAGTGATTCAACCTCAGAAAACCAAATAACTTTCGGCCAGCTTTGCTGTGTATGGTTAACTAAAACCTCAGTTAAAGAACGAATATTTTCAATACGTATTGTATTTTTACCCTTCTCAGCGCTAATTTTATGCCAGTCTGGATGTGTTCCAGCTATCATAAGTTGACAGCTACGACAACCCCTACAGCTTTTCATATCTACTGGCTGTTGGCACATTAGCCAACGGCTAATAGCATAAATAAGTGAATCACTTCCCATTCCAGTATTGGCATGTAATAGTAATGCATGGTGTCCTTGATTCTTCTGATGAAGAGTAATTATCTGTCTATATGCATAATTTAACCATGGATACCAGTTCATTTTACTTGCCTTTATCTGCTAACCAATTTGATAATGCTTGGGAAATGATTTTTTGCATCTCTTTTAGAGACTGGTTAGCATCAATTGTGATAATTGTGTCATCTTCTGTTGCTAATTCAAGGTAGCGTTGGCGAGTTCGTTTAAAAAAATCTAATGACTCTTTTTCAATCCGATCTAGTTTGCTACGATCACGTGCTCGTTGCAAGCCAAGACTGGGTTCTATATCAAGATATAGTGTTAGATCAGGTCGAAAATCATCTAATATAGTATCGTGTAATACTTGCATTAATTCAGCGGAAAGCCCACGTCCTCCGCCTTGATATGCTTGTGATGAGAGATCATGTCGATCACCGATGACCCATCTTCCCTTTGCAATAGCGGGTTTGATAACATTTTCAATTAATTGAATACGGGCAGCATAAAGCATTAATAATTCTGCTTTATCAGTAATTTTTTCCTCGGAAATACCATTCTTAATTAATTGACGCAATTTTTCTGCTAATGGGGTTCCGCCTGGCTCACGGGTGAAATCAATTTCAGTTATTCCTACTTTAGTGAGTGCTTCTACAATTGTTTTTATCGCAGTAGTTTTTCCAGCACCTTCAAGACCTTCAATAACTATATAACAACTTTTCATTCATTTTTATCTTTTATCTGACGATAGTTTTTAACTGCCTGATTATGATCATTAAAATTGGTAGTAAAAGTATGACCACCATTACCTGTTGCAACAAAATAAAAATAGTTGGTTTTATCAGGATGAGCCGCGGCTTTAATTGAAGCTCTACTAGGCATAGCAATTGGGGAAGGTGGCAAACCAACAATCAAATAAGTGTTATAAGGGCTTAGCTTATTTATATCATTACGATATAGCATACCACGGTATTTATCACCTAAACCATATATAACAGTAGGATCTGTTTGCAACCGCATTTTTTTCTTTAATCGATTAATAAATACTGATGCCACTTTAGGTCTCTCTATATCAATGCCAGTTTCTTTTTCAATAATTGAAGCCATAATTAACATTTCATATGGTGTTTTATATGGTAAATTTGACGCCCGTCCTTGCCATTCATATTTAAGAGTCGTTATCATTCTCTGATGGGCACGTTTTAATATGTCAATGTCACTTACTTCTGCTGTATAATAGTAAGTGTCTGGATAAAACCATCCTTCTAGTGATTGACCATAAGGTAACCCTATCTGCTGTGCTAGATTATCGGTAGTCTGCCTTAAATAAGGTGCTTTATGTAATACTTTTTCCCAATCTTCGAAACGAGAGCCTTCAATAAACAGTAAGCTAAATTGTGCTTCTTTACCAGCAAAAAATATTTTTAACATTGCCCTCAATGTTATGCCAGGATTTAATCGATATGTACCTATCTTAAATTGCGCTAATGATGGCTCTAATCTCAGTAACCATTGAAATTTATCCGGCGATTTTATTATTTTCTGCTCTGCTAATAATGATTCTAATCCTGCTCGTCCCGTTCCTGCAGGTAAAGTAAAAATCGTTGTTTCATGAATATTAATAGTCGTATCAGCGTAATTTTGTATCTGACAGTAAAATATATAGAGAATGCAGGCACTTAATATTAATAAAAAAATAATTAACCATAATATTCGTCTTGCATACTTCATTTAATACTATTATTCCTAATATTATACTATAAAATTAATTTAATATTAATTTAATCTAAAACAATATGGCAAAAGAAAATTGAATAATTCACGCGAATAATAATGCAATATGGATTGCTTTGGTTGAGTTAAAATACGATTAATTGATAATATAGGCATTAAAGAATTAGTAATGATCACCTCATCGCTATACGCCAATATGTTAAGATTGGCGCTGATATAAAAAAGTTCATAATCAGTATGAAATAAACTTGCAATAACCTGTTTGCGCATTACACCTTCAACACCAGCATGATTTAGATTTGGTGTATAAATTTCTTTTCCTTTACGTAAAAAAATATTCCCTGCACAGCATCCAATCAATATTCCATTAGTATCCGTCACAATAGCTTCATCAACATTCAATGATTTAATTTGTTGTTTTATCAATATCTGCTCTAAGCGATTTAAATGTTTAATGCCAGCCAAATAATAGTTGTTATTTACAGGTATTTTACTTATTGTTAAATCAATACCTGTTTGCTGTTGTTTTAAATAAATAACTGGATAATCAGTTAATAAAATAATAACGGTTGCTTTTTTGAGGCCATCTATATTATAACCTTGTCCACCTTCGCCACGACTAATAATAACTTTAATAACCGCTAAATCTTTTTTATTAAATTGTGCTATCTGATTTATATCAGTAGCCAATTTTTTCCAATCTGGGGTAGGTAAAAGTAATTGTTTAACCCCTTTTTGTAAGCGAGAAATGTGATGGGCCAATAAGGCTGGCTGATGTCCAACCACACGAATTGTTGTAAAACAGCCATCACCAAATTGAACAGCTCTATCCATTACAGAAATATTAGCTCGCTGTTCACCATTAATCCAACATATCATAGCATTAACTTTTTAATTAAATTGAATACCTATAATTTATTTCAAAAGTTTATTGGAAATTCACTATTTTTATCAATAAAAACTTTATCTTAAAATTATTTTCATTTATTTATATTGGATTTTAGAAATGATATGACATATCAATACTGATTAATTTTCTAAATTATTTCAATAATGTAGCTATGATATTCCATAAAAAGTTTATCTAGATTTAATCTGCTAAATCAGCTATTATCATAATCTTTTTCATAAATTATCCGTAATCCTACTAGGAAGCTGATAGGACACCGCTGTTGAGATACAGCTCAAAACCATGATGCTGCAACAAGATACTCAACACCGATTTATCAATGAGGTCTTATGCCGTCTATCGTAATCATTATTTTCCATAATGAACAATATAAACTGCTATTGGTGATGTTGATATTAAAGTTTTCTAAGATCAGGAATCATAGCGGCAATAATACCCTTCAATAACTTGTTTCATCACATTATCTGAAGCGTGAAAAATATCGAAGAGTTGCTACCAATGGCTGGTAGCTGTTATGGATATCCATCCACCTGTGTTTTTTAAGAAGCTCTAGAAAGAAATCCTGGTAAAAAAGTACATGTTCTCTCTGAAGAACCCATTATCAGACTAAAACAGCAATGGATTAAAGAACGCAGGCAATGAGTCCTGCGTGATTTAGCGATACGCGCTAGCTTTATTTATTGGCTAAAAGCATAATGCGTTCTGTTAGCTAAGCTAACAGTTTTTGCTTTCGCTAATTTTTGATGGCACTTTATGGGGCGGGTAAGGAGCTCGCTTCGATCGAAGATGGTTATCGAGAGTTAGAGAAGCGAACAGGGTTTAATTTCTAATATCTATCTGATAGATAGATTAATCATATCTCTCAAGATTGCCACGAGAAACGGGGGATCCCCTTTAGCTTTGAATACAATGGTAAAAAATATTTCTAGGAACGCAGCACCAATGTTGTTGGGTATATAAAATAGCTTATGTGCTGATTTCATTTCCAAAAAGTATTCAAGTGAAAGTTAAGGTTATACTACAGGCAGTCTCTTTAACCAGAGATCTGTAATGCCTCCAATAAAACCCTTAATATTTTGTTGGAAATGTTTTATAGAAGTATCCTGCAGCTATAAAGATGCTGAAAAATCAAGAAGAACTACCAGCATTCTACGACTTCTTATGAGCGCACTGAACATCATAAGAACGGCTGAATCTGGTTAAAAACGACTTTCGCGATAATAAAGCTATGAAGATGACGCATGAAAGCGTTGTACTTTAGAAAATAATCCTTTAATGGTATTGAACCTGGGTTTTTATCTTATCAAAAAGCTAGAACCATCTAAGTGGATTTTTATTTGCTGACCGATTTGATGTAAATAAGGTTTAATTTAAAGATGGAGAGCAGATTTATGAAGGATTAAAGTGGAACGTACCTTGCTTCATATATCAGATTTACTAATAATTATTCTATCTACATTCATGATGTCTATCGATCAAGTTACCTTTGTGTTTATTCTATGGGCGAATTAGACGAGATTATCCATAGTTCTATATAAGTAATGAATTTATCAGCATGCATATTTTTAGTTATTAGCTATTCAATGCAGGTGTGTATCCAGAGTCATTAGCTTATTTGCTCAATTTATCATTACAATTTGATAAGGCTTTAAGGGAGTTAAAATCCAGCAATATCTAAAAATGTATACTTGCTTTCTACCCAGTTAGTTAGCATGATATCTATGTAGCATAAGGAATAATATGTGTTGCATGAGTAATGGTATACTTCTCTAAAAGTATTAGAGGCAGTAGAAATGGAAATAGCTAGATTTTAAAACTATAATAATACATAAGTGTTAAACTATCATATTGATGATGATTGAATGAACAAAAAGAGACTTAATTAACGCTTAATCATTACTCAGTAATGCATTATAGGTTTTCTAGATTAAGCTTAATCTGTTAATGATAGAAATAAATTATTGTGCAACACAATCTGTATTTTTTCTGTAATTTACGGCTAAATTTTTAATAGCTTATTTACCAGAAACAAGCTTTTGGATAAAAAACTATCTTGCGCTCTTATTTTTAACAGAAATACCATTATTATCATAATTAAAGTTTTTAACTGAATCAGTAAACTTATTTATATGGTTTTCAGTATTAAAGTGCTCAATAAGGATGATGCCATTCTATCAAGAGCACATACAACATTCTAAGTTGATTCAACTTAGAATGTTGACAGGAAATAATATTTTAAGTCCAGTCATAATTACTCGACGTCTAGACATTTATATCCTCAAGAAAAGAAATAATTTTCAGTAAAATATAGACGGTCGATCGAGACCGCCTGAATATGTGCATAAAAGCTCTCTATGATTAAATTTACGACTTATGAGCTGTGGCTATGAATATAATCAATAGCTGCTTTAACTGTCGTGATTTTTTCCGCTTCTTCATCAGGAATTTCGGTATCAAACTCTTCTTCTAATGCCATTACTAATTCAACAGTATCAAGAGAATCGGCACCTAAATCTTCAACAAATGAAGCATTATTTATAACTTCATCTTCTTTAACACCTAACTGTTCCGCAATTATTTTCTTAATACGGTCTTCAATATTGTTGCTCTCAACACCTTGATCTTTAGTGTTCATACTATTAATTCCTATTAAAACTCGTTTTCACGATGGTTTCGTAGTTTAGATACAGGAAAGCGCAACCGAATCCTGGCTATTCGAACTTAATTTCGCATTATTAATGCTATTTTAGCATTAATAATGCAAATGATTCATTAGTTTTTAACTCATATACATGCCACCATTGACATGTAATGTTTCACCTGTGATGTAAGATGCTTTATCAGAAGCTAAAAATGCTACAGCACTGGCAATTTCTTTTACATCACCGAGCCGCCCCATAGGAACACTGGCTAAAATGCCTGCTTGTTGTTCATCTGTCAACGCTCTAGTCATATCGGTTTCTATGAAACCAGGTGAAACAACATTTACCGTAATACCACGGGTAGCTACTTCACGCGCTAACGATTTACTAAAAGCGACAATACCTGCTTTAGCTGCTGCATAATTCGCTTGTCCAGCATTACCCAATGTACCGACCACTGAACCAATAGAAATAATGCGACCATAACGTTTTTTTATCATTGAATGCATTATAGCTTTGGATAGACTAAATATCGAAGTTAAGTTTGTATCAATAACCCTGCTCCAGTTTTCTTTTTTCATTCGCAGCAATAGATTATCACTGGTAATACCTGCATTATTAACTAAAATATCAATTTCACCAAATTCTTCATGAACTTTAGATATAGTACTATTAATAGATTCAGTATCTGTCACATTCAAGATATAACCTTTTCCTTTATCACCAAGGAAGTTACTAATTGTCTCGATAGCTTCTTTGTTTGTAGCAGTAGCAATTACTTTCGCACCATGTTCAGCTAGTAGTTCAGCTATTGATCGCCCAATACCCCGACTTCCTCCAGTCACTAAGGCTATTTTCCCATTAAAACTCATGTTTTCCCTCAATTATTTATAAACGCAGCGTTTAATGATGCTGTATCATTAATTGCCACTGAATTAATCGTGCTTACATTATCCTTAGTTAAACCAGTTAATATTTTACCTGGCCCTATTTCTAATAGTTTCACGATTCCGTATTCAGCCATGAATTCAATAGTTTCAACCCAGCGTACAGGATTATACAGCTGCCTAACTAAAGCATGACGAATACCTTCTAGCGAATTTTCAATTTTAACATCAACATTATTTACAATAGGGATGTTAGGTTTATTAAATACAATCTCTTCTAATGCTTCTGCTAATTTTTTTGCTGCGGGTTGCATTAACGCACAATGTGAAGGTACACTGACAGCTAACGGTAAAGTACGTTTTGCACCAGCAGCCTTACATAAGGCTACCGCTCTTTTAACTGCACTTTTTTCACCTGCAATAACAACCTGCCTAGGCGAATTAAAATTAACTGCAGAAACTACTTGGTCTTGGGTAGCTTGTTGGCATGATGCCAATATTGATTCATTATCTAAACCAATAATTACATACATAGCACCCATCCCTATCGGCACAGCTTCTTGCATTAATCGCCCACGTAGCTCTACTAATTTAACGGCGGATTTAAAATCAATGACATCAGCACAGACCAGTGCAGAATATTCACCTAAGCTATGGCCTGCCATTAGTGTAGGCATTTTTCCTTTTTTTTTCTGCCATACTCGAAAAATTGCTACAGATGCGGATAAAAGTGCTGGCTGTGTTTTCCAAGTTTTATTTAATTCTTTTTCTGAGGCATTTTGTATCAAATCCCATAAATCATATCCTAAGACATTAGAAGATTCAGCAAATGTTTCCTCTACTACTGTAAACTCTTTTGCTAGATTAGCTAACATGCCTAGAGATTGAGAACCTTGGCCAGGAAAGATCATTGCAAAATTAGACATTTTTATTTTCCTGTTTAATTTAAAAACGGAGAAGCGCTGAACCCCAAGTAAAACCTCCGCCAAACGCCTCAAGCAATACTATTTGGCCCCTTTGTATACGCCCATCTCTAACTGCTTCATCAAACGCTGTTGGTACTGAAGCTGCTGAAGTATTACCGTGTCTATCTAGAGTAATAACAACTTTATGCATTGGCATAGCCAGTTTCTTTGCAGTTGCTTGAATAATTCGTAAATTAGCTTGATGAGGGACTAACCAATCCAATTCTGATTTATTTAGTGCATTTTTTTCTAATGTTTCATCCACAATATTAGCTAACTCTTTCACTGCGATCTTAAAAACCTCATTACCTGCCATTATTATATAAGTTGGCTCTGAGAATTTACTATGTTCTTGATGTCGTAAAGTTAATAAATCAGTATAACTGCCATTGGCATGTAAATGGGTTGATAAAATCCCTGGTTCTTGTGAACAACCAACAACGATTGCACCTGCTGCATCACCAAATAAAATAAGTGTACTACGATCATTAGGATCTAATACTTTAGATAATACATCAGAACCAATAATTAATGCCTTCTTCGCCATCCCTGTTCTAATAAACTGATCACTAATACTTATTGCATAAGTGAAGCCAGCACATGCAGCAGCAATATCAAATGCAGCACAGTTTTCAATGCCTAATAGTCGCTGAATTTGGCATGCTGCACTAGGAAAAGCATGAGTCGAAGAAGTCGTTGCTACAACGATTAAATGAATCTCATTAGCTGCGATACCAGCCATTGCTAAGGCTTTTTGTGCAGCGTTAGCACCCATTGTAGATACGTTATCTTCTCCTGTTGCAATGCGACGTTCTTTAATTCCTGTTCGAGTAGTTATCCATTCATCAGAAGTGTCTACCATTTTTTCTAAATCAGCATTCGTACGAATCTGTAGAGGCAAATAACTGCCAGTACCTAAGATTTTTGTATACATTTTGCTTTAATCACTCTTTGGTAGTAAAGTATTCAAGCGATTTGCAATTCTATCAGGAATTTGCTTTTCTATTGCCTGAATTGCCTGTTCAATTGCAGCTTTAAATGCTTTTTGATTTGCCGCTCCATGACTTTTAATTACAATACCTTGTAATCCTAAAAGTGAAGCACCATTATATTGATCTGGATCCAGGTGCCCAAAACGTTTTAAAATATGGTTCTGTAACCACGGTTTAATTAACTTCATTATCCAGGATGAGATCTTATTTTCTGTAGTTGAAGGGTTTATTAAGGATAGAATAACGCGTATTACACCTTCCATTGTTTTCAACGTTACATTACCGGCAAAGCCGTCACAAACGAATACGTCAGTTTTACCAGTCAATAACTCATTACCTTCTATATAACCAATATAATTAATAGAAGATATTGCTTTTAATATTGAGGAGGCTTCGCGAATATTATCTAAGCCCTTACTTTCTTCTTCCCCAATATTCAATAAAGCTACTCGTGGATTGCTTATATTAATAAGCTCTTCAGCCATTACTGCTCCCATTACGGCAAATTGCACTAGCATTTTACTATCGCAGTTAACATTAGCACCTAAATCAAGTATAATAGTTTTACCATGTTTTTGATTTGGTAAAATCGCTGTCAACGCTGGTCTTTCAATACCATTTATTGTTTTCAATATGAGTTTTGCTAATCCCATAAGCACACCGGTATTTCCAGCGCTAATACATGCTTGAGCCTGACCAGATTTCACTAATTCTAAAGCAATCCGCATGGATGAGCCTTTACTTTGCCTAATTCCTTCTAATGGCTTGATATTATCAGCAATAGCATATTCAGCAGGAATAATTTGTAAATGATTACGTAGTTCAGTACGCTGAACTGAAAGCAATGGGTTTAAAATTTCGGGAATACCGACCAGTAATAATCTTAATTGTGGATTAGAAATTAGTACTTGCAATGCAGCAGGCACAATAATACGAGGACCATTATCCCCACACATTGCATCTAATGCTAAGATTAAATTAGCCAAGGCATTAATTTATTTAATAAATAACAGAACAACTATTTATTAATAACCTTACGGCCACAATAATAACCATTAGCAGTCACATGATGACGCAAATGGGTTTCACCAGAGGTTTTATCTACTGAGACTTCGGCAATTTTTAATGCATCATGTAAGCGACGCATGCCTCGTTTAGAACGAGTGGGTTTATTTTGTTGTACAGCCATTGACCTTACTCCTTAAGTACTTTTTAAACTAGCTAATTCAAAAAATAGATTTGGTTTTTTTGCTTCGTTAGGCAACTTATAAAAACCATATCTGAGTCGGATACACTTTACAGTGTCAAAAGTTATTAACCGTAATGATCGGCAAAAAGAGAATTATTTCATCTTCAATTATTACTAGCAAATCTATTTTGCAAAATTGATCATTTAGTGATTTAGTTATATTTTCAAATAATATACAATCCTCTCATCATCAATAACAGGATTAAAATAAATAGGTTATATGAACCTGCTGATTAAAATTTTTTATAACGTTCATATTTTAATATAACATCAATATCAAAATTACCTTTTAATTAGTAAATGTTGATTATCTATTGCAAACGATAATTAAATAGTTATATCAGTAACTATACTTACTACTTACTACTTGATACTTACTACTGATTTTATGATAGGGAAATCCTTTTCAAGTAAAAAGATCCTAAATAATTTATTTTTATAAGACACGCATCTTATCTTTATAATAATAAATAGCCGAAGGAAAGGCTGCTTTACTTATTATTCACCAATCACCAATATTTGGTATTTAATTTCTATTTAGTTTTAAATGTTTCAGCATATTTCTCCATTTCATTTAGGTATTTTATGAAATTAATTATATTGATATCAATCTTATTTTTACGATATCAGCTACTACAAAAGCTAAGCTTGTCTTTTATTACTAATGTGCTGAATATAGATGAAAACTTCTATTAACTAATAAATCTGCAAGTTATCTTGTTACTCGATTAGCAATTCAAAATAAAATCATTAGTGACTAAGTATCCTATTATTTAATAAAAGGTATAGATCAAATCTGCATCTTTAGCAAATCAAATAATAAAAAACTACTGATTTATAGAAAGGAAACCAAACAACTGTAATAAGCTTTAATAAAAAATATCTTTTATATAGTTTATATAGATTATATTTATTTGATAGTAAAACTAAAAATACAATGATAAATAAAAACTTTTTACTGTTTATTTTGCTATCTAAGGATACAGAAAGTTAAAACTATCTTATCTTATTTAAGATACCCATATATTAATGGGAATTGACTTTATCTCAGAAAAAAGTTAGCCATCATGTTATTTGAAAAACTTATTTAATGGGGATTTTTGATTACTTTAATTAGCTTACTTTTAATTAGTTTAATTAGGTATGTTGTTACGCAGTTACGGTAATAACTTTCTCAATTAATTATTTCACTGCATCCAAAAAGCATAGTGCTTTATAATTTAACCTAGTTTATTAATTTATTGCCGATAAATTATTGCTTACGTAATTTTTCCAAACAGCTTTTAAGCTGTTTATCTAAAGGAGCGTTGAAAATTAATTTTTCCCCACTGGCTGGATGGATGAACATTAATGAACTAGCATGCAAAAAAAGTCGCTTCAAACCAGTAATCGTTAACTGTTGATTAAAATCACGATCACCATAATGGCTATCATACGCAATAGGATGCTTTGCATATTGTGCATGTACTCTGATTTGATGTGTTCGCCCTGTTATTGGATTGGCATTAATTAGTGTAGTATTAGAAAAAGATTCTTTAATTTTAAAATGGGTTTCTGAATATTTACCATCTATGCCGACTTTGACTGTCCGTTTGCCACTTTGTAAAATATTTTTTAATAAAAATGATTGAATAACTTTTATATTGGACGGCCATTGTCCCATTACTAATGCAAGGTACTGTTTTTGCATTTGTTTTAAACGTAACTGTTCATGTAATGCTCTAAGAGCCGAACTTTTTTTTGCTATCAGTAAAACACCCGATGTTTCGCGATCTAACCTATGGACAAGTTCTAAAAATCGTGCTTCAGGACGTAATGTGCGTAAAGCTTCAATAACGCCAAAATTTACCCCACTACCACCATGAACAGCTATACCGGAAGGTTTATTCAAAACTAGTAAATGTTTATCTTCGTATAGTATATAATCTATAAGTTCGGCTATCTTATTCAATTTAGCCGAAATAATATACTGTTGTTTTTCTGCCAGTCTAACGGGTGGGATCCTAATTAAATCGCTTGCTTGAATTTTATATTCAGGTTTAATTCTATTGCTATTTATTCTTACTTCGCCCTTACGAAGTATGCGATAAATCCTACTCTTAGGAACACCTTTTAAACGTCTCAATAAAAAATTATCAATACGTTGGCCTGCTTCATCATTATCGATAGTAATAAATTGAACCTGATTATGTATTTTCATTATTTTATTATAATATATTGTTAATATTTAAATTTGTTAACGATTGTAATTGAATATTTGTGATACCTTATTTTAATTTTTTACCTTTATCAATTCCTATCTTAAATGAATTTTTTCATATTTTTCCTTATAAAAACGCAATAAACAGTAAAAGTTATCTTGATATCTGCCCATAAGCAATGGAATAATGAATAGTTACCATAATGTTTATTAAAGTAAGCGTTACTATAATTTAAGATTGATCTATTGTGATGAGACAAAAACGCAAAAATAGTATAAGACGAGACGGTGTGTAAAATTAAAAATAAATTATTTAATTGTGAAAAAAGTTTACTGGATTAGCTAATACATTGAACAAATAAATTTAGAAACAATTCTAATTTAGGAATGCAGCGTTTTATTTAAATATAGCTTAACAAAAAATTGCCTTTCAATACAAACCGATAACTGTGAAATTGTCGGTTATGTAAAAAGTCATGAAACCATCCGGTTAACAGTAACTATTTTTAGTCGAAACTTTTCTGACTTAGTAGAAAATGAGTATTTATAATGAAAAGAATGTTAATTAACGCAACTCAAGAAGAAGAGTTGCGTGTTGCTCTTGTTGATGGGCAACGTCTTTATGATCTAGATATTGAAAATCTCGGACACGAACAAAAAAAAGCAAATATTTACAAAGGCAAAATTACCCGTATAGAACCTAGCCTGGAAGCAGCATTTGTTGACTATGGATCAGAAAGACACGGCTTTCTTCCAATTAAAGAAATTGCACGTGAATACTTCCCTAGTTATTATCAACCACACGGTCGCCCAAATATAAAGGATATTTTAAAAGAAGACCAGGAAGTTATTATCCAAATTGACAAAGAGGAACGAGGAAATAAAGGTGCAGCGCTAACAACTTTTATAAGTTTAGCTGGCAGCTATCTTGTTTTAATGCCTAATAACCCTCGCGCAGGTGGGATATCGCGACGTATTGAGAGAGAAGATCGCACAGAATTAAAAGAGGCATTATCCTCATTAGAAATACCCGATGGTATGGGATTAATTGTCCGTACTGCTGGTGTAGGTAAATCTGCAGAAACGCTCAAGCATGATTTGCAATATCGTCTTAAGCATTGGCAAGCAATAAAAAAAGCAGCGGAAAATCGAGCAGCACCTTTTCTTATTCATCAAGAAAGTAATGTAATTGTGAGGGCATTTCGTGATTACTTGCGCCCTGACATTGGTGAAATTTTAATTGATAATGCGAAAATTGTTAAAATGGCTCGTCTTCATATTGAAGCGATTGGTCGTGAAGATTTTGCAAGTAAAATTAAATACTACACTGGAGATGTTCCACTATTTAGTCATTATCAAATTGAGTCACAAATTGAGTCTGCTTTTCAACGTGAGGTTCGCTTACCATCAGGTGGTGCACTAGTTATTGACACAACTGAAGCATTAACTGCTATCGATATTAATTCATCACGTTCAACCCGCGGGGGTGATATTGAAGAAACTGCATTAAATACCAATTTAGAAGCCGCTGATGAAATTGCCCGTCAATTACGGTTACGGGATTTAGGTGGATTAATTGTTATTGATTTTATTGATATGACGCCAGTTCGCCATCAGCGTGAAGTTGAAAATCGCTTGCGTGAAGCCGTATGCCAAGACAGAGCACGTATTCAAATTATTCGGATATCTCGATTTGGTTTACTTGAAATGTCACGACAACGTTTAAGTCCATCACTTGGTGAATCTAGTCATCACGTTTGTCCTCGTTGTAGCGGTACAGGAACAATCCGTGATAATGAATCACTTTCACTTTCTATTTTACGTTTGATCGAAGAAGAAGCGTTAAAAGAAAATACCCATGAAGTACATGCAATTGTACCGGTACCAATTGCTTCTTATTTATTGAATGAAAAACGGCAATCAGTAAACGAAATTGAACGTCGGCAATATAATATACGTGTTATTATTGTTCCTAACGATCAGATGCAATCACCACATTATAATGTAATCCGTATTCGTAAAGGTGAAGAAGTTTCAGCATTAAGTTACTATCTTGCGCAATACCATGAAGCTGAAATTAATAATCTAACAGATGATGCTGTTAGTGATAAAAAGTTACCTGAACAACCAGCTATTTTTGCTTTTGCTCTTCAATCTCAAGCATATACAAAAAATGCTATAGTTGGTAAGAACAAATCAAGTAAACAGAATAAATTAACCAGTAAGGAAGATTTGCCAAGTCTGTTTAATCGAACTAGTTATTTCTTAAAAAGATTATTTATCAAATTACGGAAACTAATTAAAATAATTGAGAAAAAATTTAAAAATAATAATGATAAAGAACGTGATAATAATTATAGACCAACTCAACCTCATGAACAGAATATCAATATTGATAACTATCAATATTGTGGGTATATCGATGAGTTTAAATCGTATAATAGCCGTAATAAGAAAAGTCATTTTAATGATATTCAAGAGAGTGTTGCACATGAAATTCAACAGCAACATCGCGAACAGCGTGCTGAAAGTCGCTTTCGTCAGGAAGAAAAAAAACAGCTGCAACTTAAAACTAAAACTCAACCACTAGAAAAGAAAGAACATAAAACGGAAAGAACAGTTATTGTTTCTCCTTGTTGTCAACAGTCTCAACTGATTCAATCTGTGCGGGTTGCAAATAGGGTAACTGAACAGAAAAAACTCTCTATTGATGATAGAGAGTATCAAGATATTAAGTTTCCTGTTATTAGTGGCGCAGAGATAGTGCCTGCTTTGTTGATTGAAAAATCTATTTTGCTAACTGAATTAACAGCAAAGCAGAAAAATATGGATCTACCGCTTATTACAGAAGAGGTTGAAGCTAAAAAAGCATTCAGCAATTGTGCTAACGAACAAGAAGAAACGATGATTCCACGAAGATCAAGACGATCTCCCCGGCACCTACGCGTTAGCGCGCAACGACGACGACGTTATCGTGATGAACATCAAAATAAATCATTGGTACCATTAAAAATACCAGTTGCTTCGCCTAAATTACCTTCAGGTAAAGTCTGGATCCAGTACCCTGTCAAATTCAATGAATTAAATGAAATATCATCAGATAGTAAAAATAATATGATAATTAATAAAAAGATAGTATCTCCTATAACTCCAATTGATTGTGATAACATCATTGGTAAAATTAAACTAGAAGAAAAAATAGTACCAGTTAGTAAAACGGTTCAATTAACAATATCAGAAAACTTACAACTTTTTTCTAAGGTATTGCTTATCCCCGTAAATATTCAAGATATAGAACAAAATGAAAAACCTTCTCAATCACATTTTGAAGCAAAAATCATGGCTGAAAACAGCACTAATATCGTTGTAAAAACGCAAGTAAAGAATGGATCACAAAATCAGCTACAAAATCCTCAATTAGTTAATGATGAACTTTTCATAGTCAATGAGATTAAAAAAGCTAAATATTCAGTCCATGAAATAATCAGTCAGGAACAAATAATAAACCTATCAGATAAAAATTATATCTATGCTAAGTCAAATATATCTTCTATGAGCGATGTTATTGCAAAAAAAGCAAGTAATCAAAAAGAAAAAATTGCTGCAATAAAATTAGGCAAAAAAGTAGGGTATTCTCATTCCCCGACTACGAAAGCACCGGCGCCAGAAATTACTGAAAATCATATGGAAATTAAAGCTTACGTGCGACCTACAATAACTTTTTATGGTAAAAATGGTGCTGGTGGTCATGTTGCAACAAGCATAGCTACATCTAATATATTTAAACCAAATAATAATAAATAAATGCCCTAATTTGATATTTTTATTCTAAATTTTAATTCATTACTTATTGTCGTTTTAATAAAAAATCTTTTTGTAAAAAATATTTTTTAATTAAATCAGAAATAAATATATCTCAATGGATTGTTTTAATACAGATAAAGGTATGATGGTTATCATCTTGTGCAATATAGTATTTAGCAAGATTATCAAAGTCATCGTTTTAATTCATAATATAAAATACGATTAACACAAATAGGCGCGCAAGTTATTGAAGGAAATATTTGCTAACATAACGGCATAAAAATATATTAGCTGATATTCATAGAGTTATCAGTAAAAATTTGCTGTATGCTGTTCAGATTTTGCTCCATTCTGATCTTTCGTGAATCAGTTCTCTATCCTTAAATTACATAGTTGTTTACTAGCAGCAGAGTAAACGGAAGTAAAATCCCCTTAGTAGCGATTCCAGTTTTTTTAAGCAGATGGAAGCAACTTAAACAGCATCAAAGGGTTGTTTTTGAACTACAGCATTTCGGCGCATCAGCTTTATAGCCTCACATTATCGCAAAACCCAATTTAATTAGATTTTATTGTTCTTAATTGATCCCAACTGTGCTGATGGTAAGGATAAAGTGCCAGTTGTTTCTTCTTGATTATTCTCCAGCTTTTTAATAGCTTGCAGTGATACTTATGCTGAAAATCTTGCCAACAAAAACATCAAGGGCTTTATTAGTGGCATAATAATTCTCTGCTAGCCAGAACCTCTGCACTTAACCCTTAAACTTTCAATTGCATGGACTTATGAAATGAAGGCAGCACACATTAACTATTTTTTATACCCAATAGCGTTAGTGGTATATCCAGGAATATCTTTGTTATTGTATTCCAAAAGCCAAGGATATCGTTTCCCGTAGCAACCATGGTAAATATAGTTAAGTTGTGTGCTCACCAGCCATTATGCATTGAGTCCGATAAGTAACAAACAAGAAAAGCTGATCAGTTTGCCTAATAAAATGACAATATGCCATCAGCACAAATAAACGTTAGACATGTTGTTAAATTAAGCAAGTACTATATTGCCTGTGCTATTTAAGCTATTATTGTTTTAATCTCTTAATGATGGTGGTACTGCAGAGAGATCATGTGCTTTCACTGATAAGCGACTTTAAGAATTTCATGAAAATCACTGGTAAATAATCTCTTGCATATACAGGATGCAAGGTAGAAATTCTTCACAAATTTTGTACGCTTTAGATAAAGCGCTAGAAACAAGCTTTAGAAGTATATTCCGTTACTATTGCTATCCTACTGATCTTAAGTAATTTAATCTCAACATCGCCAATATCAGTTTGTATAGTTTAGTGTAGTAGATAACTTTTGCGGTCGACGGTAAGGTGGTGTTGAGCATATTATCGTACTCATGGCTTCGAGCTCCATCTCAACATTAGTGCTATCAGCTACCCCCAACTATTACGGATGCATTCATGCAAGGAAATAACAGGTAATATCTGCTTTTGCGATATAGATGTAAGATAAATTTCATGACATATCATCTCTCTGATGTTGAAGTTATTCATGAAATCAATAAGCGGAATATACCAGAATCTTCCAAAACTCCATATATCAGAAATGAGGATAAGCATAACTTTTAAGAGGATATCTGAGTAGATTTCATTGTATATGGTTGTTTCATTTTATGAAGCATCTCTCATGGAGAGAAGATTATTTTTAAATTATAAGAATTAAAATATAGATGTGTTGTAAATTGCTTTGCAAGTAGAAAAGTAATAAATATTTCTAATATAGTCAATTTTACTTATATTTATGATTGCGCTGATAAATGAAAGAAGCCGATCCTTTTATCTTTATTAATTTGTGTTATTAATAACCTAAATTGAGTTAATCAAATAATGATAATAAGTAAATTTTTAAAATTATCACCAAATATAACATGCTAAATTCACCATCTAATTGTGATATTCAATTCAATTATCCATAATAACTTATTATTACAGATAATTTAAAATGCAGAATTTATTTCTGATTGGATCATCCTCCATTTAAGTCAGTAAAAATAAATTAATACAAAGAGTAAAAAATATTTGCTGTTAAATTAGAATAATTTAAGAGTGTTAACAACATGTTGTGCTACCTAAAAATTAGAAAACTATATTGAATAATAAGTATAAATTCTCATTTTAGTTTTACTGTTATAAAATATTTTGGCAGCATACCCCCCGCTTGATTAAATTTCACAATTTGCTGGAATCTGGATTGACTAAAATTCAGCATTATCAAAGAGTCTTAAATTTTTTATTATGCCATATCGATGCTTATATTCCCTCATTAAACTCAGTTATAGTTATAGATATTAAACCTAAATAACCAATAGATTATTACTATAAATGAAGTTGAATTTGTTAAATGTATTTATAGGATATTTAGTATATTTAATAGTTGAATTCTTGATTACAACAATATTAAATTTAATTTAAAGTTATTTTTCATATTTATCATAACTTTTATAATCTTTATTATTATAGTTATCGTAGTTATCGGCAAGGTAATTCACGTTGGAATTTACCGAATGTCTCTTACGCGTTTATTATGCGTGGATACGTCCTGATAGGATTAACTGACCTAACAATTATAAAGAACTACTAGCATTAAATTAGAACATTTGACAATTAAAACGCTATTGAGCATACAAAGCATGATGCATTTTAGCTGACGTTTTGTTGCAATTGAAATGGTAAAATTAATTAAGTAAGCACAGCTAAATATGCTCAAGTATTTCTTTAAATTTAAAAAAAGAAAAATAAAGTTCGCTTATTGATTAATATTATTACTATAATTCTGTTAGTTTATGTTTTCAAAATGTTTTTCGCAATATAAGCTAAGAATACTTTAATTTCACTACTTACCTTGTATCTAGAAAATTACATACGATTATTACTTATGATTTTCTAGCATAGATTATATTTTATTGTTAATATTAGATAATAACATAATAAAGAAATATTTATATATACCTAAATACGAGTTAGTAAGTGAATTAGTTTTCTATTAAACTGATGAATTTTAATAAACACCAAATTCTGGTAACCGTCATTCATTACACTGAAAACAATTAGTATAACAACATATAGCACTTAATTTCGATATATAGCTAAATAATTTAGCTATGATGTTGTAATAAGATAGTGAAATATGTGATGAAGTTATTCAACTCTTTACGAATAAAAAACCTTTTCTAAAAGTAACTGGTGTAGATGCTAAGTTTTATTGCAGTTTTTTTTGCTTATAATAATTATTAATTAATGGTCATTATTTGTTAAACTTTATCAGAAAATATACTTACATTAGATCTTAAATTTAACGATCTGCGCATGAAGCAGCTGTTTTTCATTATTCTGTAAGTGAAAATTACCCAACCAGATTGACAGAACAAGAATAACTTACCTGGTTAGAGCATCAGTACGATAGATTAACCAGTAAGAAAATAATCGAATAGTTTCAAACTATCGAATAATTTTTTCTAAAAATCAAGAAAATAAAAAGAAGTGTCAGCAACTAAAAATATTGACAGATGAATTCTAATCAGATAGAAGTTAATTTAGTTTTTTACTATACTATACAAAAATATATTACCTAATATAGCTAAAGATAAAATGATTAGCTTTTGATCTAGAAAACTGTCAATAGTGTTAAATTTAATCACTAAGCATCATTCATTTGTGGTAATGGTCGGCGAAAACGGCTGGTGATAATTGCCATATAAAAAATACCAATTGCCGCCCATATCATTCCTAATAACATGGAAGTTTTCTCTAAATTGATCCAAAGCACTGATACAGTTAAAGCCCCCATAATAGGTAAAATTAAGTAATTAAACTTGTCTCGCCAAGTATGGCAATGACGCTCTCTAAAGTAAAATTGTGAAATAACCGAAAGATTAACAAAGGTAAAGGCAATTAATGCACCAAAATTAATCAACGCTGTGGCAATTTCTATGTCAAACCAAATTGCTGTTAATGCTAACATACCAACTAGAATGACATTAAAAGCAGGAGTTCGCCATGTTGGATGAACATAACCAAAAAAACGCTCAGGAAAAACACCATCTCTTCCCATAACATACATGAGACGAGAAACTCCTGCATGTGCTGCCATACCTGATGCTAATACGGTTGCACAAGAAAAAACTAAAATAATAGACTGAAAAATGGCACCAGCAACATATAACATAATTTCAGGTTGTGATTCGTCAGGTTTTTTAAAATATGAAATATCAGGAAAATACAGCTGTAAAAAATAAGAAACACCAATAAAAATCAGACCACCAATTAAGGCCGTTAAAAAAATCGCTTTTGATATCACTATTCCTGCATTTGGTGTTTCTTCTGATAATGAACTAATACCATCAAAGCCAAGAAATGAAAAACATAAAATCGTTGCTCCGGTGATTATTGGAATTAAATGCGCTTGTTCGGAAGTAAAAGGTTGCCATGACCAAATTTGCCCAGAACCTTCACCTTTAGATAATCCATGAATCAAAACAGTTAAAAAAACTAGCATGACAGCAATTTGAATAACCACAATAATAGTATTTAAGTTAGCGACAAAATTGATACCGCGTAGATTAAAAATAGTCATCAATAAAACTAATCCAACAACAAAAATCCATGTCGCAACACCTGGGAAAATAGCTTCTAGATAAATTTTTGCTAATAGTATATTAATCATCGGCATAAATAAGTAATCAAGCAGAGATGACCATCCCACCATGAAACCAATATGTGGGCTCATAGATTTTTGTGCATAGGTATAAGCTGATCCCGCCGAAGGGAATCGTTTTACTAATTTACCGTAACTCAATGCAGTAAAAAGAGTGGCAATCAAAGCAATTATATAAGAAGAGGGAACATGTCCATCAGTTTTTAATGACACTAAACCAAATGTGTCAAAAACCGTCATTGGCTGCAAATAAGCCAGTCCCATCATAATAACCTGGATTAAAGTTAATGTTTCAACCAGTTGAACACGATTATTTATTTCGATAGGTTCTTTATTAAGAGGTAATGTAGTATTATGTGACATAGATAAAAACCCCTATAACTTTCAATTTTGCCTTAATGTTCTGATTAAATTGATAATTATAAGGAAGACTTCGCTCACGCGAAGAGGCTGAGAAAAAATAAAAATGAGAAAATAAGGCTTCTTTGAAGCAGAACGGTCTATAGTTATCATTAACACAGCAACGATGACCGATTAGCATAGATGCAAAAATAGATAATTGTGCCATAATAACATTCCTCACTTACAGGAATCTACTCCAGTTAGCTTAACTATATCTTTTTTTTAAAAGATAGTGTAAACTTTGGCTAGGTTTCCATGTTTCATATAAAATTAAAGAAATCAGCTTATAAATAAAAAAATAACTGATGCAATTAATGACCATCAGTTATTTCTAATTGCGCATTCTGCACTTCATCTTCTGATATAGCAATATTTTTTTAATTTTTTAATAAAAGAAAATTATCTAATTACAGTTACTATAAATATAGCTAATTTTTTCCTGAAAATAATTTAAAAGCTATAATTTAATTATAAATTATAGCAACGGATGTCTATAATAAGGGTTGCTATCATTATAGCTACTAAATATCTATATAAAATATTAAAAAACCCTTTGAATAAAAAATTTTCAGCGTTTAATTCATTTCCAGATCAAGAAATGATTATAGAAGGTAATTGATTTTCGATTAATAAGTGAGGAAATATTGATTCCTTTTAGAGTTATTGATAAATCTAGTGCATTTAGTCTTGGTGCATTCCACTCTAATACTTCATAAATCTATTATCCATCCTTAGATTAGATGTTGTTTACTATTAGTGTTAGTAGGTTAACTAGTTACGGGGATTCGGCCAAGATTTTCTTAGCAGATAGGAGCAGATTCAATACTATTGAAAGGGTTTTTTCCAAAGCACAGTATTCGCATATCGAATTCATAGTCCTTACTATCATAAAACCAGACTCAATTAGATCGTTATTCTTATTGACGTCCAGTTCACTGATGGGAATCTGTAGAATGTCAAAGTTTTTCTAGCTCTTTCTCCAGCGTCTCATCACTGCAGGATATTGCTAAAACTCTTGTCAATAAAATACCAATGGTTTTATTAGTGACATCGCGGCTCTCTGCTAACAAGCCTATTAATTATTTTATGTAGTTAATGGTATTAGTGCTACGTATTTAGGAATATCTTTATTTTTTTAAAAACTAATGACATCATTCCTCCGTAGTAAACCTGAAAATACGATTAAGTCATGCACTCTTAGAGTATTGAGAAGTTATACTAAGTTTGCTTCTGACTCTTGATAAGAATTTTTTTAAGCCCAACCAACTTTTTACGTTCATGCGGTGCTGCCAATACTAATTAGTAGACAAAGGCGATCATCTTCCTAACAAAACAGTTATCCAATCTGCAAGAGATAATATGCAGAGCGTATATATTGCTTAGATCATCTAGCTACTATTGTCTATGTTTTTCAAATTATTGCTGTTTTAGTCTGTTGATGTAATTTCTAGCAGAGGGGGAGGACCAGATGTAATTTTTTACCAAGAAATGCACAGAGCTTCGTGAAAATCACCAGTGGATATGTTTTGCTAAGTTATACGCCTCATAGTAGCAAGTCTTTAGGATTTTATACGCTTCAGATAATACAGTAAGCTGTTAAGGTATATTTCCGTTACCACTGCAATCTCTAACCTTATGCACCTCAATCTTAAGATTACCAATATTAGTCTATATTAAATTAGCTGTAGCAAATAACCATTACGAATAACGGTATGATACCGTTCATCAACAAGGCGGCATTCAGTATATTCTTACAAGATAGATTTAAGTTTCGTCTCAAGAGCGATGCTATTAGCTCCTCGCCACTATTACGGATGTGTTCATGCAAGGGAATAATAGGTAATATCTGGTTTTACGGATACCTAGTAGACTAAACTTTTCATGGCATATCATCTCTCTATTGTTGAAATCATCCATGAAATCAATCAACAGGGTACACTATTATCTCAGAAACATCATACACTAGAAATAAGTATAGTTCGATGGGATAAGGCACCTTAATAGTAATTCCTGAACTATATAAATTCTTAAATATCAATAATACGACAGGAGAGAGAGGGATTGATATGGTGTATATTGTGGCTTCAAGTGATGAATTATCTTTTATTAAACTGATGATAGATAATTGTCACTGATAGTTATGTACATTTAACGCTTTATGTCAGTTCTGGTAGCTATAAATTGGTTTAAGTACTAATTTTTATCTGAAAATAGAAAGTTTATAATTCAGTGAAATTTTTTAGTATCCGGTATTAATTTGGATCAATATTATTGGAATTAATGTTTGGTTATTAGCAAATATAGAAAAGTAATTTACTTAATACTAATATTAAAAACAATATTTTTTCCTTTAAAAAATATTTTATGTCACTACAAACAAGGTTTAATGACCTTTAAATTTTAGTATTTTACTAGGAAATCTTATTCAGGCGCTGTCTGAATATTACTATCATAGTAGGTTACTTTTAAAATGCTTTCTTCAGTATTAATTTTAATTTTGATTAAAATTTTTCTAAATTAGTTTTTAACAGAGTTAGAGAACTTCAGCTGTAAAACTCCTTGTTTTTATCTTCTCTTATCTCAAGAAAAGCTTGATTTTTAGGATCAAGAAAAGTAGGCAATCTTCCTCTATCCATCATATGAGATAACATAGTTACTGACTGTAGTTGTTACTTTTTAGTTAGAAATAATAATATTTTCACTAAAAATTAATCACGATATTTAATATTTTCTGGATTCTTTAGTATTTTACTACTTTCTTAACACTTAAGTTATTTTAGAGTCGCGCTTTACTTTATGCGATTCAAAAAAGAAGATTTTCACCTAATATTGCTGGAGTTAATATTCTTCTTGTAATAACTATTGAGTGTATTGATGTTTATACTACCAGACATAGCCGTTGCACTTTGAAAAAGTATTATGCTAACTGTGTAATTCTGTTAATGACAAGTGCTTTAGCATGTGTCTAAAATACCAATGGTTTTTTGACAAAGAGTTTTTATAAAAAATTAAAATAATTAATTATAATAAAAATATCTTAATTTTATGTTTTTGCTGTTAGTTTTTTATCTAAAGATAATTATGCAATTGCTGATGCAGATAACTTTTTAGGATAAACGAATGCTTACTAAAAATATGTGTGATCTGATTAGCACTAACCGAGATTATTAAAGTAGTGGGTGGGTCCAAGTAAGCGAGATACGAGGTTTGTCATTTTGCTTACTATTCTTATAAGGCAATTAAAACCAAGAATTTATTTAAAATAGTTTTACTGGATGCCTAAATCCTTGTAAAAATTATCAAAGATTATTTCTGAAGATTTTGGAAGTTGAACTGAAAACTATTTTATTCAGTTGTTATAAAATAAAAAGTTGCATACCTGAGGCCTTATAATTATGTTTATTTTTGTTAAAAATTCATTAAAATAGTGATTTTCATAAAACTACTAAAGTTATTAGAAGGAGATATTATCGTATTTACTAAAAATACACTCAAATCTGGTTCACCTAAACGTTAAGAGATTAAGCTTAGAAGTACCATATTGATTATTTAGGGGATTGAAGTCAGTGCATAATTTATAAATGTCATCTTCAATAAGTTATGAACGCAGCGTTGATCGGTGATGTCATCAAACAATCTATTCTATTAAAGAAAGGTTAGCAAAAATAGGAAAAAGCATATAAAACTCAATATTTGCTGCCGTTTCTAGGCAGCAACTAGAAATAAAATATCCGATTTAACCTATAAATAGAACAAAACTGCCAATGTGCGAATATTATTGATGCAGTATATCTTAAATCATAGGGATAAATTTATCATATTATAACTGCGAACAGGCTATCTGCTTTATCTACCTAACAGGTGAAAACTACCAAAGTGAACTGTGGGCATTGTCAAGAAGGCCGTAGAATATGCATCAATTATAAGGCGACCAAAGGTAATATTACTATGAGAAGTTTTTATTAGTAGTATCGTCTTATTTGTGCAGTAGCGAATACTATATTTTTAATGAATGTATCCAAAAGCGGCGAAAAATTGAGGCCTATAGTATCCAAGTAATGATATGGTGCGAATAAAATTAATCACTCTAGTGAGTGATTTCTTTAAGGTAAATAAACAAGCCAAGATTAATTTTAACAAAATACAAATACTAGCACTGAGAGATTTAGATATTAACGATGAATAATAGAAAGAAGCAATGCGCACAATCATTTATTTAATTAAGGTTAACGAGAGATCAGTATTTACTCTCTATTTTATCAACCAGGAAATGGATAAAGGTTATAAACAACTCTTTCTCGATATCTCAAAACTATAATGCATTTTATCGATTGCTTTAGCAAAGATAGTTGCTAAATATCATATCTTCTATATGAAGAATTTTTCTTATAGAGTTTATCATGAAAATAAGTAATCATATAAATTATGGAAACTTTTCCTTATCTCTTTAACATAAAATTGCATCTTATTAGTTGACTCGGTGAAAATCTGTTGAATGATGTTAATTCATACATTGAGTAATTCGTTTTACTTTATTTTACCCATATTATCACACTGAACATCTTAATTCACTATTGCCAAGAAATCAACCCATTTTAGGGTTACAGTGATATCGTTATAAAATCTCCTATTGCAGAAAACATTTAACAATATTACTGCAAGTTCTCTGACAAAAATACATCAGAAGAATGAATACTTTAGTTATCTGCAATGTATATTGCACAGCTTGACTTTACTGGAGTCAGCAAAACAAACAGACGTTAATTTAAAACAGTGTTTAGATTCCGCCACTGTTTTCTTGCTTAATCAGCTACACCTAAAATAGGAAAAGTATAAATGCGGAGATGAGAAGATAAAAGGAAATAATAAATCCTAGTTTTAATTGTCTGAGATCAATAGAGTGTAATATAACTGATGAGATTCTTAATGATTAGAAAATTAAATCGCTCTTTAAATAAAGAGTAAAGATATTCAATTTTTGCTAAAATAAGATAGAAAATTGGTTTACTTTGTTTTTATAAATCAAAATTTTATTGGAGTGTGTATTATTTAATTTAATGCACTAATTTTAGTGATATTAACGCTAAATTTATCTTAATAACTCTTATTTTCATTTTATGAATTCTTTCTGATAATAATTTCGTTGTTTACTTGCTAAGTTGATCGTTAATAAAAAGTAGTTCTCGTTCACACAAAGCGCATTTGTACGAGATCTGTGTCCAGAATTCCTTTCTTAATAGGAAAGGAGAACATATCCTCGTTTTCTAGTTTTTATAAGTCATCTACAGCGTCTTTATACCTTTGGTAATAAAGTGCATTGTTTACGATTTAAAAGAAACCATAGTAACGCGGAATTTTAAAATGCCTCGCCTGGAATATTGCTAATATAGTTCTAGATCATCTTTTTCTCCGTCAGAGTTTGCTTACGATATATCCTTACTTTTATGATCATTAATTAATAATGATATACAACTACTTCTATCTCGATAATGCCGCAGTTTTAAATGCGAATACCGGGTGAGATGTTTTTAAGTTAGCGCCCAGAGGTAATTTTACGCTATTACGCCCCATTTTATCTTTTTAGTGAAGCATACTTTTCAGTAATCTTCGTACTTGTATCTTCAGATATTATCTTTTCGGTGCTTTCTAGTACGGATGTTCCTACAAGTTTTAAGAAGACGCTAGGATTTATCAGCTCGTCACTGTAACGAATTAATCGGATGGTAAAAATTACCACTAGATTTTTCGATTGATCTTTTTTGAAAAACATCTGCAACCCATGCAGCATGTTTAATATCCAGCCCGTCATAAGTGACGGAGAGATGAAAATGTGAATGTTGATTGAGTTATTGACCATAAGTATGTAAGGCATAAAATATAAATTAATACTCTGTTTTGTGCCCACTAAAAGATAGAACTGGGGGATAAACTTGGCACGAAACAGAGTATTAAGTAGCATTAAATTATTTTGAAAAGGATAAAGAAGATGAGGATAGTAAAAATAATATGTTGCCAGTTACAGTTTGGTAAGATATGAATCTTCTGTGGGGGGTGTAACCATACTGATCGGTAAATTTAAACCCGTCTTATCTACAGATTTTTAACTTTATAATTACGTCAAAAATAATAGTGAGAACATTCAGGATAGGCACAGTAGTAAACCTGTATACTCACATAGTATAAGTGCTGCAGATAAGTATTCCCTTGATATATAGACTGGTTTACAAGTTAACACTTTTACCGTGTTTTTAAGAAAGCTATTCCAGATATCATCAATGGTAAAAAGTAGTTTAATTTCGCGTAAGATATACAACTTGGGGAAATCTCTTGCCAGAGAAATAGAAATTCTCATACATTGTCCATCGCATTTATCAGGTTTATCGCTCAGTTATCTTTAATGTTTGTCACAGATGTTAAAAAAGATTGAAATTATATCTAGTTTCCCTATAAGTAATGAATTCATCGACAAGCATACTTTCAATCATTAACCATCAATGCAGTTTTGTATCCAGCATCATAGGATTAGCTTCTGGGTCCATTTTGCTCAAAAATCCGGATAATCGTGATTAGAAGCGAGATAATACTTTCGTGTAGAAAAATGGAAAACAGAATTGGACATATTGTATAGATTTTTTTTGGTGTCAAAAAATTAGCCGGTCTAACCTTCATTCATTTTGGGATGAGATTATAAAGCGCTTAGAATAAGCAGGCAATCTATAAATACATGAATTGCATCTTATCTTCTTAATTTATTAAAATTACAATTTTTAGGAGATTTATTCCAAGTCATCTGGATGAATTCCTTTAAGTTAACGTATTAGGAGTATAAAATAATAAACTCAGCTAATAAATATCCGCAAACCGCTTGTAGCTAAACGCTATTCATATCATAAATGTGTTAGGTTCATTGAATGGGGTAGGTAATTGGTATCTGTGTGATTCAAGCGATATCACTACATTTATTTTTTGTTTTATGAGATATACCGTTTTGTCAAGCAAGGTGATCGCTTTTATCCGCTACTTATTATCAGTATCACTGCGCATGAGCATAAGAAGATAACTGAAGTCAAAAATTCTTATCAAAAGTTAGAAGTAAACTGAGCCTAACTTTTCAATAGATGATGAACGCTGAGCTTAAATATATCTTCTATGGTTGTTATGGAAGATGATGTTTTTGGTTTTTGAATATAATGCTAAAGATATTTTCGGACATATAGCATGAATCCTGTTGTGTACATAAATAACTAATATTCTAGCTTCATTCTCCAAAGAAATGTAAGCAAAAATTAAAAGTGAACTGCGAGAGCTCTGGTTAGTATCAGCCCAGTATTTGATCCCATCAAGAAAGTCTTTTATGCTTTTTGGAAAGGTTATTATCGAAGTGTATTCTGCAGCGATGAAGAAGCTGCAGAAAGGGGGAATAACGGTTGGCATTCTATGCCTTCCCGTCATCGCACTAGGCATTATAAGAACTTAGGAATAAAAATTGAATCGCTTTTTTGTGAGAGTGAGACTAGGAATCTGTCACACGCGAAGCACTATGGCTCAAAAACAACTTTTTAATGCTATTTTAGTTTCTCTCGTCTGCTAAAAAAAGTGGCAACCGGTTAAAGGGAATTGAGCTGCTGACCCCTGATAGTAAGCAAAATTCAATTTAAATATGGAGAGCAGATTTATGAAGCATCAGAGTGGATCGTAATTTGCGCCATACATTAGATTTACTAAAACTCTCAAATAACTGGAACCTCTAAAATTAGCACCACTCTTCCGATCAACAAAGAGTTTGTATTTACTTTAGCTAAGCGTTATGGCATCTCTAAATTTATTTTTATTAAAAAGAGCAGAAATAAGATGATGTTGATGATCACAGGTATATTCCTTATTATTTGCCGATGACGTTATTCTCAGATCAAGGATCTGTAGTCGTTTTCTTGCAAAAAACAATTTTCCCCTCGCCGAGATCCCTAGCAGTCAGGCGATTATTTCCTGAACTTCGTAGTACTTGATCTGATCTGAATATCTCTTTATACAGGCATTGGGGATAGAGAATTTGCGTAAAATAAGTCAAAAAGCCTCAAATTTGAAACTATAAAGTATTTAAAAGATACTAAGATACTTATTTTTGCATAGATATGAAATATCTTCTGTAAATGGCAAATAAAACTTCAAGATGTTATCTTTTCGTAGGCATAATAGATTATATCACTTAATAGATTTTATCTATTTTTATAAAACCAAGAGCGTAGCTAATTCTCGATACTTCTTATGTAATTTTAATCGAATATGTTCATAGCTATTCATCGGATATTTATAGATAATAGAAAAAATTTACAGACTGATTTTTGCTCTGCAAAAACGCTTAATCAGCAGAAAATAGGAAGTCAACCGTTTATATGCAAATCTTAGTATAAAATATTGATTTAGCATGTTAATACGTTCTTCAAACTAATGGTATATGATTAAGCGATTTTATAAGCGAAGGAAAAGATATACGTTGCAAATCCATTACTTCAATTCCGTTTAAGAATTTGAGATCACTTTCCATTAATATGTTTAGTTGTATAAAATCAGGGATTATTTTAATTATTAATCAATATATAGTAGTAAAACTTCTCTGTAGTTTATAAAAGATAGGTTCAAAGTTAAACCTGAATTATTCAAAAAAATTATACTATTTCCTTGAAAATTATATTTACGAAAGATAACGTTGTGAAGTTTTGCTTGGCATTTGCAGAAGATATTCAAATTTACGCGCAGATAAGGCAGGCTGTACTCGTAGCTTTTAAGCGCTTTATGTTCGGCTTTAGTGCAACTTCCTTTATTGCACGCAAATTTCTCATCTGTTCCTGCATAAACAGAATTTAGATCAGATCGAAATATAACAGGGTTCAGGAATTCGCGTACGACTGCTAGCAGATTCATCGAGAGAGAAATATTTTCACAGAAAATAACTACGATTTTTAAGCTAGTGAAATTGTCATCAGAAAAGGATGGAGAATATGGCTGTGATCATTAATATTATTTCATTTTTTGCTATTTAGCAACGGTAAATTCGCAGATATCTAATAATACTTAGTAAAAGTAAACACAAGCTATTTACTAGTCTGAATAGCAGTACTAATTTTAGATATTGGAGTTCCCTAATAATTAATAATTAAGACTTATGATTATAACATTTTTTATCAACTATATTCATAAGTAACTATCTTGTGATAAATAGGATTTTGTAATGAGGATCTAATAATGATCCTGAATTAAGTACCTAATGGTAGTTTTCCAATTAATATAATACAGGGATTAATTAATCTACTAAAAATAGTATTGATATTGACGAATAATATTCAATTAAAAATTGAACTGTTGATTATAAATCTTATTATATAATTAATTATTTTAAAAAATAACAATATAATTGTTAATATATTTATATAAATATATGAAGCCATTATTTTACAATAAGGAGCATTAAGGTAAAAATTTTTATTTTTATATTATTACTCAGGTGTATATAATTTATTAGTTATTAACTGATTAAGTAAAAATAGAATAGAGTAAAAATAAGTAATCAAATTTTTACAATAAATTTTAATATAAAATAAAGAAATTAAAATTTAATTTGTAAAAAGTTTAATGTAAAATTAGTAATTAATATATTGGACAGTAATATTTCTGTTTTTATATAAAATTAACTTTCTTATTTTATTTATTATATTCTAGTACTGTTAATAGGATTTGATCAATAATCATTTATATATTTTTAATATATATTATTCATTTTTTATTAATTAATTTATTGTTGGTTATTTATTTTATAAAGATAGTATCTTTATTGGATATAATTTTATCTTATCTTGTTTTTTTTAAAAACAATAATTATAACTAGATATTTTATTATTTTAGTATTGTTAATAACAAAATTATATTGTAATTTTATTACAATCACTTGGTCTAATATTAGATATTTATTTTTCTATCGTAATTTGATGTGTTTTATTGTTACTTAATGATATTCTTTATGTAATCTATTATATACGTTATATTAACCAATAATCTTTTTATTATAGATAGTAAAAGTTGGCTAAAATAGCCTTATTCTTAATATAACGTTTAATATAAATCAACGGGATACAATAATGCTAAGGATATTGCTAAGTAATGATGATGGTGTAACAGCAACTGGCATCCAAACCCTTTCTACTGCGTTACGCAAATATTATTTCGTTCAGGTTGTTGCGCCTGATAGAAACAGAAGTGGGGCATCAAATGCATTAACACTTCATAAACCATTACGAATAGCTAAGTTAGCTAATGGAGATATCTCAGTACAAGGAACGCCAACGGATTGTGTATATTTAGGTGTTAATCAGCTTATTCAACCCTCTCCTGAAATCGTAGTTTCGGGTATTAATCATGGCCCGAATTTAGGGGATGATGTTATTTATTCAGGTACCGTTGCTGCGGCAACAGAAGGTCGTCATCTTGGTTTACCTGCACTTGCGGTTTCATTAAATGGTGAAACACACTATCAAACAGCAGCAGAGATAACTTGTCATCTATTGAAATTATTACAGAAAACGCCATTAAAAGCAGGTAATATTCTTAATATTAATGTTCCTGGTATTCCTTTATCGGAAATTAAAGGTTACAAAGTAACACGGTGTGGTAGCCGTCATGCTGCTCAACAAGTTTATTCATCTGAAGATCCACGAGGTGATATGGTCTATTGGTTAGGGCCTGTAGGAAAAATATGTGATGGAGGTCCAGATACTGATTTTGCTGCAGTAGCAGCGGGATATGTTTCTATCACACCATTACAGGTAGATTTAACTGCCTATAAAGATCATCAAGTTGTTAAAGATTGGTTATCAATAGCAGAGGCAAGTGAGGAATGCTAAAGCGATCAATTAGAGATTTATTGATACAACTACGCTATCAAGGAATTAAAGATGAATGTCTATTGGCAGCTATTGCAAAAGTTCCTCGTGAGCGTTTTGTAGATGAAGCACTTTCACATAAAGCTTATGAAAATATTCCTTTACCTATAGGTTTTTCTCAGACTATTTCGCAACCTTATATTGTTGCTCGTATGACAGAATTACTTGCGCTTTCTCCATCAGATCATGTTTTAGAAATTGGCACCGGGTCGGGTTATCAAACAGCTATTTTAGCTCATCTTGTCGCGCGAGTTTTTTCAGTAGAACGTATCAAGGGACTCCAATGGAATGCTAAACGTAGATTAAAACAACTTGATCTTCATAATATTTCAACACGTCATGGCGATGGCTGGATGGGATGGTCCTCTAATGGACCTTTTGATGGAATTATTGTAACAGCAGCGCCAGCAGAACTCCCACTTGTATTGCTTGAACAATTAAAAGATGGTGGCCTCATGGTATTACCTCTCGGTGATAAAAAACAGATATTAAAAATTATTAAACGTCAAGGTAATGATTTTTATGCTACAACGGTAGAGTCAGTGCGATTTGTTCCTTTAATTCCTGGAAGTTTGGCATGAAATAAATAATATTTAGAATGGATAATTTAAGGCTTTATTAACCTATTTTTATAAAAATTTATTTAACTATTGCAATAAGTTGTCGAGCAATAGTTAGATTATTGATTTTTATTTAAGATTTGTCTTCATGGGGGAAGAAGTATGAATTTTAACAGTACAAAATTTGCGATTCGATGGTCTATTATTTCTCTAATAACAGACCTAACATTATTAGGGTGCTCAACACCATATCATCTAGCAGCACCAATTAATAGTGTCCATGATAATATCCATCCGATTAATACTTATCCTGTTGCAAATGCAGAATCAAAAAATATGCCAATACCCCCTTCTCCTAAAAATATTTTTGTTAAAAATCAAAATAGTAATATAAATAAATCAATTTATCAACCTGCGATCCTAGGATCTAAAACTAATACTGATGGTAGAATAATTTATAACCGAAATTATGATAATATCAAAAAAGGAAGCTATAGTGGTAAAACCTATACTATTAAAGCTGGTGATACGCTGTTTTATATTGCTTGGATAACAGGTAATGATTATTTAGATTTGGCGAAACGTAATAAAATTGTAGATCCTTATAGTTTAAGGATTGGGCAAATACTTAATATTTCTAATAGCTCTAGTAATTCAGAAATAATAGTTGCTAATCATACTCAGAATACAAACGATATAATTGTTAATTCTCAATCAACTAATGCGCACCCTTCATCAATTAATGAGAAAAATTCAAGAAAGACGTTACCAAGAGTATCTAAACCAATAACATCTTATATACCGCCTGCAACAATAGTATCTCCGGGCTTAAATAATAACAGGATACTGAATACAGTAGATAAGTGGCGCTGGCCAATTGAACGAAAAGTAATTAAATCTTTCTCTGGTATTCAAGGTGGAGAAAAAGGCGTTGATATTGTTGGATTGCGAGGTCAACCTATTTTTGCAACTGCAGCAGGAAAAGTGGTTTATTCTGGAAATGCATTGCGTGGATATGGAAATCTTATAATAATAAGACATAACGATGACTATTTGAGTGCTTATGCTCACAATGATACTATATTAGTTCGTGATCAACAGGCGATTCAGGCAGGGCAAAAAATTGCTACTATGGGTAGCACTGGTACAAATTCAGTAAAATTACATTTTGAGATTCGTTATAAGGGAAAATCAGTAAATCCATTGCGTTATCTTTCGCAGGGATAACTTGGATGTATTACTTATTAATGTTATATGCATTTAGAGTTAATGTTGGCAAAGATTGTTCCTTTGCTCGCAGAGTAATTTTATAGCCATATGTCTATATTAAATTCTTGTGGTTTTAAATAATCTACTTTAATCTAGACAATTTAGTAAATAAAATAATTCTATACCATGAAATTTACTCAACTATACTTTTAATCTCTGTAATTAAGATCGTGATTTATTTTTTCCTTTTATTCTCCTACTCTTGCATGTTTTCTACCTTTCCTATATGTGAAATAATCTTTTATTTTTAAAGGGTTAGTGAAAATATTTTATCAACTTAAGTGATACCACTTAGTGCATTTAAGTTGGTTATCCTCACTGAGCGAAAAGGGGGTAGTGCGCAATCTAAACACTATTTTAAAAATTAATGCCTATTTATTTTACTGATTTCTGTAAAGTTAAGCTCTTCAACATACATTGAGATAACTTAATCAGTTTATCTTTGTGATCTAATTTTACCAAAAGACTTTCATTAAAATTGTTAAATTTTTTCTATAATCAACGATTTGCAAGGATATCGCTATAACTTATTGATCTTACCCAGCAGATGAGATGTTTACTATAACAGTAAAGATAGGGTATAAAGTAGAGTAAGTTATTTCAATGCATGAATTGACATTATCCAACAGACTGTCATCGGAGCCAATTAATTAGATGCAGCTTATGTTGGCAGAAAGTAAGAAAAGAGTTTCTTTGATTTGTATGACTGCTTTCTTTTCCATTATAATCGTTATAGTGAAAATACTTTATACAGTATAAAGGGTTTCTACTAATAAACGATATCAAGATAGCTTGATTTGTCTATTGTGAGAGGAATTCTATCTTAGAAACTTGATCAAGATCTAAATACTAAAAAATTGTAGAACGCTTATAGACAATCTGATAGATGATCTTAGACAGATGTGTTGCTGCTAAATAAACAGATTTATTCTGTTAATACTCCAATTGCTGCTAATTTAAATAAAACGTTACTTGATATATTATAGAATGATAACCATTCAAGAGCAAAAGGAACCATCTAGGTTAACAATATGAAAAAAATTATTAAATGCCTAGTTGAATTTTATAGGAATAACGTGAAATTCCACTCGTCGCTTTACTTTATTAGGCTATAAATCGGAAACGTTAGAGAAGGGTAGAGAAAGAGATTTCCATTACTGGGAGAGAATTCATTAGATAAACTTTGAAAGGCCGTCACCAATTAAAAGATATTTTTATAATTAATGTCTTAGTGAATTATTAGTAAATCTGATATAGAAGATTTAAGAGGGGTATCTATCCTACCCATGATGATTAATAAATATGTTCTTCAATTTTTAATTATATGCTGTTTACCAGCATAGTTAAAAGCTTAAATCTCTTTAATAGGTTCAGATTTTTTAGTAGATGGTATCAGATTGAATACCATAAAAGGATTGTTGTTTTTAAACCACAATTTTTCGCGTCTCAGCTTTGTAGACAAAGTGTCACAAAAGGCAATTTAATCGAATTCGTTGCTCTTATTGATGGCAAGTACGACTTCCTAACGGAAAGGCATAGGATGCCAGAAGCTCTTCTCGCTTCTTCTAACTTTTTAATCGCTGCAGGATAGTACTTCGCTAAAAACTTTACCAACAAAATATTAATGGCTTTATTAGCGGCATCGTAACTTTCTATTAATAAGAGCTCTTGCAGATCAGGCTTAACTTTTGGTTGTATGCTTTTATGGAGTGAAGTCACTAGATTAGCTGTTTTATGTACTAGAAGCGTTGGTGCTGTGTGCTAAGGAAGTATCTTTGCCATTGCATTCCAAAAAACCAAGCACTGCGTCTCCTGTAACAAAGCTGAAAAATACGGTT
This sequence comes from Arsenophonus sp. NC-WZS1-MAG3, assembly GCA_052174535.1. GTDB lineage: Bacteria > Pseudomonadota > Gammaproteobacteria > Enterobacterales > Enterobacteriaceae > Arsenophonus. Next base: position 7,993 of record JBQMRQ010000062.1, on the reverse strand, counting down.
AAACCATGCGCGCTTACAAGCTATTGAGAAGTTTAGCCAGTTCGCGATTCTGACTCTTGATAAATATCATATAGCGAATGAGCTATTTATATTCATTATCAGTAATTCCAATACTAACTAGTAGGCGAAGGTAATGAGTTTTCTTGATAGGACAATTATACGATCAGGATAAAATAAACGTAGGTGTATCACTTAAATCACGCAAGGGGGGGTTAATACCTTGCTTACACTCTATTAAGCCGTAGCTATTTCAATCTTATTGATAATACTGAAGTTAAAGATTATATGCTTTTCACCGTGAGTGCGCTTAGAACTTCATCAAATCACCGTTGGATATGGCTTTATAGGTATAGACACCCATGGTAGCAACTTCCTTCCTGCTTTTTATATGATTAAGATAAGAAAGTAATAATAAGCTCTTGAAGCATATTTCATTCCCGGTTTTCCGTCTAAACAGCTCTCTATCTTAGGCACTTTAATCTCAATATCGCTAATAGCAGTTTATATAGTTCATTATGGAAAATAACCGTTATGATTGACGGCATGGATTGCCCGTCTATAAGGTTAACGTTTTCTATCTTCTCGCAGTATGGCTTTTATCTCTCATATTCAATAGTAGTGTCTATTATTTACTTATTACCATTAAGGATGAATTTATCCAAGAAATTATAGGTAATATCTAGTTTTATGAATACCTTTAAGGTAGACTTTTATGGTCTATCATCTCTTTGTTTTTGATATCTTTAATATCATGTAGCAAATCAATCAAAAAATACGTCATCATCTCTAAAATTCCATATACCAGAAATGAGGATAATTCCATTTTTGGCTGATGGCATATCCTATTCTATCAGGCAAGTTTATCGCTTTTTCTTGTTGTAATTATGTTGGGGGTGATTGTTGTATTATGAATATAAGGAGTTCATTATAGTTAAAGATCTTTATCAAGAGTTAGAATCGGTACTAGGGCGAACTTATTAATAGCTTAATGAAAGCGTATGGCTTAACTGTATTTCAGGCTTGCTAGAGGAATGGTTATTAGTTTTTGAAATGCAATGGCAAAGAGATACTTCTTTAGCACAGAGCACCAACGCTTCTAGTACATAAAACAGCTAATCTGGTGACTTCACTTCATAAAAAAGCATACAACCAAAAGTTAAGGCTGAGCTGCAAGAGCTCTTATTAATAGAAAGTTACGATGCCGCTAATAAAGCCATTAATGTTTTGTTGGTAAAGTTTTTAGCGAACTGTGCTATCCTGCAGCGCTTAAATAAGCTGGAGAAAAAGCGATAAGAACGACTGTCATTCTATACCTTTCCGTCAGTCAGACGGACTGGGCATTAATAAGATGACAAATTCAATTTAATCAATTTTTGTGATATGATCCTATGAATCTGCCGCGCAAAGCACTGTGCTTTGAGAAAGCAATCCATTAAATTATATTTAATCTTACTTCTTGCCATGCTCAGAAAAGCTAAAACAGGTTAAAGGAGGATTTGATCTGTTGAGATAACTCATGAAATAAATAACATCTAATTTAAGAATGAAGAATAGATATTTATCAAGCATCAAAGGCTAGCATAGATTGACTATTATAAACTAGATTATACTAATAACTCAGAAATTTTCATACGATTTACCAGTAGATCATTAAGAGGAAAAATATTTTTCCAGAGAAATCACTATGGATTTTTAAGCTGGCGACAGCGTCCCATCGGCAAACGATATAAATAATAACTATAATCATCAACATTATCTCGTTTTTACCATTTAGCAACAGTAAGTTTAGATATATTATAACGCTTAGCCAAAGAAGACGTAGTCTGTTTGCTTACCTGAAGAGTAAGCTAATTTTATGTATTGCAGTTGCTTGATAATGGTGCTTCATTATCATGATATAGTATTCAACTATAATTATATTCTCAGTATTTATCTTGCCATGAATAAGGTTATGCAACGAGAATCTATATAACAAGCTTGAACTAAACATTTAACTAATAAAATTTAAATAAAAACACCAATAAATAATAAATAGTTAATCATCTATCATACAAAAATAAAATGTGTAAAATATTTAACTGTTTTTTTATCTGTTTTTGCTAAAAACCTTATTTTATTTAAAAAGGTGCATAATGCATTCATCTGATGTTATTAAGCGTTCACTTTATTCGCTCAGTTGGCCCATTTTTATTGATATATTATTACATTTTTTAACATTATTTATCAATACTTATATGGTTAGTCATGTCTCAACTGCTTATTTAGCCGCAATGGGAGTAGGCAACCAAGTTTTTGATCTTTTTATTACTATTTTTAACTTTATCAGTGTAGGATGCAGTGTTGTTATTGCTCAATATTTAGGAGTAGGTAAAAAAGAAAAGGCTAGTCAAGCCATTCATATCTCTATTGCTTTTAATTTTTTATTAGGCTTTATTAGTGCTGCAATTATTTTACTCTTTAGCTATAAAATACTTGGTATTATGAATATACCAATACATTTGCTGGATTATGGATATGCTTACTTACATATTCTTGGTTTATGTTTAATACCAGAAGCAATTTCAATCATATTAGCGGCTTGCTTACGTGTTTATGGTAAATCACAACCGGCAATGTGGGTAACATTTATTGCCAATTTAATTACTATCTTTGGTAATATTATCGTTTTATATGGTTTTTTTGGTTTACCTCAATATGGCTTAATTGGTGTTGCTTGGTCTACAGCAATTGGTCGTATAGTTGCTATTATATTACTTTTCTTTTTGCTATTCAGTGGATTGAGGATCAAATTTGTTCTCACTTTACTATTTCAATGGTCAAAAAGTATCTTGAATAAAATATTACATATCGGACTTCCTTCTGCAGGCGAAAATTTAGTTTGGATTTTACATTATATGGTTGCTTCTACTTTTATTGGTTTAATGGGAGAAACTTCTTTAGCTGCTCAAACCCTCTATTTCCAACTTTCATTATTTATTATGCTATTTGGTATTTCCATTAGCATTGGTAACGAAATTATGGTGGGTCATTTAGTTGGTGCTGAGCGCTTTGAAGATGCATATCAGCGAGGGTTAAAAAGTTTAAAATGGGGATTTTTTATTACCATTGGTATAGTATTTTGCTTTTGGTTATTACGTATACCTCTATTGGAAATAATTACTGAAGATCGTAATATAGTAAAATTACTACTTCCGCTTTTCTTACTCTCTGTTTTTCTCGAGCCTGGAAGAACACTAAATATTGTTATGGTAAATGCCTTACGTGCTGCTGGCGATGCCAGCTTTCCATTTTGTACCGCGCTTATTTCTATGTGGGGTATTGCGATACCAATTAGCTATTTTTTAGGTTTAAAAATGGAAATGGGATTATTAGGAATTTGGTTTGGATTTTTATGTGATGAATGGTTACGAGGTTTAACTAATGCCTGGCGTTGGTATTCTAAACGTTGGCAAATCAAGCGTATTGATATATAATATTATTTTATTTTTATTGTTTTTAAGTAACTCAGGTATCCAGAAATAATTATAAAATTAACGATTTCAGTTAATAATACAAATTATTACAAACTATCTTTTTAGATAAAAATAAATCAATAAAAACCATTACTCATTACATCTTAATATATCTTACTATCTTGCTATTCACAATCCCAATGGCATTAATACAAACATTGTATGCTTTGAACATTCATCTGTAAGCCTGATGATGTATAATAGCTAATATTCCTTTATAAGATAAAGGAATATTAGTATGTCGATATAATAACCTTTTTCTATTACTTTTGATAGTTTCGCCAATTTAGCTATTTAATAAAAATAAAACAATTGTCAATTAAATACTATTTTATGTTCTAGATATAAACCGCGAAAAATAGATTTTGAAATAATTAACTTAAAGTTATTAGCAAATCAGTTGTATATGTGACGCAGGCTAAGTTTCATTCTGATGCTTTAGAAATCTCTTCTCCATCCTTAAGCTAGACGTTGTTTATCATTAGGATCAGCAATGAAATCCTACTTAACCGCTCTCATAGATTTCCAATTAGACGGAAGTAGCTAAAACAAGACTTGAAAGTCTTTTTTTCTTAAATCACAGAGCTTCGCGTATGTTAAGCTTAGTAGATTTACTGTTATAAAAGCTGATTAAATTAAATCGTTATTCTTATTGACATCTAAGAAGCTGATAGGAAGTTATAGAATGCTCACTCGTTCTTCTCAATCTTTTTCAGCTTCTTCATCGCTGCAGAATATTTGCTGAATCCTATTTTTAATAAAATATCAATGATTTTATTAGCGACATCACAGATTTATCCTAGATAAATCTCCCGTAACTCACCTTAACTTTCGGTTGCATGGATTCAATGGAGTGAAGGGTAGCACATTAGTTATTTTGCATACCTAATAATATTAGTGCTTCGTGCACAGAAATATATTTATTATTTTATTCAAAAAGCTAATGGGGGGACCATCTCTTCTAGTAAGCTAAGGGAGATATACTTAAAGCACAATGCTCGCGGCTATCCAGAAATTAAACCCAATACACTTCTAATTCTCAATAAGCATCATCGAGCATAACGAGCTGCTTACACATCCATGATCAGTAACGTCAATAATAGCTAATAGGTAAAGGCGATCAGCTTGCCTGATAGTAGAGTTATGTTATTAGCATAAAATAAACATAGGTGTATCATTTAAATCACGCAGCTATCATCATTGACTGTATTTTTTAATTCATTACTATTTCAGTCTGTGATGGTACTTGAAGGGGATCATGTTCTTTTACTATGAGTATTCTAGAACTTCGTGAAATTATTGCTAGAGATATGGATCGCATATACAGAAATGGCTAAAATTCTTTGATATTTTTATGCCCTTCAGATAGATAAGGAGGTATAACATACAAGTTTATTGAAGTATATTCCGTTTTCTGTGATTCTTGACCTTAACCACTTTAATCTCAACATCGCCAATATTCGTCGTCTTATTTTCCTTGCTGAGCAAATAACGGTTATGAACAACAACATGGTGACTCTCATCAAAAAAATCGACGTTGAAGATGTTGTTTGTAATCATGGTTTCAATTCTACCTAAACAGCGATGCTATGATCTACCTGATAGCATTACAGATGAATTCATAAAAAGGAATAACGGTAATATCTAGTTTTGCAGATACCTCTAGATAGATTTTTCATAGAATTTTATCTAAATATGATTAAAAATTATCCACGCAAGCGATCAAGCAGAATACGCTACTATCTTCAAAACTCCATACACTAGAATAATATAATTCAATTTCTTATATTAAAATATAAAAATAATTATATTAGTATGAAAATTTGATAAACGGTTTAACCGAAAGATATGTTTTTACTAAGAAGTGAGCAATAGCATAAATTAGATTGGATTTAAAGATTATGACGATTAAATTTTTTCTTTAGTACTACGGCTATACTGCCTATTAGGCCAATAAAAAGCAAAATAATCGGTATTAGAATTAAAATACTCATAATCTGGTGTTCATAGTATTGAAAGAAAGGACTCTTACCGAAGATATAACCAATAGTGGATAAAATCAATACCCAAAGTAATCCACTAAGCCAGTTAAAAAACTGGAAGCGTCCATTAGGTAAACCGGATAGACCGGCTATGATAGGTAGTATTGTTCTAATAAAAGCAAGAAAACGGCCTATAAGCAGTGCCGTCAAACCATGGCGATGGAAAAGACTATAAGCACGTTGTTGATAATGTTCAGGTAGATGAGAGAGCCAACTTTGTGCGATTTTATTGTTTACTAGCCATTTACCTTGAAGATATCCAACCCAGCAACCCAAACTAGCACCAGCAGTTAAGATAATAATTGTTAATGGGTAATTAATAGTACCTTTAGCTATTAGAACGCCTACTAGGATGAGTAGGCTGTCACCAGGTAAAAAAGCAGCAGGTAATATTCCATTTTCCAAAAATAATATTATAAATAATATAATATAGATAGCCCATACTAATGAAGGATTCATTATCATATTGTAATCTTGATGCCAGAGTGCAAAAAAAAGTTCTTTAACTAATTCCATAAAGTGTTTCCTAAATACCGTTATCTTTAAACCTAATTGGCAGTTGTTACCTATTATCTCTTATTATAGATAATGCGATCCTGGTTAAAAAAGTTGTAATATAAGTATTATCTTCTGGAAGATAGTATGTTTTTATAATTTAAGTTTAACTTTGAACCAATTTTTCATAGACTGCAATGCAGTTTTACCATCCAATACTGATTGGGATAATTCTTGATTATAAAATAAAACATATCGATATAGAGTGATATCTAAAGCTTTTGAGTAGAATTGAAATAATGGGCTTTGCAGTCTATCTCTCCCATACGAACATTAAATCCATCGACCATACCATTCGTTTGAGGATGAATCAGGGGTTTTTAAATTGCTGCTCTATATTAAGCTTTGTACATAAACTAGCAAATTTCTGTTTTTCGATACTAAACGTTTTCTTAGACTAAAAGGCAGTCTCTGTAAATTCTTTGCTATTATTTGTAAGTACCCAATGGATCTCAGAAACATGCTCGATAAAAATCATATAAAAAGGCGTCTAGCATTGGCCATGGTTTTTGGATTTTAAAGACGGATAAAACCCATTGAGTGACGTGATCTGTGCTTATAAAAAGATAACGTTGTGAAGTTTTGTTTGATATTTTTGGATATATTTAGATCTACCGTGTAGATAAGCAGGCTTATAGCTTTTAAATGCTTTATGCTTTGACTTAGTAGTTTTTCTGCCTTATTTTACGAAAATTCCACCTCCGTTTCTATATAAACGGCGATGCAATCTAGGTTAAGATACAACGGGATTCAAGAATTCACATACGACTACCAGTAGATCGGCGAGAGAAAGAAAGCGTTTTTGCAAGAAAGCAACTACATCTGCTTGATCGTGGCAACAGCATTATCGGCAACCAATGAGGAATATGGCTGAGATCATCAACATGATCTTATTTCTGACCTTTAATAACAGTAAATTTAAATATGCCATAATGCTTACCAAGGTAGATGCAAACTCTTTATTGACCCGAATAGCAGTACTAACTTTAGGGGTTTGTAGTTGCTTGAGAGTTATTAGAAAATTTAATGTATGGAAATTCAGAGTAATTTTCATTCTGATTCTTCAGAAATCTCTTCTCCATCCTTGAATTGGACGTTCTTATCATCAGGATCAGGAATAAAATCTTATTTAATTTCTCTCCTAGGATTCTAATCAGACGTAAGCAGCTTATATACCATTAAAATGGTTATTTTCTTGAATCACAATGCTTCATGCATTGACTTTGTTAATATCACTGCTGCAAAAAGCTGATTTAATCAGCTATGTCTTTCTTATTATACCTAATTCGCTGACAGGAAATCGTAGAATACCAGCAGCTTTTTCTCCCTCTTTCTTCAATTTCTTCATCTCTGCAGGATATTCGTTGAAACCTTCCGCCAATAAAACATCAAAAGCTTTATTAGAAATATCGCCCCTCTTTACTAGCCATACTTATTTCACCTTAATTTTAACTTTAGTTTGGATTTTTTTAGGGATGAAGCTAATACATCATCTATTTTATGTACCCAACAGCATTTCTGCTACATATCCAGGAAGATCTTCACCATTATCATTCCAAAGTCAAGAGTACTATCTTCCGTAGTACCTATTGAAAGATACGGTTAAGCTTAGCATTTACCAGCCATTGAAAAGTTATGTCCAGTTAAATTCTAACTCTTGATAAGCATTTGCTATCGCAACGAGTTCTTTAGATTTATTCGGAGTGATACTGATAATGATCAGCAGGCAAAGGCAATCAGCATATTTGCGGACGGCACATATACTTTCAGCCAAGAAATAAATGTAGCGGATATCGCTTAAATTACACAGCTACCATTGCCTTATGCTCTTCAATGGATATTATGCACTATGTTATAAGCTGTACAGTTATGCTGCATCGTAAA
>JBQMRQ010000061.1:0-10859 GCA_052174535.1 Arsenophonus sp. NC-WZS1-MAG3 | reverse complement strand
GTGCATTACTAGTACAGCAACCGGCAAAGCATCCCATGTTCTACGCTCACCGTAGCATAACTTCAACCGATTAATATCCTTTATTAGCGGTTGCGTAGAATAGTGGCAAAAAATTTCTTGTTGTTTGTTGGTTTGTGCTTTAAGGAAGCGCAGTATATTTAGAGCAGAAAAGCATTAAGACTAGCGTAAAACAAGCTACTTACATGAAACTGTGGCAATTTTATTTACTGGATTAAACAGGTTTACGAAGAGCAACCTACGCCCTATTTCAATTTACTAGGTCAGGAGGTGATACCAGGGGTTTTAGTAAATCGCTAATCTTTACCAGTTTTTGAGGGATATATCCGATTCTTTCCGAAGTAAATAGATAAATCTAAGGAATAAACTACTTTTTCGTAATAAATTCGCCTGTTGATTAACGTACAGAAAAGAAGATAAGCATCAGGTCAGTGATAACGAATAAGCGCTGATTTTCTGTGGTGCCATTTTAGTTTTTTACTGAAAACCAGCATTCCTAACCTTGATGTTTGATAAACTAAACAATCTGAGTTTATACATATACGTCATCATGATTAATCAGGAAAATTAAGTTACCGGATAAAAGGAAATTAGATACAGAATCAGTAAGTACACTCTCTTTATTGCGGTGTGGTTAAATGAGGTAGCATATTCCGAAACGCTATCACTATTCCTACCTTAGATACCAATCAATGAAAGAATACACCCTGTAACGGTTAGAGCGGATACGATCTGAAATCGTCCTACTTACAAATAAAGCGACCACACACACATCTTCATCGCGAACTATAAAATAATGGTATAGATACTTGAACAGCAATTTCGCCTCGTGCCAGAGGCTTAGTATAGGTTGAAGAAATTTACGGTAGTTACTTAAGCAAGTAAAATAGTACGGCTATCGACTTTCCGATAGCAAGGAGACTGAAATATGGCAGAGTGCGAAGCAAGATTCCTCCGGTAGCTGTTTTTATTAAAACGATTAGCGCTTATATGAAGTTTTACATTACTGATAAAAACAATAAATGGACACTGTATTTTATTAAAATGAAGAAAATATGATGATCAACATACTTCCTCTGCAGTCTAATGTTGATATCGATCGCTTTATGCGACTGATGTATCCCTATAACGAGATGATTGATGTTTTATCGCGGACAATTATCGTAAGGATTTCAAGGTGTAGCACTTTTCAGCCTGGTACAAGAAAGTTTTTTTAGGCGTAGGTACCCCAGCTCGTTAGATCTAATCTGTTAATGGATAAAATTATCAACGTAGCGATATTTCTATCGAGCGACACTCTGGCTAAGAGCGTTAACCAGTAACAGTATATTAATCCTACTTCCTTAAGACTATTGTGCTATCGGTATCTAGGTGTATTTTGCTGTTTAGCACCATGGTGGTAGTTTGCTATATTGAGACTCGAGTTCATGGCGGATTGCTTATCTGGACTATATCGACAAGGACGAAAAAATGGGGCTTGAGCCGAATCCCCCTACTATTATTCTGTTAATGTGTGACGTTACCGAGAGTAGTTTTACTCCAATTTTCATTGGAATAGCCGCATTACTGAATAATTTCAAAGTTGCTTAGGATATTTATGTGTACTATATGGATCCCACCCTTTTTCGTAGTGGCTTATATGTAGTTATGCATGTCTGATTAAGAATAACGGCGATTCGGTACTAGATTTTAATTATCGTGCTTTTTCTTAATTAAATTCACATACTGAAATCCATGATTCTTCAGCTCAAGGGATGATAATTTTTTGGCCAATCCGAATCGGAAAATTTATTACACTAGTACTGCCTATGTTTCTCTCTATCTTGCATATTGTACTTTATATTAAAAAAGCTTACCGATATAACTAACTGTTCCATTGAAGATTCACAAAATACCGCATTTATGTGGAGATTTAGATACTAATTATCGCCGATAAGAGAAACATCTAGAAAATCAAATACGAGTAGCTATTATTGATGGCCTTATTCCTTGCGTTCTAATTTGAACGCTATTTCAAATATTGAAATATTTGATGAAGTATCTGGATTAATCATCATTAAAATAATAATGACTGAGTATCTACTGATGATAAGAGTTCATGTTAATAATGAACTAAATTATTATTGATCAGCTTGGAATTAAAGAAGTATTTGCAAAACTGCTGACTGATCTTCAATTGTTAATTGTGAGCTAATAAGCCAATGACCTGGTGTAATCCTTATACACGGACTGCAAAGTCTACTATCACCGAGTAGATTGAGGTAGACGATCACGATCTGATAAAGCATTATTGTTACCTTGAAAAAACATTTATTTGCTATTTTAGCGGCAGCGAATACTGTTATTACGGAATTATCGGACGCATTGTAGTGGTTGAATTGATTGCCTTCAGATGCATAATTTTTTGAATTGTATCAGACTAAAAACAACGCGTAAGTGAAAACTTACTGGCATCGTATATTGAGTGAGATATACTCGTCGCAATTAGTGCGTATTACACTGCTTCCGTCCTGAAGCAGTTGACCAGCTGACAGTGTATTTTATTTCTATGATTGATAAAGCTAGTTATACAGTGTTGCCGTTAGAATATTAAAGCGCCCACTAGGGGGCGCTACGTTTAAGAGGGATCGTGTTCAAGCGCACGGCCTGATTGATTCTGAACACTAATAGCAATCTTCTGCGGTTTTTCCTGTTCAGGAATATCATAGGTAAATTGCAGGGTTAATAGTCCTTTATCTAGATTTGCCTTCTGAATTGTTATTCGATGTTCAAGACTAAAACTTAGAGAAAACTCACTTCTTCTAATACCCTGATGCAACCATTTTCTGCCATCTTTTTTTTCAACAGTATTCGTTTCCTTAATCTTTGGTTTACCGCTAAGGGTTAAATGGTTATTAAGAACCGAAATATCAAGTTCATCTTGCGTATATCCTGGTATGCTCACCGTCATTTCATAGTGTTCTTTATCTTTTTGTAGAAGATTATAGGCGGGCGTATCAGCCAGCGGATTTTCACCGGTCAAACGACTAAATAAATTATCTATCTGAGTAAAACGGTCAGACAACAGATGATTGGTAAATGCCGGAATAAGAGAAAAAGAACGATAGGCCATAGTATCCTCCTTTAATAGGTCGTTAATTAACACTAAGGTTTACCTGTATATATGGGTAAGTTAATACGTTTTCAAGTGCGCCAGGAATACAAGAGAGAAAATAATCTTACCCTACCTAACTTAAATTATTATACCATCAAACCTCTCATTGACGCAATACTAATATGGATTTACTAAAAATCTTTTTCATTAAAGATTAAAGTTCCTTTTACATGCATGCTAGCTTTTTTCTTGGATAACAACAACTCGTTGCAAGAAGCCTTTATCTATTATGCATAATGTTATCATCGATTTTAGCTGCAAATATCATCCTTATCTCATGCTATTGACGATTTCTTGTCATCATTGGATGGAAAATAAATGGAGCTGCCTTTAAAAAATATTGCACGAATGGTATCGCTTAGGAAGCCAACATTGGTTGGTTCATGGTCCCCATCTCTTTACGGAAACCTTTCGATTGTCTTTTTGATCGTGGTAAACCAGATTTTTGAAGAGCAAGAAACAAGGGTATCCGCTCTATTAGTAGGCACATTAGGCTATTCTTATTTTCTGCTTGGCTTATTGCACAGTGATTATGCATATGATGTGTGAGGAATTTTATTCCTAACCTGGCAAAACTTGATAATATATCATAAATGGGAGTAGCTCTCTACTTAGCCAATTAATTCGGTTTTTTGAATTTATTGTTAATTTTGAATGCTTACTATTATTTTGGCTTTAGCACTGTTGTTTGAATTCGTAGTATGATCTAATGAGTCATTGGATCAATCGAAAAATTGGCGACAATCTGTTCTGCCGTGATCAGTATATCTCACTGTGAAAGGGTTATTTTTGTTGAATATCGCCGCAATAACTGCAAGTCAATATGTTTATCGAAACTGAAAGCAATGATTGAAAAGGTATTAATGAAATCCTTTATTATATTTTGCAAGGCGAACATCTTTCGCTGGCTTTAAAAGCAACGGTTATCACTTTCCTTCATGGAGTTATGTTAATTAAATGACACGCTTAACTGAAAATACAGGCGTAAAAACACTATTTAGCATTATGCTGACCGTTTATTGGGTATCAGCATAAAATAGGTTAAGAAAAGTAATCTAGTTAACCGCGCTTTGTTTTTATTGATGCTTAATTATGTGTTTCTGCTGTTATTATTCAGCTGCGATTTAAATATGATTGTTAAGTAAATTACTGGAATCGCAGCAATAAAATAATTCAATCGCATTTTCACAAAACTATGAAAGAGAAAAATATAAAAAAAGTTAACACTTGATCAGAAATTTTTAAATCTAGAAATGATGATGGATAATAGGCATTATGGTGTTTGTTATTTCACTTGCTGTTAGCAAGTTTTTCGGTATGTTTACAACCTTCCTTAACGATAAAATCGTTAAGGTATAAGCATTACTGATATAATCACGCGACATGCTAAAGACGCAGGGTAAAATATATATTTACCATATAGTGCAAAAATGACAAGCACATTGATGTAGTTTTGAGCATTTTCGGAAATATGACCATTAACGGTAAGCAATCAAAAGGTCATAAAAATAGCCAATGGTTTTGGCTACCGGTGATGATCATCATTGCTTGAGCAAAGTATTATAAAGCTCAACTAATAATAAAAGGAGGTTTTCCATTACTTATAAAATGTTATACAGTAAGTCTATAGGAGAATTGCAACGAAATTAAACAATATCAGAATATTACATAAGGTCTTGATTTCCTATACCAATAATATTGGTGATATTATAATCAAAAAAGCCGGGACACAATAAGCCAGATAACTTTGATCTGTATAGATCAAAGGTTTTATTAATGCGTCATTTTTAAATTTAACAATTAATTTTCATATTCTTTTTTAATTTTAAATCCTTTCGATGCAGGAAAGGAGGGGGATTTTCTTTTTCTCCATTTAAGTGGTAGGTATTTTATATTTAACAAAATTATCATCTTTTCACTTATCATAAGTTTGATAAGTAGGTCAAGCTTATGCGTTTTGTTTTAAAAAGGCAGGCAGCGTATCTTAAGAAGTTGAACTAAAACTGTTAAAAAGCAATCATACAGCAAGAAAGCTATCTATCAGAAAATCCATAAACATCAATTAGAATAAACAGATGCGTATTGAGCTTGGATTATGTTATAGGCTAATGTCAGGTTAATTCAATGTATATCTCAAAGCTTTTAAATGACTGCTGACTAATAATTCATCAGCGTTTACTTAGTCAGTCATGTCTTAATGTTAAAATTAGTACAGGGATTCTAGTGAAATACTTGCGCGAGATTAGAGCTAACTTAGCTTGCATTGGGTTATATAACGCTAACTCCATCTCAGGAATAAAAAGAAACGCCTTGGCGCCCTATGTGCCTCAGCAGATTTATGCTCACTACTGGCCGGTTATAAGCGATAAAGGAAGAAAACCGTGAGAGTAGTGAGTATCATGTTGCTATGGACGTGCGTATCATTGCACAAATCATCGGGATTATATCACAAAACATTTTTTAAATTTTCATTACGAACGACCGTTGTCTGAGATTGGTGGAGTGATGAAGTAACGGTAATTATTTTATCATGTTGTCCATCCTGTTAACCATTTTTACGACATAATAATTACAAGCGGCTGTTTTTGGTTTTCTTAGCTTTTTTATCTCTGTTCATCTATCTGGGGATGTGCTCAATAGATGCTTATCACGGCTATTTTACACTGGAATTTTCTATGATGCGTGAGGAGCCAGTCTGGTGTTTTTCTATTCCCCAAAAGCAGATTAACTAACCTGCTCATTGGGTTAAGTTCTTTAGTATGCTTTTTTGACACTATGAATTTTCGTTTATAGTCGGAATGGAGCTATGCATAGTTTAGTTTTAATAATGATGTCTAGTTAAAATGGTAGAGCTGAGTATGTGGTTTCCTTTTCGGCTCTACTTTAATTATCAGTGACGTCTTCCATTTCAGGAAGTTTTTTGATGACAAAAAAATATTTCTACCTCATGTAATAGTAGAAATATCTATTACCGTTCAAATACCATTTTCGTTGCTTTTATGAGATGTAATGAAGATTAGATATATTGGGTAAATCGGAGGTTATATTTAGGAGATCACATCTTAAAAATAATCGAGAAAAAGCTAGAAATCCATCGTAGGTTTACTTCATTAGAAGTATTAGGTGCTCTTGTGGTTTATGGCCTTAGTGAATTTATAGAGAGTAAAAGTACAATGAATATTTGAAATAAATAGGAGTTCATTCTTTTAGCAGGCTATATCAGCCAGTTTAATGAAGCTATAAAGCGATATATCATTAACTATCATGATGGTTAATAAACTAATCGCTCTAAAAACGTATTATTACTGCCATGCTAATAAAAGGCTACTTTGATAAGAGGTTATTGGTAAAAATCCCTTAAATTCGCTCGGCCATAATCTATCAAATGATGGGGATTTATGCATTGAAACAACTCAATTCACTTTATCCTTACCCATATTGTCACAGTGAACATATAATCGCTTTGGAGATTCATTAGGGTTATAGCAATATCATTGTAAAATTCCAGATTGTAGAGAAATATTTAACAATCTTACTGGAAGTTCTCTAACAAACTACATCACAAGAATAAACTCTTTAGTTAGTTATCAAATTATGCTCACTTCTAGTATATAGAATTTTAGAGATGGCATCGTTATTTATATTGATTGATTTTGTGGATAATACGAACAAGAAAGAGATGATATTCCATAAAATTTATCCTACAGGGTATCTCCGAAACAAGATATTACTTTTGATCCCCTGCATGAACTCATCTATAATGATCCGAAGTACCTAATAGCATCGCTATTAATGCTGATCTTAAAGCCATTCTGCAATAATATGCTGAACGCTGTCTTGTAGACTGGTTATCTCCTCATCCTTAACGCTTATTTGCTATACAATAAATCATATACAGACTGGTTTAGCGACGTTGAGACTAAAAACACCGAAGATCAGGAATCACAATAGCAATTAAATATACTTCTAAAGCTCTTTGCTACTGCCTTATTTGAAGTGTGCAAAAGCGGCGAAGAGTTCTACTATAACTATTCTACAAATATCCACATTCATGATTTTTTCTAAGCTTTAGGGCTTTTCTCGATAAAATCACATCGTTTCTCTGCCAGGTACCCATCAGAAGACTGAAACATTAATGCCTTTAAGAGGAGAAAGAATAAATGTGGAGCCCCTGTGTGATTTAAGCAATACGCGTTACGTTTATTTTTATGGCGATATCATATATTTTTGTTCCTATTAGGCAGGGTGATCGCTTTTTCCTGCTGATCATTATCGGTATCACTGCGTAATATAAGAAGCTAATTTGGTGGCTCAAAGAAGGTTCTTGATAGTCAGAAGCAAACTTGTTGTCAATAAGAACAACGAATCAAATTGAATCGGCTTTCATGATAGTGAGGTTATGAAGCTAACATTCGAAGCTCTATAGCTCGAGAAAACAACGCTTTCAATGCCGCTTAAGTTACTCTTGTCTACTCAGGAATAGCTGGACTGGCTAAGAGGATTTGGTCTGCTAACTATGCTGGCAAACAATGTCTAATTTAAAGACGGAGAATAGATCTCTGAAGCATCAGAGTGAAACGTAGCCTCCTAACCACACACCCCCTACACTAAATTTGTTAATAACTATTTTATTAACGACTAAGTTTTAAAAAACATTAAAAATAAAAAATATTAGAGAACATTCACGGTTAGATCTTTTTAAGTTAAAAGTCGTAAATTTTTATCTCTAATATAAAGATTAATAAGATTCTATTACTATTAGAAATATAGTTTAGTGTTTTAAACAATTCAAGTTTAACTTTGAATAAATTTTATAGACTAAAATGAAGTTTACTATCAATACTTATTGACAATTCCTAATTATATAGCCAAAACACATCAATGATGTAGAGTGATCTCAAGCTCTTTAGCGGAATTAGAATGATGTCTTTGTATCCTATCTTTTCTATCCGCCCATTAAATCACTTGACTATACCATTTTGTTTAATGATGCATTAACAGGGTAAGTCGTTGATCTATACCAAGTTATGCACATAAACAATTGAATTTTTATTTTCTGATAGCTGAATATTTCAGCAGATTAAAAAGCGATCTGTAAATTCTTTACTATTCTCTGTATGTATCAGATGGATAGACATGGGAAAAAGCTCAATTTAAGATTACGTAAGAAGCTCGAATATCAGCTGATGTCTTGGACTCATAAAAACAAATAAAAAACCTATTGAGTTACGTGATCTATATACACTTGCAAAATATAAGATTATAAAATCTTATTTAGCATTTGCGAAAATATTTTACATCTACGTACAAATAACCAAGTTCATAGTTTTTAAATGTATTACTTCTTAAGCTTTAGAGCTTCTTTTCTTGCCTCATTTTATGCAAATTTCATACTTCTGGCCTACGTAAACACAGCAATTTAGGCCAGATCAAGATGCAACGGGATTCAGCAATTCGCATACGACTTTAGCAGATTATCAAGAGAGGAGGTATGTTTTTGCAGGAAAACGATTAAGATTTTTAAGTAAACGAGAGCGTTGTTTGGAAAACTCGATAGAGAATATAGCTGTGGAACGATATTTTATATAATGATCTTAAATTAAAGATATAGTAATTAAATCGGAATCTTTTAGTTTTAAATTTTGCTTAATTACAAGAATCACTCATTTCAATAATCTCTTCTCGCATTAATTTTTAATTTTAAAATAATGCATTCATTCAGTTCTTCAGCAGGTTCAAGTAATTCCGTTTTTTTAGCATTTTTCATATCTTATTGATATCTTTGATATCACTTAGAACCCAATCAATTAACACATCTAATTTATCAGATTGCTTATACATATCACTATCCAATTAATAGAGCATATGTTCTAGAACGTAGCACACTATAGTGTGAGCAACACAGATACGCTACTTTGGATATGTTGATGATCTGAGTACTGTTTTATATTCTGTGGTATGTTAATTTTTTCAAGAATTTATTCAGATGGATTAGGATTAATCCTGTTAAAAAGCATAAATCTGCTAAAACCAGAAAGACACCAAGTAACTCACGTGTTTACATAACTTCTTTATCTGAAGTGTTTTATGATCTCCATTCCGAAATAAATGAAGACAGATTGACTGAATTTTTAAGAACGCTCAGGCAAAATCGATGATTCTGAATATAACTACATTAAAGAGGGTAATGAGTGACATATGATTTCGGATAAATTCATCACTTAGGAGAACTAAGGATAATCTACGATCTCCTTCGCTTACTTGAGCAAATACAAAGATGGCTGGATCGATAGACCTAAGAAATGCGGACAGAATAATAATTTCTATTTTTCTGGCAAAATACCTAAAATGGTAATTATCCAAACATATATCCTAAAACTAAACTGATTTTAGTATTGATGAGGGTTGAAATAAATTTCTTAAAGATACAGTGAAAGTATCAATTTGTGGATCCTTTATTTATATAGCAAAGCTTGCCTACAGACACTTGTATCATGGGGTTTTTATCTGGTCGCTACTACTTGGCGCCTATCCTGAATGTTTCTACCACCGTTTTTCTCCCAAATCTATAAATTAAAAGTCTGCAGTTTATTTGACTTCAAAACTATCGAGGTAGTACCTTAGCACAGCAGGTTTATATCTTACCGGACCGACTGTAACTAGCAATACATTACTTTCACTATATGCCCATCTTCTTTCTCTTTTTTTAAAAATAACTAGCAGCGACTTAACGCTCTATTTCTTCCCCCAGACTTATGCTACAGTATGCACGGAAATAAATATATTGTATGGCGTGATCTGTTTTAAAAAGAGCGGTTGAAGAAATCTGGTAAGGCGCTGTCATCTATTCAGCTAATACGTGACAACAATGATCTAATAAATCTTACTGTTTTCCTGGTTTGGAATATAATCCGTGCCAGGAATCATCAGCAGGATACCTTGAGCTACAGTACGGACGTTATTAGAAAATGCACTTTGTTAAAAAGACGGAAAAGGTGGATAGTATAGCGTGAAATGCTTCAGATCTACTATCTTAAACATCACTCTAAATTGTATCTGTCTTAAAACAGCAGCATTAATGAGAGAGAAGAGTGCTTGTACATATAATTACGAGCATCGAATTTAAACAGTACTAGCAGTAGACCCTGACGCAAGAAAGATGATCAAGCACTATATTAGTTATATTCGAATAAATATTTTAAGATGGTACGTTACTATGGTTTCTTATTGAATTGCAAAGAGGTAGACTATTACTGAAGATGTATATAAAAGGCATTGAAGATAACTATTCGCAAAACCTGGCTTTGCTGTTCTTATAAAAGAATTTATCCCTACAGATCTATAGAAGTGTATGCTGTATAATAACATGCTACTTTTACCGATACTTAGATTAGTATACAGGCAATGGAATTATTATCAAAAAGAATACATAAAATAAAAACAAGTATTTATTAAATTATTAACCTAGGTTAATTTTTTTAAATTAGTGCATTTTAGATTAAAGAGTACATACTCAAGTTAAATTTAACTTATTCTAGCAATAGAATAAAAGCGATTTTATCGACTTTTTAGCAATAATGACTGCTTTTAGTCTCTCTTAAAAAGCAATTTAATTTCTTAACCATTAAGATCAAGACTGCACCTAATTTTAACGATTCTTATGTAAGCTTAAACGAATATATCCAAT
>JBQMRQ010000060.1:0-36619 GCA_052174535.1 Arsenophonus sp. NC-WZS1-MAG3 | reverse complement strand
ACCTAGTAAGATGGTGGTAGCAAATAAGACCTCCAATCTGATATTAGAATTAAAATTGAGTGAGATAGTATATAATCAACTGATTCTAGCCCACGCATGAACTGGCTAGTTGTTCTGCCTGGTTAAAGGAATATAATCAAAAGAATCTAAATTTGGCATTACCTCTGCGCTACGCGCTTAAAACCCATCTGAATGAAGTTATCGACATTGTGTCATCAACATTAGATAAATTAAATAAACTACCTAAAGTCATCGATAATAACCAAAAATTTTCTGAAAATCTCAATAAGATTCTCGATCAGAAGCTATCAAAAAATAATAATAGCGCTGAATATGTATGTCATAGACAGAATTTTTTTAAAATCAAGGTTTCTTAAATCAGAGATTTAGTTAATATTTTAGCTAAAAATAAAGATAAAAATCTTTTAAAAACCTAAGAAAGGACTAAAATAGCAAAAATAGACTATATAATAGGCTATTAAAAATAATCAAATATTGATTTATAACAAAAATCATTCATTTATATAAATTATGAGCAGGTTTTTAGGATAAATAAGCGGAAAAAAAACTAAAAGACTTTGATTAAACTTACACTAAATTTACTGAAATCGAATGATATTTTTAGTCGTCTATAAACTGGATAAATTCAATCTTAGTATTAAACATTTGATTACTTTAATATGCAATCTGCAAGATTTGAGGTTTTTATTTTTATAGTTTAATGATATTATATTGATATATTTTTGTCAGAGGTCATTTTCTTTCATATGATAGGGTTCATTGGAAGAAATGAAATGAGAGGTAATTGTTAAAGATATTCAGGAAGATGTTTAACTACAACCAGAAGCAAATGGGACATATCAAAATAGACCTTTTACTTATTACCTTCTACACAGAAGGAGGATAAGACAAAATTATTTATTAGGCCATAAGTAGAAAGAATTAGCATTACTATATGAGGTTCTATTGCCCAGTAGCTACAAATATTGTTCAGTTCAATATATCACTCAAATAGACTAAAGTGCCTCTGATGAAAATAATAGTGTAATTTTATTACACTGATGGAAATGAAGACAGTGATCATTTATCACTAATTTTAGTTTCAAATATTACATGCGGCATCAAGATAATATGATGTTTTTGAATGATTCAGATTTAACTTTGAACCAATCTTTTATAGACTGAAAAGGAGTTTTACTATCTAATCATGATAGTGGCAATATTCCTGATTTCACAGTTAAGTATATCTATGCAAAATGATCTCAAGCTCTTGAGTAGAATTGAAAGGATTATTTTACAGTGTATATTTTATGTGCCAATTAAATCGTTTGATCATACTATTCATTTATGAATGAATAGTTGGCTAAGTCGGTATTCTATATCAAGCTCTATAGACAAACTGGCGAATTCCTATTTTTCGGTAGCTAAAAATTTGGAGACCAAAAAGTTTCTATAAATATTTTACTATTGTCTATTAGTAACTAATAGACAGCTATAGAACTCTTGATTAAGATTACTTAATAAACATTTGGCATTATCAGAGTCTTTGTTTTATAAAAATAAATAAAAACTAATCAAGTGACGTGATTTATGCTATATCTATGAAAGATAATGTTATGAGCTCTATTTAGTATTTGTGGAAGAAGATACATCTACGTACAGCTAATGGAGGCTCGTGCTTTTAAATATTTTATGTTTCGAATTTGGATTTTCTTCGTTATTTCACGCAAATTCCCTATTTTAATCTACGTAAACAGCGATCAAGTCTAGATTGAGATGTAACGGAATTTAAGAGCTCGCATATAACTACCAGCAGATCATCAATAGGGAAAAATATTTTTCGCAAGAAAACGACTATGGCTTATTGAACAGGCAACAGTATCCGTCAGAAAACGATAGAAAATATGGCTATGATCTCATCAATATCATCTTCTTTTTGCCTTTTAGAAACGCTAAGTTTAGATATGCTATAATATTTAGAAAAGTAGATATAGCTTTTTAAGCTAAAAAGTAGCTCTGATTTTGGATATTGCAGTGCCTTAGGATACAGCCTTTCATTATCATAAAATACCCTGAATTATATTTCTCAGTAGCCATATATTTATGAATAAAGCTGTACGGCTAGAATCTAGATAATTATCCGAGACCAAACAGTTAATTAACAGATAGGTAAAGTTTTGTGCTATGTTTTGTCGCTGAAACATTACTAGAGGTAAATTCAGTTACTGGTATGGTCAGTCAGTTCAAATAACCAGACGTGTGATTATTGACTTACTCTTGCTAGTTTTTCATGTTTATCATTATAAAATTCTATTTAATTAATTATTTTAAGATTCTATTGATATTATTACGTTGTAGTAGGTTTTTGTTAGAATTTTAGGTAAAAGATTAGAGATGCCTTCAGATACTAGTTATGATTGAAGTGTTTAGTTTTAATTAGACGAACGGGACAGAGGTCACGGGCGCCTGTAACTAGTTTAGGTACAAGGCTGATAATGTTGTTTATGCTTTTAGAAGGTTTATTTCGGGTATTATTTGTTTAATTTCTTAAAAATTAAGTATTTTGACAAAGGTTATTGATAGAAATTCTTATACTGTCTTATACTGTATAAAGGATTTTTCTATAGAGGCTGCCATGAAAAACAAACAGTAATTTAGATTAAATAAACTCTTTCCTTACCTCATGCTAAAATAAATCTATATTTCATTATTTTATTCAGCTACAATCTTGTCAGATCATGTTGATTAATGCATTGAGACAACTTATATCACTTTATCCTATCAATATTATCACATTGAATATCCTATTCACTAAGGATCTCATTCATTAATTTTGCAACGATATCATTGCAAAATCCAAGAATTTCAGGAAAGCATTTAATAATCTTGCTGGAAGTTCTCTGATAAAACTACATCATAAGGATAGATGATTTAATTATCTGCAATGTATGTTGAATACCTTGATTTTATGCGGGAGTAGCAAAACAAACAAACATTGATTTAAGACAATGTTTAAATGACGTTACTGTTTTCTTGCTTTAGAGAATATAGCTAATATAAATGCACTAAGTGATATTATTGAAATTAACAAAACATTTTTCCTAAAATTATTTAAAGGAAAACATTATTTCCTACATAGAAAAATTAGTGAACGTGAAAGAAAAGAAAAAAAAGGAAAGAACAAATTGCGGTTTTTATCATCTAAAATCGATAGAGGTCATATGAACGATCATTTTAAAGAGTTTAATGTAGAGCGTATTAGTCCCTTTATTAAGCCGATCATCGATTTGCTCATTAGCAAAAGCCAGTTTTACAAAAGTAGAACATTATTAAAAATATATCTTTTGCATAAATGTCATTTATATATTGCTTTATAGCATAAAATTAATATATACTCAAATACTAAAAAAGTTAAAATTAATATATAAAAATAACTCAATTTGGTTTGTTCTTGATAAGATTATTAATCTAATAAAAGATTAATATTTCGCCCCTATTTTTATAGGATTTTAAATGCAATAACTTTTTGTTTCGGCGAAATGTTATTTTATTATTGATACGAAAAATAATGATTTTTTTTAAAAAATGGACTTCAAATTAGAAGTTAATGTTGGATATTTTTTTATAAAGTAGAATTTTTGTCATGAGAAATTAATTTATTTTTTATTTATTTTTGTTTCGTTGTACAAAACAGATTGCAAATTATCCTTAATATAATCTATTCAAGGAGACCATTTTTTGCTTGGATGAAGCAAAAAAGTACGAGAAAACCTGCGCTAGCAAACATGAAATTAGTCTACCATCGCCTAAACAAGGCGATGTAATTAGAGATTTTTGCTAAATAATTCCACATTTAAAATGTGAAATGTTATATCATCTAATTAAAGGATGGACTAAATAGATTTCATGGTGGATAATTGTTCTATTTACTGAATTATTGATTTTAGAGAAGATTGTTTAAACTTATAACAATTAAAATACAGATATTGCTATAAATTTCTCTACAAACAAAGTAATAATCTTCAGTAAGATACCCCCATATTACTACAAATATCAAATAAATTAATTCCCTAGTATGGGCTAAATATTTAACTATAAATTAACTACTTGATTAACTTATATCATTTAAGATCTTTGAATAAATAGCAGGATATTCTTTAATACTATCAGGAATTTTTATTTGTGCAGGAATAGATTCTTGTTCACCTAAAAAACGAGGTTCACTTTTTAATATATAAATATCAATCAGAGTATTAATACGAGCAAAAACCTCACGTAAACGAACTTTAAGGATTTTTTTTGGTGAAGAAACCGCATAACATTGCGCATCTATTTCTTTTTTTATAGCGATAAACAATGCTCTTTCACAATGAAAGCGTTGTGTAATAATAGTAAAATTATTGGTAGTAAACACTTTTTGAGTTCGGATAACAGAATCTAATGTTCTAAATCCAGCAAAATCTAATACAATTTTTGTTGCTGGGATACCTGCTGAGATCAGGTCTGTACGCATGGTGATCGGTTCATTATAATTATGATGGGTATTATCACCACTAACAAGCAAATATTTTATTTTACCGCTAGCATAGGCATTGATGGCGCCTTGAATTCGATACTTATAGTACTCATTAGGTAAACCACTAGAATAATATTTTGAGGTGCCTAAAATCATACCAACAGTACGAGTTGGTAATTTTTTTACATCATCATAGATATAGTTAGCAGTTTTCCAGCTAATCCAATGATCGAATGCAAGAGTAGTAACAATTGCTGTTATTGCAATGGTAAGTAAGCTATAAATAAGAAATTTCCTCATCATCTATGCCTATATTTTATATATTGAAAGATAGAATATGTTTTTTTGAATAATTTAGGTTTAACTTTGAATTAATTTTCATGGACTATAAAGGAATTTTACTATTTCAATACTGATTAAGGTAATCCTTAATTGTGCAGCTAAATATATTGATGCAAAGTGATCTCAAATTCTTTACCAGAATTAAATAATAGCTTTGCGGGGCCCCCATCTTCCATACTCCTATTAAATAGCTCGACCATACCATTTGTTTGAGGATCAATCGGCGGTTTTTAACTTGGTTTTCTATAACTAAGCTCTGCACAGAAAATAGTTTAATTCCTATTTATCAGTGATTTAACGTTTTTGCAGACCAAAGAGGCGATCTATAAATATCCAATGGGTAGAGCCATGGGACATTCTTACTTAAAATCACGTAAGAACCGTTGAACATTGGCCGAGATCGATATATATACCTATGAAAAATTATGAAAAAGAATATCATGAAGTTTCGTTTAGTATTTGAAAAAGATATTTTAGACTATGTGCAGATAAACAAGCCCGTAGATTTTAAACGTTTTCAGCTTTGACTTCGGTGCTTCCTGGTTTATTTTACGAAAATTCTCTATTTCGTGCCTACACAAACAATGATCTATGGCAGATCGAATAAACGGGATTCAGAAATTCACATATAATTTGCCAGTAGATC
Source organism: Arsenophonus sp. NC-WZS1-MAG3 (assembly GCA_052174535.1). Classification (GTDB taxonomy): domain Bacteria; phylum Pseudomonadota; class Gammaproteobacteria; order Enterobacterales; family Enterobacteriaceae; genus Arsenophonus. The sequence goes on along the minus strand of JBQMRQ010000060.1, from coordinate 31,115 downwards.
ATTAAAAGGAAAAAACGTTTTGCAGGAAAACGACTATAGTTTTCTAAACAGGTAAAAGTATCATCAGTAAACGATAGAAAATATGCTTCTGATCATTAAACTATTTTAATAAAAATAGTTCTTTTTTGTAGAATAATTTTTAGATACGACTGTATTTCAATTGTTGTGGTTTTAAACAATCTTCTCTAAAGCAGATAATTCGGTAAATAAAGACCCTATATTATAAAATCTACTCAGCCATTCTTTTAATAGTAATAGGCTGATATAGTTTTATATTTAAAATATGAAATTTCTTACCAATAACTTTCTGGTTATCTAGCCCTGTTAGGTTATTGTGACTAATTTCATACTCGCTAACAAAGGTTTCATGCTATTTAGCTTCATCCGAGCAAAAGATGGATTCTTAATCGATAATCGGCTTAAGAAAACGGCTAATACATTCTACATAAACTCTTCAAGAATCTCATCGCTCACACCATCACCTTATTAATCTCAATCGATTAAGACCGCAATTTATTTATGGTTAGAAATTTTCTTATTCTTTAACTGAAGAACAAAAGGAATTTATTTTAATAAAAGAAGATAAGAATCAATATTACTAGATCAAATTTTATCGTAGTGTGCATTCTTTGATTCTAACACGCTAATTTTAGCGATATTTAATCCCTCTAGATTTAGCTTAATAACTATTATTTTTTCATTTTATGCATTGTTTTTAACAATAATTCATTGCCAGCTTTCTAAGCTGAACGTCGGTAAAAGTAGTCTGTCGTCACACATAGAATGCATTTGTACGTATCTGTGAACAGGAACTCTTTTATCAGTATAAGGAAAAGGGAAGAGCCACGTTTTTGAGTTTTTTAGAATCTTCTATTTTTCAGTATTTATACACCTTTTCTAATAGAGTTCTCTGTTTACAATTTAACAAGAAACCATAGTAACGGAGCATTTTAAAATTTCTAGCTGGAATATGTCCTGATATAGGGTCCCGATTATCTTTCTTGTATTAGTATTAGTATCTGTTCTTGCTGATATTGAGTTAGATATTTATAGAGTAATAACATACTACAATCTACTCTTCCTAAGTAATGACACAGTTTGACACGGATATCGACATTTAATGTAGGGTTTGAAGTATATTTCACGCTATGCCAATCTCTTTTGTTTTTTTAGCAAAAAGTTGCACTTCTCAGTAACCGTGACCACCTTACTCTGCCTCAGAGTACGCTCCACCACTCTTTTTTGTGCCGGATATGTGCACAAAAGAACAAGAATACACTGGGGATTTATCGAGTTATAGTTGTGACGTATCATCAGCCGGATGATATCGCCTTACCAGATTTCTTAGACTGATTTTTTATTAAAGAAAACAGCATTTCATCATATAATATATTTAATATTCAGCTATCTCAGATAACGGATATATGAATATGTAGATTTTGATTGAGTTATCGAACATAAGTATATAAAGGATACAGGGATACCAATTTTTAATATCCTGTTGCGTGCCTAGTGTAGCATAAGTGTAAAGTAACAACCCGAAATAGAGCGTTGAATCGCATAAGTCAGTTATTGTTGAAAAGGCTAGATAAGGATGGAGGATAGTGAAAGTAATGTATTGCCAGTCGCAATTAGATAAAAATATTAACCTATTTTGCTTAGCACTACTCGATAGCTTTAAAACCGCATAACTGTATGTTTTTAATTTACAACTTTAGCAGAAAAATAACTGTTGGGAATATTTAGGAGAGTTGTAGCAGTAGTCGTTCAGATACCTATGATACAAGTGCTGCAGGCAATTACTAGCATATAATATAGATGTATCCATAAGTTGATAGTTTCAACGTATTTTAAGAAATTTATCTCAGCCGTCATCAATGGTGAAAAGAAGTTTAGTTGAGCAGAGTAGAATATATGTGGATAAATTACTCTTTTGACATCTTTTTAGAGAAATAGAAAACATAATCCTATTCGCATTCATCAGGTTTTATTGGTTCAGTTATCTTTGTGTCTGTCTCAGAGGATGGGTGAAGAAGATGGAGATTATTTTTAGTTCCATATAGGTAATAAATTTATTAGCAAGTATACTTTGGTCATTATCCCCTTAATGTACTTATATCCAACGTAATCAGATCTTGATATTTAGCGTTCGCTCAAAACTCTGAATAATCATGATTATAGGTAGATAGTTCTTTCTGTTAAGAACATTATAGATTAAATCAGCTGAATTTGCTATATGATCTACTTTTTATGATGTTATAAAAATTCAGTTTGAGTTTTTCTTCTGTCATTATTAATTTCAGAAAAGAAATAATAAAACTCCTTGGATAAATAGATGATTTTAACATCTGAAGTTGCGTATTGTCTTCTTGATTTACCTGCTTTCCACTTTTTAGTGGATCTCTCCAAAGTCATCTGAATGAATTAATAAAAATTAACATCTCATAGAGTATAAAACAGTACTCAGTTCATTTAGTATTCCGAAAGTAGGATAGAGCTGTGTTATTCATATCATAGTGAATAACACGTTATTCCCTTTTACTCCTCTGCTCTCCCGCGTGTTTTCTAGATTTTCTATGTGGAAAATAATGTTTTCCTTTAAAAGATTCAGAAAAAATATTTCCTTAACTTAAACAAGATCACTTAATGTATTTGAGTTTTCTACTCACTAAAACAAGGAGTAGTGATGTCATCTAAGTACTGTTTTAAATCAATATTTGTTTGTTTCGCTAATTCCTTGCAAAGTTAATCTATTTAATATAGATAACAGATAACTAAATCATTTATCCTTGTGATGTAATTTTCGTCAGTAGACCTCTCCTCCACTGAGATTGTTAAATCTTTTTCTGTAATCGGAAATTTTGCAACGATATCACTAACTATAAAGAATATCTTTTTAGAGGATAAGAAGATCATTATAACAAACAATATAGATGAAATAAGTTTCTCATTCCATGAATTTATATCATCTACCAGATTGGTTACCTATCCTCATCTAATTAGATGCAGTTTATGTTGACAGAGAGTTAAGAACTAGTTTTTTAATCTATATGATAGTTTGTTTTCTAGATAGAAATCTAGAATGAAATCCATTATACAATATAAGGGATTTATATCAACAACTTTTGTCAATATAGTCTTTTAATTTCAGTTCATTCATGGCAGTAATGCTGAAACCACCGTCAACATGTAAAATTTCACCAGTAACACCTGCCGATAAATTAGAGCATAGAAAAGCGGCACAATTACCAACATCTTCTGTTGTTACCGTACGACGAATTGGGCTTACTGATTCACAATATGAAAGCATTTTACGAAAATCTTTAATCCCCGATGCCGCTAAAGTTCGAATTGGACCAGCTGAAATCCCATTAACACGAATAACTTCAGGTCCCATTGCATTTGCCATATAACGGACATTTGCTTCAAGGGAAGCTTTTGCTAGTCCCATAACATTATAATTAGGAATCGCGCGCTCAGAACCTAAATAACTTAAGGTAACCAGGCTAGAATGAAGATTTAATATTTTTCGACAAGCTTTTGCTAACGCAACAAAGCTATATGAACTAATATCATGAGCAATACGATAGCCCTCGCGTGTTACTGTATCAACGTAATCACCATAAAGTTGGTTGGCTGGTGCATAGGCAATTGAATGGACAAAACCATCAAATTTTGGCCATACTTTTGTTAACTCAAAAAATAATTTAGTAATAGCTTCATCAGAAGTTACATCACATGGCAAAAAAATACTAGAGTCAAAACTATTTGCCATCTCTTTTACGCGAGATTTCAGTTTATCAGCTTGATAACTGAAGGCCAGTTCAGCACCTTGCTGGTGCATTGCTTGCGCAATTCCGTGAGCAATAGATAATTTACTGGCTAAACCAGTTATCAGAATGCGCTTGCCGCTCATAAAGCCCATAAGCCCGTATCCTTATAATTTTAAAAAACACTAATGTATTTATTATAAATTATCCATTATAGATAGTATCTATATCTATACATTTTTTGATAAACATTTAGAAAATTTATCATAATAGAATAAAATATATTATATAATCTTACTGATTCGATCAGTTTTTCTGCTTTTATACTAGTTATAAATCTTGCCTCCAGGCATCCGCAGATAAAAGTTCACCAAAATGACTAGCGATTAAGCGTTGGGTTACTTCATGTAAAGGCGAAGCAAACACTTCAGCTGTATGACCTCTTTCGACTACAACACCATTATCAATTACTAACACTTTATCGCTAATATGTTTTATAATACCTAAATGTTGAGTAACGTAAATATATGAAATACCTTGTTTTTCTTGTAGTTCAAGCATCAAATTAATGATTTGAGAACGCATTGTCATGTCTAATGACGCCAGTGCTTCATCAGCAATAATAATCTTTGGTTTCAGAATTAACGCTCTTGCCAGTGCTACTCGTTGTTTTTGACCTGCTGCTAACATATGTGGATAATAGCTAGCGTGATTAGGTAATAGTCCAACTTCACGAAGAGTTTGTTCTATACGATCTTCTCGTTCGTGAACAGAAAGAGAAGTATTTAGAATTAAAGGGATTTCAAGAATTTGTCCAATACGCTGTTTAGGTGTCAAGGAAGTATTTGGATCCTGAAATATCATCCGGATGAGTTGACTGCGATAACTATAATCGCCAAAGTTAAGTTGATGACCATTAATAAAAATTTCACCACTACTAGCTTCAATAACACCCGATAACATGCGGGCAAGAGTTGATTTACCTGATCCGTTGGCACCTATAATAGCTAAGGTTTCAGCAGCTTTTAAGGTAAAATTTAAAGGTTTTACCGCTTCTAATGGTTGCGTTTGAAATAACCCTGTGCGATGATAAAAAATTTTAGTCAGATTTTTTATTACTAGTAACGGTGTTGTCATGATATTTCCTCTATATTAAGAGGAAAATGACAAGCAAAGGCTCGATTTTTTATGCCGCGTAGCGGCGGTGTGATAATGCATGTTTTTTGTGCGTATGGACAACGAGGGCCAAGACGGCAACCAATTGGTAGATGATCTATAGAAGGAATAGCCCCTGACAGGGTATTTAGTCGACTTTTATGTGGAAGTGGGCTGCCAAAATTCGGTATAGAGCGTATTAGGGCTTGCGTATAAGGATGATGAGGTCGGACTAATAACTCTTCAGGTGTTGCACTTTCAACAGTTTGTCCACAATAGAGTATGTTAATACGATCAACTAGCTTGCTCATCATTTGCATGTCATGACTAATTAATAAAATTGTCATATTATTATTTTGATTTAAGCTATCAAGTAGGCGAAATATTTGTGCTTGAGTTGTGGGTTCCATTGCATTTGTAGGTTCGTCTGCAATGAGTAAACGTGGTTGGTTTGCTAACGCAATGGCTATCATCACTTTCTGACATTCACCTTCCGTAAGTTCATAAGGATAGCTGTACATAATATCATCGTGATATTTAATTCCAACTCGATGAAATAATTCTATAGCTCGTCGCTTTCGCCAGCTAAATCGCTGCCACCAACGACCTTTAAAAGTCCATTGTGGTATTGATTGAATCAGTTGTTTACCAATATTTTCAGCCGGATCTAAGCAAGATTGCGGTTCTTGAAAAATCATTGAAATATTATGTCCTATCACTCTACGTCTTTGGCGTGCAGTGAGCTTTAATAGGTCAATGTCAAGAAAATAAAAATGATCGGCAGTCATTTTTAAGTTATCTTTTGTAACACCACAAACAGCCTTAGCAATTAAGCTCTTACCTGAACCGGATTCGCCAGTTAAGCCACGAATTTCGCCTTCATTTAACTGCAAAGAAACATTATCAACTGCTTTAACTAGACCTTTGGCAGTCATAAATTCAATAGTGAGGTTACGGATATCTAGTAATGGCATTATTTCACTCCAGCATTAATGGCCCGATGTAAGCCATCACCAAGTAAGTTAACAAATAAAACACTGATCATAATGGCTGCGCCAGGAAGAAAAACTGTCCATGGCGCTACATAAATCAATTCTAAACTATTACCGAGCATGGTGCCCCATTCAGCAGTTGGTAATCTGGCACCTAAATTAAGAAATCCTAACGCAGCCATATCTAAAATGGCTACAGAAAGAGTCCGAGTAATTTCCGTTACCAAGATAGGTATAATATTTGATAATACAGTATACCAAAGTATATAAAAGTTTGATGCACCGTCAAGTCGAGCAGCAAGAACATATTCTGTATCTAGTTCATCACGAACAGCGCTGTAGATTGTTCTAATAATTTTTGGTAATAAGGCTAACCAAATTGCTATTATTGCATTTTCAAGGCTTGAACCGGCAAAAGCAATAATAATAATTGCCAAAAGCAGTGAGGGAATTGATAATAGAGTATCTAACACATGATTTAAAATAGCTGATTTTAATCCATGAGTAATACCGGCTAAACAACCTAACATTAATCCGACCAGCGTTGTAGTAATGGTAATTATAAGTGCAGAGCCGAATGTAGATGCTGTACCAATAAGTAGTCGACTTAAAATATCAGTACCAAGATCATCAGTACCCAAAAAAAAGGCTACATTACCATAATGCGACCAGGATGGAGGTAATAGCTGATATCCTAAAAATTGTTGGTTAATTGTATAAGGAGCCAAATAATCGCCAAGTAAAGTCAAAATTAAAAGAAAAATAATGCCATAAAATCCGGTCATAGCTGGAATATCATTAGAAAAAAATCGCCAGATAATCTGCATAGTAGATGGCATTTTTTGTTCACGATAAAAATTATCTGAAGACATACCCATCCTTATATTTAGGAGAATTCATCATAGCGCCTAAAATATCCGATATGATATTAACAAAAATAACTAAAGTACCAATAACCATTACGGCTGCAGAAATTGCAGAGTAATCATTTTGTTGGGTAGCTGTTATTAACCAGCGGCCCAAGCCTGGCCAATTAAATACAAGTTCAGTGATCATTGCTAGTGTGATCATAGTAGAAAATTGCAAACCAAGTTTTGGAATAATAGGGGGAAGTGCGTTGTGTAATATATGACGTTTAATTATAGTAATGCGAGAGAGTCCTCTAGTTGCTGCTGCTTTAATATAATTTTCACCCATAATGGTTTCAGTACTATTTTTCATTAAACGTATCATTTCAGAAATTGGCGCAATAGCTAATGTAATAACTGGTAAAATTAAATGCTCTAAAAGATTAATTAACATTTGATTACGATAAACTGAATCCGATAACCATACATCAATTAGAGCAAAACCAGTAACAAGTGGAAGATCATACAGTAAATTAATTCGTCCTGAGACCGGTAACCAGGCTAATTTCAATGAAAAAAGCAGAATAAATAATAAAGCCAATACAAAAATTGGCATAGAGAAACCAATAAAGGTAAAAATTTTAATAATATAATCAATTGGTTTATTGCGCCAAACACCAGCAATAATACCCATGGGGATACCGATTATTAAAGCTAAAATAAACGCTAAAAAACATAACTCCATGGTAGCAGAAAAGGTGGCATTTAATTGATCGCTAATGGGTTGGCCATTAATTTTAGAAAAACCAAAATTCCAATGTAATAAACCGGTTAGATAAAAAATATAGGCATTCCATAATGATAGTCCACTTAACGGAGCATCAGTAGTGAAATAATTCAAACCAGAACTAACAAGAGTTAGTAAAAATAAGGTAATAATTAAAAGTAATAATTGCCTTAATGTGTAAATAATCACCATGTAACTCCTTCTTCATAATTAAAATAGGAGTCAGCCTGCAGTGGGATTTTACTGGACCTATCACGATAAACCTCAGCAAAAGAGGAATTACCAAAAGCGGTAATAACAAGCCCTTTGATATCGTAGCGATAAACCTGTATATATAATGAATAAGCTAGCGGTAATATCGGTAATTCTTTTGCAAGTAAGGATTGCGCTTTATGATAATAATTAATGCGAGATAAAATATTTTGGCTTACTAGCGCCTTCCGTAAAATTTCATCAAAGTAAGAATTACACCATTTGCTCCAATTAGTATGTAAATCAATTGCTTGGCAACTTAGTAAAGGGCGAAAAAAACTATCTGGATCATTACTATCTGTCGACCAACCATTAAGAACCATATGATAGTTTTGATTACTGAGCTTATTTTTTAATAAGCTGCCTTCTATAGGAAGGATATTCATCTTAATACCTACTTTTGCTAAATCTGCTTGAATAAGTTCTGCAGTTTTTAACGGGCTCGGATTATAGGATTCAGAAATAACTGGAACCAAAAGATCTAATTTCATATCAATTAATCCTAACTCTTTCAGCATTTCTTTAGCTTTTTCTGGGTTATAGTCTGTCACTTTAATTTGATTATCATAAGCCCATGATGCTTTTGGTAAGATAGAAGTTGCCATTTCAGCAGCACCATAGTAGATAGATTGCATTAATCTTTTATTATTAATTGAATATGCAATAGTTTGTCTAACTTTTAATTGATCAAATGGCGGGTTACTTGTATTGAAAATCAGATAGGCAATATTCATGCCAGCACGCATCGATAATCGAAAACGGGCATCTTCACGTAATATCTTTAATTGATTAGCAACTGGATAAGCTAATACATCACATTCGCCAGTTAATAACTTAGATATACGTCCTGTACCACCGGTGCCAAGATCAATCACAACTTGCTGCATTAAAGGTTTGCCCTTCCAATAATTATTATGCCGAGTTAGCTTGATAAATTGACCAGTTTGATAACTTGCCAACATAAAAGGACCGGTACCAACAGGTTGCCAATCAATAAATTCTTTATGATTAATTTTATTGAGATATTGCGCATATTCTTCTGAAAGAATTGGGGCATAGCGAGTAGCAAGATGCCAGAGAAATGACACATCAGGTGTATATAATTTAAATTCAACGGTATAATTATCAATCTTACGAATACTGCGAATATTATTAGCTAATTGCAGGCTATCGAAATAAAAGTAATTACCACCACCGATATAATGATAAGGGTGATTTTTATCAAACATACGGGAAAAACTAAATATAACGTCATCGGCATTAAGTGTTCGTGTCGGCGTGAACCAATTTGTTGTTTGAAATGGAATATTACGTTTTAGGTGGAATTGATAAGTTACTCCCTTATCAAGGGATTTCCAGTGTGAAGCCAGTTCGGAATTTAGTTTAAAGGTGAATGGGTTAACTTCTAATAATCGATTATAAAGTTGAGCAGCTAGTGGATCTATAATCAGTCCAGTACTGGCAATTTGAGGATTAAATGTGGTGATAATCCCATTAACACAATATATAAAACTAGTTTGATGAATTTGTGGTGGAAGAGTGGTGTTTGCTAAAGCATTTATTGTCCCTATATTTATTAAAATAATCCATAAAATTAAGTATCGCATATAAAAACCTATTATAAGTGCCAATGGCTTTATTGTATCTTAACTCTTTCTATGCAACAAAATAGAGTTAATAAATTATTAGTTATTTTTGAGAAAATTCTTAATAAAAGTGCTTTGAGAACGTTATTAATAACCATTAAGATCAATTATCTAATAAATAGATTATTGTCAAATAGTAACTTTAATATACTGTAGAACGACATTGATTACATTCCTTTCAGTGATTTAATTTGCTTGATAGCATCAAGCAAACTAGCTATTTTCTATATTACTTATATGTATTTATATTTTAGTTATCTGGAAATTATGTTTTTTAGTAGTCATCTTAATTGATGATAGATTAATTTGATTGCGAAGCAGGATTTAGAATTAGCCACTGATTAAACTGGTTTGTTTGTAATTTATTCGAGTAAAATATTCTCCGTCGTATGCTGCTGTTGTTTTAAATAAATAGGAAGTTCAAATATCTCATCATTTTCTTTTGTACTATTCGATAGCATTAACTCACTAGCAAAAGAATTGAAGATAATTAAATCTAATGCTTTAGTTCTATCGTCATAACAACAATAGACAGAATGTTCAATGATATTCTTTAACTCACGCGCATTTTCTTCCAGAGAAAAAATTAATAAAATTTATGTGCTTTAACAATAAATTCAGAAAAAAGAAAGATTGAGTTTGTGGCGCATTATTAATTACTATTTACTTAGTAAATAATATAATATGGACTAATCGTTCATGTAAAGGCAGAATATGGATGAGATTAAAGGTTAGATAGTCAAGTAGATCAATATGAAATAAGCCTAACTATCACATGCAATCCTAAGGAAATATTATGTTTTTGAATAATTAAGGTTTAACTTTGAACCTATCTTCATATATTGAAATGAAGATATATTACCCAATACTGATTTGGGTAATTCCTGATTGTACAGCTAAACGTATTGATGCAGAGTGATCTCAATCTCTTGAGAAGAATTAAAGGATAGGTTTGCAGGTTATATTTTGCGCCCATTAAATCGCTCTACCATAGCATTTTCTTTTAAGAATCTATCAGTAGGCTAAGTCGGTGTTCTATATCAAGCTCTGTGTATAAACAGACAAATACCTGTTTTCAGTGGCTGAATATTTTTGGAAACTAAAAGGCTGTCTGTAAATTCTTTGTTATTATCTGTAAGTACTTGATGGATAGTTATAGTATGATTGATTAAAGTCACGTAAAAAGCGTTGGAGTTATACTCATTTCTGGTGTATAGGGGTTTTGAGATTGTGACATATCCTGCTGATTAATTTCATGAATAATATCAACAATAGAGAGATGAGATATAATGGAAAGCCTACTCGTAACTATCAGTAAAACTAGATATTACCTGTGGTCTATTCATTACAGAAACGCATCCGTAATGCTGCCAGGTAGTTGATTGATAGGCACAGCTATTGAGGCTAACCTTAAAATTATGTTACAATAATGTACTAAACAATGCCTTTTATTGGCAGATATGTCTATAATTGCCAGTAAAGGTTATGTATCACAGTACAAACAATGCATATTAATATTGGTGATATTGAAATTAAAGTGCTTAAGGTTAAAGTGTGGGATAAGCAGTTAATAATGATGGAATATGCTTCAAGAGCTTATTACTGCCTTACCTTAAGCGTGCAAAAGTAGCAAAGAGTTGGGCTACCAATGTTTATATACCTAGGAATCATCTCTACCTATGATTTTTATGAATCCCTAGAGCGCATTTCACGGTGAAAGCATCTTATCTCTTTGCCAGTACCCTATCAGTAAACTGATAGGGCAATCTCTTAGTAATAGGAATTGAGATAAGCTGCCTGATTTAAGCGATACATACTACATTTATTTTTGGCTAAAGGTATATATTGTTCTTTCAGGAACACTGAACACCTTTTCTTCTTGTTTATTATTAAGTTAGTTAGCATAGACATAAAAAGCTCATTGCTCTCGAAGATACTTATTGAAAGTTGAAGCAAGTTTGGTCAAACTTCTCAATGGCCTCCAAATCCCGTTGATTAACCGTATTTCAGGCTTGCTACGGGAGCCGATGCTATTGGTTTTGTAATGGAATAGCAAAGATATTCTTAGATATGCCAGCCACAACGATATTGGGATGTAGGTATACAAAATAGCTAATGTGCTAATTTCACTCCCCCAAAGTGGGGGAACCGAAAGTTAAGAGGCTGTTTAGCTGCCGGATGTTTAGCTAGAAGAGAGCTAAAATACCGCTAACAAAAGCTCTTTAATACTTTATTGACAAGGTTATTAGCAAACTATCATCTTCAGGTAATGAAGAAACTGAAGAAAGATCAAGAATAACGGCTGGTATTCTACGATTTCCTGTTAGGCTACAGTGGATCATTCAAAATTACCAAGTTGATAAAATCAGCTTTTGCGACACTGAGCCTATTAAGGTACGCACGAATATTATAGTTCAAGAAAATAATCATTTTAATAGTGTTTAAGCTACTCTCTTTTATTCAGAATAGCCGGAAACCGGTTAATGGAATTTGATCTACTAACTCTGTTATGGTAAAACAACGCTAAATTTAAGGATGGAGAACAGATTTATGAAGTATCATCGTGAACATAACTTAACCGTCATACACCAGATTTACTAATAATTCTTATCTGATTTATTATATATCTATAATATAATAGATTACCTCCTATTTCTATTAGGATTACTGTGATGAAAAAATAAACGTATACTTTAATCTTAATTCTTAAGTTAGAATCCATAGTTTTTTATAAAAATGAATTGTTAGATAATACTAAGTATAAATTATACACCATAACTTTATTTCATTAATTAAAGTGATTAAATATTACAGATCTTAATTATTAAGCCATATTATATGGCTCTGATAAAATTTTATATCTGGATTTAAAGCGGTAACGATATGTTAAATATGCTACTTACAATAAAAATGTTAAGTCTAATACTTTAGAGATATTTCTTCAGGCGCTCAGTCATTTTTTATAAAAACCTTATATTAAGTTTGTCAAACACCTATTTTATACCATTTAATTAGATTTTATATGCACGAAATAATCCAACCAAAGAGTGCAAAAATATTTTCTTAGCCAATATTTTGGCTGATTAATAAAAATATTCATCTATTCAAGAAACCTATTTACCTCCCACTAAATATTGTTTCCTGAAAGAGATAGTATAGTTATTGAATAATTCACATTAATTTAAAACTTATTTTATAGACTGCAATGAAGTTTTACTACCCAATACTAATTGGGATAATTCCTGATTATATAGTAAAAGATATCGATAAAAAATGATAGAACCTGCTAAAACTATACTATGTGAGTGGCGCAGCTAGCTATAAGTGCTTCTAGGAAGTTTATAATCTGAGTACTGTTTATATTCTGGAATATGTTAATTTTTTAGAAATTTATCCAGATGAATTAGATAAATTACTATAAAGCATAAACTAAATAAATTAGGAATATAATACGCGACTTAACGTGTTATAACATGCCTATTTATACGAATCGCTTTATAATTTCCCTTGCAAATTAATGATGATAGACCGACTTAATTTTTTATGACACTACAAAAAAGATCATACAGAAATATATATGACTTAGCTCCCAATTTTTTCAACACGCACGTATTATTCTCTCTAATCATAATTATCTAAGGTTTTTGAGTAAACAGCTAAGGTAAATCTAATTACAGTGGGTATAACTGTATTAAGAAGGGGGATACTATAAAGTATGGTTGCTGATGAATTGATTATTTATGAAACTAGAAATAGCTCTCCTATCTTTCGTTTCTTGGAAAAATACAAAAGATAATTGGGCCGATAGATTTGACAAATCCTTATAAGATGACGATTTCTATTTTTTTAGAGAAACCTTAGAAGGTAATTGTCTAGATGTATATTCCATCTCCAACTAAACTGTTTTCATTATTGATGACGTATGGAATAACTTACTTAAAACACGGTGAAAGTATTAATTAATAGTCCCGTCTAGTTATGAAGCGATAACTTATCTTGCAGCACTTCTGTCATAAAGGATTGACAGAACGCTATTGCTGTGCCTCTCCTAAATATTCCTACTCATGTTTTTCAAAGTTGTAAGTGAAAACTGCAGTTCATGTGATCTCAAACCTACTGAGTACTGGTTAGAAAACAGGTTCATATTTTGCTCAATTATAACTTACAACACATTATTTTCACTATCTTCCCTCTTTTGCCTTTTTAACAATAATTAGGATGAGCGACTTAACGCTCTATTTTGATCTCGACTCACACTTATCCTGAAGTAGATAGAAAACATGATATTAGAAATTGATATCTTCTATCCTTTCGTATATTTGTTCTCTACAACTCAATCAAAATCTACATATTCATACCTCCCTCGCCTGAGGTGTCTGAATATTAAATATGTTGTATGATGAAAGGCTGTTTTTAATAAAAACCAGTCTAAGAAATCTGGTAAGGCGCTATCATCCGGCCTGATGTGTTACAAACTATGATCTGATAAATCTCAGTGTCTTACTGTTCTTGTGCACATATTCGCCACAGGAGGAATAGAGTGGGTGGTGTTGCGTTATTTGAAGACACAGTATAGAGAGGCGTTACACTGAAAATACACTTCTCTAAAAAACAAAAGAAACTAGGATAGTGTGAAATATCTCTTACGATATCCCCTTAAATGACTACAGTATCAATATAAAAATTACTGCATTAATGAGGGGGTGGAGAGTGCTTGTACATAATTATTACGAGCATCGGACTGCAGTACCATCAATAAACCTTGATGCAAGAAGAGATAATCAGGCGCTATATTAGTTATATTCCGAAAGGAATGTCAAGATGATGCATTACTATGTTTTCTTCTCGAAAGGTAAATGAGTCATGCTATTACCGAAGATGTATAAGACGCTTGAAATGATTTATAAAAATTACAGTTCGCTACCCTAATTAAAGAGAATTCCTACAAATAGATCTGTACAAATACATTTTGTGTGGAAACAGGCTACTTTACCGACGCTCATCCTCTGGTAAGTAAGCGATATGGAATTGTTCTCAGAAAGAATGTATAAAATTGAAAATAATGTTTATTTAAGATAAAATATAGAATTAATATCACTAAAATTAATGCATTATGTCAAAATATCAGATACTCCAATAAAATTTACTTACATTAACCTAGTAAATTGATTCCTATCTTCTTTTAGCAATAAAGAATTGTTTTGGTCTATTTTTTAAAGAGAGAGGTAATTTCCTAAAGATAGAGCTCTTGATTAGCATTAAAATGTTAGTTTTTCATCTTATCTTCCATACACCGATTAAATCGCTTGATAATATTATTTATTTTAGGATGAATTTGAGGCTAATCGGTGTTCTATGCTAAGCTTTGTATGTGATAGTCAAATCGCTTGTTTTCTAGGAGCTAGATATTTTACAGATCAAAAGATGGTCTGTAAATTCTTTGACATTATCTATAAGTACCTGATAGATATTCAGGGAATATATTTGGTTAATATCATGTATAAAAAGTGTTGAGTATTGGTCGCAGTCTTGACCGTATAAAGATAGATAAAAACCAATCGAGTGCTGTATGATTTTTTTTATAATAAAAATAACATCATGAATTTTTGTGTAGCATTTGTGGAAGACATATTAACTTCTATATGAAAATAACCTAAGTTCATAGCTTTTAAATGCTTTATAATTCGGTTTTCAGGATAGGATTTTCCTGGCTCATTTTATATAAAATTCCCCTTTCTACCTGTGTAAATAGAGATCCAGTTAAGATCTATAATAACAGAGTTGAAGAACTCATATACGACTGACTGTCAGCAGATATTGCCAAAATAAAAAACATTTTTTGTAGGAAAACGACTACAACTTATTGAGTGGGTGACGGCGCTGTTAGTAAATAACGGGGGATGTGGCTGTTAATAATCAATATTATCTCATTTTTATCTTTTAACAATGATAAGTTCGAATATACTATAAAGGTTAGGTTTAGAAAAAATGTATGTAAATTTTTTACTTATTTAAAGAGTAGTACTAATTTTAAGTATTATAGTTGTTACCTGCAATGGATCCTCATCATCATGATAATTTACCTAAACGTATAATCTTTAAATAGCTGTTCTTGCTATAAATATGGCTGTGTGACGAGGATTTATATAATGATTGGAGACCAAGAAGTAAAGATAAATTTTTAGTACTTATTTTACCTTAATTATAACAAAATTTAGCGGCTAATACCGCTTTAACCTACTTGAGGTAAGAACGTATATATAATATACCTCGAAACATAACTTGTTATGCTGTTAATAGAATGAGCTAGGAATATCATTTAGTAAGTAATGAAAGCAATTACGTTTTTAGATTCTATAATAAAATTATAATTAAGATAATAATATCCATCAGGTAGCTTTTAATCTGGATATACTTCTTCATTGAATTTTATTAATATGGAAAAATAGTTGTTTTCTATTTTATAGAAAAATAGAAAACGATGAGTTAATATTGATAAATATTACTGGGTATTAGATAAGTGAAAATATTAGTTGACGAAAATATGCCTTATGCAATTCAATTATTTGAAACACTTGGTGAAGTAAAGGCAGTTTCTGGGCGTTCAATTTCGTCGTCACATCTAGCAACAGCAGATGCTTTAATGGTGCGTTCTGTTACTCAAGTTGATGAAGCGTTACTTAAAGAGAGTAAGGTAAAATTTGTTGGAACTGCGACAGCTGGATTTGATCATGTTGATAGGCAATGGTTATCTCAAGCAGGCATCGCTTTTTCTTCTGCACCGGGTTGTAATGCGATTGCGGTGGTAGAATATGTTTTTTCTTCTTTTTTATTACTGGCTGAACGTGATTGTTTTGATTTGCGAGAAAAAACAGTCGGTATTGTAGGGGTTGGTAATGTTGGAAGTCGACTTAATGCATGTTTGAAGGCTTGGGGGGTGAATACGTTACTTTGTGATCCTCCTCGTGAAGAGGCTACTAATAATAGTGAGCAATTTTTGCCATTGGAAGAATTAATTAATCAGGCGGATATTTTAACTTTTCATACGCCATTAAATAAATCTGGCCGGTATTCATCTTATCATTTATTAAATGAGGAATTGCTTTCTGCTATGCCGGATGGACGCATTTTGCTAAATACTAGCCGCGGAGCAGTTATTGATAATCAGGCATTATTAAAAAATTTAAAAGCTGGTAAAAAAATCGATGTTATATTAGATGTTTGGCAACATGAACCACATATTTCTCTACCTTTATTAGCCAAAGTTAATATTGGTACACCACATATTGCTGGTTATTCACTAGAAGGTAAAGCACGTGGTACTAGTCAAATTTTTGCCGCATTTAGCCAGTTTTTAGGCCAATTACAACAAATTAAATTATCTGATTTATTGACTATTGCAGAGTTTAATGAAATTACCTTTATCGGTGAATTAACGCAAACTAGTTTAAAACGTTTAGTGCATTTAGTTTATGATGTACGTCGTGACGATGCAGCATTAAGAAAAATTGCTCATCTTGATGGCCAGTTTGATTATTTTCGTAAAAATTATCCAGAGCGCCGTGAATGGTCATCTCTTAGGGTGAAGTGTGATAATAGCGATGCTGCTAATACACTAAAAATACTAGGTTTCAATACTAAATTAATTTAATTGAAATGTTAATAAGATTAGAGAAAATAATATAACAGAAGATTGCAATCTTGCACTATTAGGTGCAAGTTGGTGCCTTTCGGTCAGGCAGGCTATATTAAGTTTATTTATTTGATCCAGAATTATTATATAGATCCTGGACGTACAGTCATATTCATGCAAGATGACTTATTAATAGATATAGTTGAAGAAAAATATCGTGATGATGTTTAATAAGCAGGTAACTTTAATACCTAAAATCAGTGCTACTCTTTAAATAAGTAAAAATCTGAGTACATTTTTTCTAAACCTAACCTTTATAGTATATTCGAACTTACCGTTGCTAAATTGCAAAAACGGGATGACCTTGATGATCACAGCTATATTCCCACTCTTTCCGACGATGTTTCTTCCTCTTAATAGGTCGAAATTATTTCCTACAAAAAAGTTTTCTTTCTCGCTAATTTTCTGGTAAAATCATATCCGAATTCTTGAATCTTGGCAGAATCTTGATCTGGATTTTATTGCTATTTATGCAGACCAAGAAATAAGAAGTTACGTAAAATAAAACAGGGAGTGAGCTTCGATAGAAGGCAAAGCATAAAGCATTTAAAAGCTAGGCACGTGCTTATCTGCACGTAAATATGAAATATCTTTCTAAGATATGAAAGAGAATTTCACGACATTACCTTTTCATATATATATTGTGCTACTCTATGGATTTATCTATTTTTATAAGGCCAAGCTCTCGGCTGAGAATTGGTACTTCTTACGTGATCTTAATCGAACACGTTCTATGAACATTCATCAGATACTTATAGGTAATAGAAAAAAATTTATAGATCGCTTTTTTATCTGTAAAAAAGTTTAGCTATCAAAAACAGGAATTTAACCTTTTGTATACAGAGCTTGATATAGAACACCGATTTTATCCCACCAAGTATTCTCAAACGAATAGTATGGTCAAGCGATTTAATCAGTATATAGAAGGATGGGCTACAAAGCTAGCCCTTTAATTTTGTTCAAGAGTTTGAAATTACTCTGCATAGACATGTTTAACTGTATAATCAGTAATTACTATAATCAGTATAAGATGGTATAAAATTCCATTGCAGTCTATAAAATATTAGTTCAAAGTTAAATCTAAATTATTCAAAAAACCATGCTATCTTTTAGTATAGTGATAGCTAGCATTTAATTGCTTACCATTATTAAGTGATGATGAAAAGGATCTTGTTCGCAAAAGCGCAGTTTAGTTAGTTAAGTACATAAAATTTTAAAAAAGATAGGTTATTATTATTGTTAATTATATTTGCAAGCACCTGTTTTTATGATTATGCACAAGTGGTTTATTTGGAAACGTTACGTTCAATGAACCTCTAATACGTCTTGGAAAGAAATTGTTAAATTTAATGATGTTTAGTAAGTTTGCGAAGATGATTTTAATTCAAATAATAGATATTCAGACAGTAGTTAATTAAGTATTAAGTTGTAAGTGTAATGATTATAGTTCACCTGAATATTATAGTTTGAGTCGATTACCAATAATATCTGATTTAGCGGTACTCAAATGTTAATAGAAATTTTGGAGCGATTAGTGTAGGAGCAATATTATTAATGTTGAAGAAACAATCTTCTTTGTTGATGACTAAAATCGCTTTAGGGATTAAGTATAATGGTAGTCATTATTATGGTTGGCAGCGTCAACCACAGGTAAAAAGTATTCAAGCTTGTTTGGAGTTTGCGATATCAAAAGTTGCAAATGAGTATGTCAATATTTATTGTGCCGGACGTACTGATGCAGGTGTACATGCCACTGGTCAAGTGATTCATTTTGAAACATCGGTCTTACGTAAAGATTCAGCCTGGACGATGGGAGTTAATAGTTATTTACCATCAGATATTGCAGTACAGTGGTGCAAAATTGTTGAGCCAGATTTTCATGCTCGTTTTTGCGCTACCGCTCGTCAATATCATTATATTATTTTTAATCATCGATTTCGACCTGCGATATTATCTACAGGCGTAACGCACTATCATGCGCCATTAGATGAGAGAAAAATGCATCTTGCCGCTCAGGTATTGATTGGAGAACAGGATTTTACTTCATTTAGATCTGTTCAGTGTCGATCTAAATCAGCTTGGCGTAATATAAAGCATATTAATGTCAACCGTTATGATGACTATATTGTGGTTGATATTAAAGCTAATGCCTTTGTTCATCATATGATACGCAACATTGTTGGTAGTTTATTTGCAGTAGGGTGTGGTAATCAGGATATTAGTTGGATAGCAGAGCTTTTAGAATTTAAAGATAGAACAAAAGCAGCGGCAACTGCAAAAGCAGAAGGGCTCTATTTAGTTGCTGTGGACTATCCAGCAAAGTATAAGTTACCTAAAGCAACCGTAGGAGCATTTTTTTACTAGAATGATAAATTTAATTTTGCATTTAATTACATAACGCTAAAGTTATTAATCATTGAATTTTTATAGAGTTTATAACATTTATTATTAATTTTATTATACACATCGATCTTCATTTAGCTAAGTTGGTTGTTTAGTATGGTACTTGGCTATATGCCCCCATTCTATTTTTAATAGAATTTCATGAAATTAGATTAATTATTACGCCTTTTTTCTGTGGGGTCATTCACTATTATTTATTTTAGGAGGAACATTAACGGCACTGAAGATAATGATCTTCATGTTTATTTAATAGTAGTTAATAGTTATTGCTGCAATTATTGGTGATACGGTTAATTATACTATTGTGGTTGCTTATTGTGGTTGCTTATTCAATAATCGTCCTATTTTAGGAATCTAAATTTATAACATTGGTAATTTTTTGCAAAACTTACCAATTTTATAAAAACATGGTGATAAAGCAATTACTTTAGCTAGATTATAGCTGTTATTATAATGTTTGCTTTATTTCTCACAGATACAGGAATAAATGTCGTATTAGCATTAAATTATGTCGCTTATTTCTACTGAGTGGAGTTTTGGATATGGGGGGGGTGGCCTAGTGTATTTTGCTCATTAATTTTGTGGATAATTTCAACAACAGAGAGATGATATGCCATGAAAAGTCTACCCTACAGGTATCTGCAAAACTAGATATTACCCCTTATCCATTCCATGAACTCATCTGTAATTCTACTAGGAAGCTGATAAATAGCGCTGTTGAAACAGTACTCGAAGCCATACTTCTTAACATGCTGAACGCCGTTTTGTCGACGCGCAACAACCCGTAATCCGTAACAGTTATTTGCTATAGCGAATCATATAGACTTCTATTAGTAAATGTTGAGATTAACCTTGCCTAAGATTAAAAAAGGGAGAAGATCACAGTGGAAACTGAATATATTTCTAAAACTCCTTGCTGTTCCCCTTATTTAAAGCGTGTAAAATTAGCAAATAGTTGCTATTATGGCTTTTGTACCTACAAAATCCTCTTTCCCCCCATTGGTGATTTTTGAAGCCTTGAGCTGTTTCTTGGTGAAAAAGTACAAGTTCTCTCTGTTAGTACCAATCAACAGACTGACAGAGCAATGGTTTTAAGAGCATAAGCAATGATAGATTGGTTATTTAAGCGATATACGCTACGTTTATTTCATACGGATAAAAAATCGTTCTATCAGGTAAGCTTACCCCCCCTCTTTTCCTGGTGCTCATTATCGGTAGCACTGAGCATGGACGTAAGGAGATAGTCCTAATAAAAGATGCTTATCGAGAGTCAGAAGTAAACGTGGCTCAACTTCTTAATTTTTTGTAAGCACAGAGTTTAACTGTATTTCCTATACTTATTACGCGGGGAAGGTATCGCTTAATTTTTGAATGTAATGGTTAAAGATATTTTTGGACGCAAATTATCAATGTTGTTGGATGCATAAAATAGCTGATGTGCTAGCGATTCCACTTTCAAAAAGCATGTAACTAAAAGTTAGAAACCTTGATCTGCAGAAAATTTGGCTATCAGAAAGGCCTAATACTGCTAATAAAGCTTAATGTTTTATTAGTAAAATTTTTAGCGAAGTATATATTTTACAGCGATGAAGAAGCTGCAGAATAATCAAGAAGAATGGCTGACATTCTATCGTCTTTTTGTTATCGTACTAGGGTCAATAATAATGACGAATCCGATTAAATCAACTTTTGTGAGATGAGCCTACAAAACTAATGCGTGAAGCACTATGCATTAAGAAAGGGAACTATTTCAATGCTATTTAAGCTGTTCTCTTTTTCCTAAATGGCTGGAACCAGGCTAAGGGAATTTAACCTACTTTGATCCTGGTGATAAAAATATCTCAATTTAAGGATGGAAGAACAGATTCATGAAGTGTCAGCGCTGGACGACATAACATAAGCATCTACACCAGATTTGGTAATAATTTTGGCATTTGTTTTTATAATAATGTAGCTGAGGTTTTAATATAGGTTAAATAATTTAGTTAAATCAAGTTATTTTTTGATATAATTTACAATTGTTTAGTAGAATTTAAAATTATTAATTGTAGCAATTGTTTTTAATTTCCATCCTGTAAGATTATAATTAAAATTTTTATTATCGTTGAGCATCAAAATAAAAGAAAACAGCTTCTTAAAACTAAAAAATAGATGGTCATTAGCAGATTTGATTAGTTTTTTATCCACTATGCTTTGGTATTATGTTTTAATAATTAATATAATAATGAGACTGATAATCTAATTTTAGACAAAAAGGTCTATTAATGAGTTGGATTGAAAAAATTCTTAATAAAAGCAATATTAGCCAGACCCGCAAATCGAGTATCCCTGAAGGGGTTTGGACAAAATGCGATAGCTGCGGGCAAGTACTTTATCGGCCTGAATTAGAAAGTAATTTAGTCGTATGTCTAAAATGTGATCATCATATGCGTATTACTGCTCGTCAACGTCTGACCTCTTTTCTTGATGAAGGAACCATGGTTGAATTAGGCAGTGAATTAGAACCTAAAGATATTTTAAAATTTCGTGATTCAAAGAAATATAAAGATCGTATATCAGCGGCACAGAAAGCAACACATGAAAAAGATGCTTTAATCGTCATGAAGGGAACGCTTAAAGGTATGCCAGTTATTGTGGCCGCTTTTGAATTTGCTTTTATGGGTGGTTCAATGGCGTCGGTTGTTGGTGCGCGTTTTGTATGTGCAGTTGAGCAAGCACTAGAAAATAATTGTCCGTTGGTTTGTTTTTCTGCAAGCGGTGGTGCCCGTATGCAAGAAGCATTGATGTCGTTAATGCAAATGGCAAAAACCAGTGCAGCACTGGTGAAAATTCAGGAACGAGGGCTTCCTTATATCTCAGTACTTACCGACCCAACAATGGGTGGTGTATCAGCAAGTTTAGCCATGCTGGGAGATATTAATGTTGCTGAGCCTAAAGCACTAATTGGTTTTGCTGGACCAAGGGTTATTGAACAAACTGTACGTGAAAAATTACCATCGGGTTTTCAACGAAGTGAATTCTTGATTGAAAAAGGTGCGATTGATATGATTGTTAGACGCCCTGAAATGCGGGATAAATTAGCTGAAATATTGGCTATACTTACTCATCAAACTGTTCAAGACGCAAGTCAAATTGATGTTATTAACTTAGTTGATGATGATTTATAATGGCCATATGATAAAAAATAAAAAATTAACAGTAAATTTGATCAAAAATAAAAAAATATCTAAACCATTAATAATACCTGATGTGAGCTCTTCTATAGATACTTGGTTAACTTATATAACTAATCAACATAAAATAATTATTGATATGGGACTTGAGCGGGTTAGTATTGTTGCTAGACAACTCGATCTTTTATCTCCTGCTATGAAAGTGATTACTGTCGCAGGAACAAATGGTAAAGGAACCACCTGTCATACATTAGAATCAATTTTAATTGAAGCTAAATTAAAAGTCGGTGTTTATAGTTCTCCTCACCTCTTGGATTATACTGAGCGTGTTAGGATTCAAGGTAAAATGTTACCTGAAGCAGAATTTTGTCGAGTTTTTGCGGATATTGAATCTAAACGTGGTACAACCACATTGACCTATTTTGAATATAGCACTTTAGCTGCTTTACAATTATTTAAACAAGCTAAACTTGATGTGATTATTTTAGAAGTTGGTTTGGGTGGGCGATTAGATGCAACCAATATAGTCGATGCAGATATTGCTGCTATTACTAGTATTGCATTAGATCATATTGAGTGGCTTGGTGTTGATCGTGAACAAATTGGCTACGAAAAAGCTGGTATTTTTCGCTCAGGTCGCTATGCAGTTGTGGGTGAACCGGATATGCCGAAGTCAGTTAATGATGTAGCTAAAAATATTGAGGCAAAATTATTTCGTTGCAAAGTAGATTGGGACTTTAAACTACAAAATGATCATTGGGATTGGCAATCTGAGGATTACGATTTTAAACAATTACCTTTTCCAAAGGTTCCATTGGCTAATGCTGCAACTGCATTGGCAATTATCAATTGTTTAATCAAGAATACTGATGCTATTAGGCAGGCTATATCATTGAAAACTATTCAGCAGGGATTGCTTAAATCAAAATTACCAGGTCGTTTTCAAATTATCAGCGAGCAACCTTTTATAATTTTAGATGTTGCGCATAATCCTCATGCAGCGGCTTATTTAGCTGATAGATTAGCTCACTTGCCTAGACAGAAAAATACTAAAGTTTACGCTCTGATAGCCATGTTAGCTGATAAAGATATAAAAAGTACTTTATCTTATTTGGCTCCGCAAATTGATAAATGGTATTTGGCTTCTTTAAGTGGGATACGTGGTGCTGATGCAATGCAATTAGCGCAGTATGTTGAATCGCCATACCAATTTGATACGGTTAGGGATGCCTGGTTGCAAATTATAGCCGATACTAACAAACAGGACATTGTGCTAATTTGTGGCTCATTTCATACTGTCGCTGAGGTTATGAGAACTACAGATAAAATAGGCAAGCTTAAGTGGCCAGTAAATTACAAAACTGTTTCCTAGAAACAGTTATTCTTATTGCAGCTAGTATTATATTAATATCAATATTATTAGATAATAATAATTGTATATTTCTAGAAGATAGTATAATTATTAAATAATTTAGATTTAACTTTCAATTAATTTTCATGAGCTGTAAAGGAGTTTTAATATCCAATGTTGATTGGGATAATTTCTAATTGTATAGCCAATTATATTAATACAAAGTAATTTAAAGTTTATTCACTAGATTGAAATAATGACTTTGCAGCCCATCTCCCATACGCCCAATTAAATAGCTCGATCATACTATTAATTTAAAGATACAGTAGCGAGCTAAGTTAGTATTCTATATCATATTCTGTATATAAACAGATCAATTTCTGTTTTCCAGCAGCTGAGTATTTTTACAGATTAAAAACAGTAGTCTGAAATTTTTTATAATTATTAGCAAATCTGGTGTATAGTGATCAGATTACATTCTATTCTAATACTTCGTAAATCTGTTTTCCATCGTAATGTCAACAAGTAAAATGACTTGCTCTCAGTTCAAGCTTTCTATAAGCAGATGGGGAAGCAGCTTAAATGCCATTAAAAAGATTGTTGTTCTTAAACAAGAATTTTTAATTTTTCGGCTTCATAGCCTCATTGTTGCAAAAACTTGATTCAATTTAGATTCGTCGTTTTTATGATTCCCAGTACGTTGATAAATGTATAGAATACCAGTCATTCTTCTTGCTCTTTCTCCAACTTCTTCATCGCTGCAGGATAGTAGTTCGTTAAAAACTTTACTAATAAAACATTAGGCTTTATTAGTAGTATCGCGGCTCTCTGCTAACTAGATCTCCCGAAACTCACCTTAACTTTCATTTGCATACATTTGGAGGATGAAATTAGCACATCAGTTATTTTATATTCACCAAGATTGGTACTGGATGCTCGGGAATATTTTTGCTATTGCGTTCAAAACCAAACACCGTCTCCCGTAGCAAATCTGGAAAGATAGGTTAAGCAACGTACTCACCAGTTGTTAAAAAATTATGCACAGTTCGCTTCTAACTCTCAATAACCATCTTCAAGCGAAAGGAACTCCTTACATCCATGCAGTGTAGCCGCTTTAACTAGCAAGTAAAGACAATCAGCTATTTTAATAGAACGGCAGATGCTTTCTACCAAAAAATAAAGGTTAAGGCGCATAGATTGATCACGCAGCCTACCATTACCTCTTCTCTTCAAATCATTTTTGTTTTAATCTGCTGATACCTCTAATAAAAAACTATCTGCTTTCACTGAAAAATGTCTTATAGATTTGAAAAATCTCCGATGAATTTATCTCGTAGGTGCAAAGCTATGATAACAATTCTTCGTCGCTTTTATACTTTAGATAAGGCACAGCAAGGAGTTTAAAATATATTCAATTTCCGTTGTAATCCTCTCCTTTTTTAACTTTAGGCACTTTAATCTAAAGATCCTACACAATGCAAGTCTGTATGATTTACTGTAGCAAATAAGTGTTATGATCGACGATATGACGACCATTGACAAGGTAGCGTTCAGGATCTTGTTGTAGATATACCTTTAAGCTCCGTCCTCAACATCAGCATCTATCATCTTACTAATAGGATTATAGATAAGTTCATGAAATGGATAAGGGTAATATCTAGTTCGCTGATAGATCTATAAGGTGGACTTTTCATGATATATCATCTATATATGATTGACACTATTCATGAAATTAATGAGTAGGGATACGCCACCCATCCCTGAAACTACATGTATCAGAAATCAGTATAACTTAATTTTTGTTACTTATCTGTAAGTAACCGATGAATAGTTATTGGATATGTTCGATTAAGATCAGGTAAGAAGCATTAAGCATTAACCCCAGTCTTTATCTTAATAAAGATAGATAAATTTATCGAATGGCGTGATCCTATAAATAGGAAAAGATAACATCGTGAGATTTTGTTTGGCATTTGGGGAAGATATTTATATCCACGTACAAATAATTAAGCTTGTAGTTTTTAAACCTTTATAGTTTTGATTTCGATACTTTCAGTCCATATCACATAAATTGCTCTCTGTGGCTGTGTAAACAGAGATCCAGATCAGATTAAGATGCAATGAAGGTTCAAGAATTCTCGTGCAGATGGAAGGAGGTAGTTGAGAGGGTGAGAAACGTTTTTACAGAAAATAACTATAAATTTTAAGTGAGCAACCGCGTCATTGAAAAACGATGTGATATAGCTATAATAATCACACTATGTTGAGAAAGATTGTTATTCTGCTTCCAGGATATTTATAGCCACCACAGTTTATATTTTAATTGTTATGGTTTTAAATAATCTTCTCCAGGCTAGATAATTCAGTAAATAACAATTCATATCACCCCCACCATGGGGAAGCTATTCAGCTATCCTTTTAATCAGCTAATATAACTGCTTACATTTTAAATATGGAATTTTCCTTATCAATAACTCCTCTGAGTATTCAGCGTTATTAAGCGATGGTAGCTAATTTATGCTCATTTGTAAAGGTTTTATACTATTTACTTCATCCAAGGCAAGAAAATGGCTAATTAAACTTCAACAATAGCACTTAGTGCAACTTATGTTACCTGGTCGTTTCTAAAGCAAGAAAGCAGTATCGTCATTTAAATCCTGTTTCAAATCAATGCCTGCTTGTTTCGCTTACTTCTGTATAGTCAAGCTATTCAACGTACATAAAAAATAACTAAAATATTTATCCTTCTTGATATAGCTTTCATAGGACTTCTAATAAAATTATTAAATGTTTTCCTGCAATCGTGAATTTTATAACAATATCACTGTAACATTAATAAATGAATAAATGGCCATAGAGAGGGGGATGAATATCTTTGCTCTGATAATATAGGTAGAATAAAGTGGAATGAATTGTTTTAATGGATAGATCGATATCATCTAACATAGTCTCGTCATCAAGCCACAACTAATGAGATGCAACTTTATGTTGGTAGGTGAGTGAGAGAAGAATCTCTTTGATCTGTATGCCTGTTTGCTTTTTTATGATAATCGTTATCGCAAAATCCTTCATACAGTAGAAGGGATTTCTATTAACAACTTTTACTAATATAGTTGATAATCAACAATATCTCGTTTTTTCCTTTAAGAACGCTTAGATAAAGGAGAGTAAGTTCTTTTTTCTTCCCTTAAGAACAATTTTGTTTTTAGGTGTTGTAGTTTCCTAACGATAAACTCTCATCATGATGTTTTTTAAACTCTAATCATGATGTTTTTGTTTCAAATATACTTTCAGTAGCCTTTTTGCAATAAATAATGCTATGCAAGGATGGTTTATATAATAAACTAGGAGGAAAAAATAAAAATATAATAAAATTATATTTAGAGCGTGAGATCCCTTTTGCCGTCTAAAACTAACAATAAATATAAAATTGAATCTATTTTTCCAATTTTAAACCTAAAGAAGTAGGGGGAGGAACCTCATCTTCAGAAAGTCTTTTTGAAGCTATAATTTGAGGTCACTTTTAATTTAAAGGCCAAATTAGCAAATAAATAGTATATCCCTTCAACAGGGAAGGGTAAAATCTCGTCGTTAAAATTAAAAGCCTGCGTTAATTCCAAAATAGACTACTAACTCAAATCAGAAAGTTCAAACCTCATAGAGGCAGGCTTATGTTATTAAGAGTTAGCCGTACTTAAAATATAGCAAAATAGAATAAGTTCTTACTAGATTACGTTTATGTGTCTATTAGATTTATACAGAGCTATCATTTCCAGTAAATGATCAATTAACTCGAATTTTTATTGATCTTAATGTTTAAGAGAAAAAATTGCAGTACAGTTTATTAGAGTTAAAAGATTTAACTTGCTTAATAGGATTAAATACGTAGTTATTAAGCTTTAAATGGGTATTTATTAACAAATAAAATTTATTGATAATAAATAGTTATATGAATTATTCATGTGATGAATATGATTTATCTTTTTTCCAAAATTTATTGCTATTTTTCAATAAAGTAGCTAACAAAAACGTTTTTCCGATAAAATGCGTTTGACTATTCTAAAAATTTAATTTTTGGACCAAAATTATGGTTTGGATTGATTATGCTATAATTACCATTATTATTTTTTCTACTTTGGTTAGTTTAATTCGTGGTTTTATACGAGAAGCTTTATCTCTTATTACTTGGGGATGCGCTTTTTTTGTTGCTAGCCAATTTTATCCTTATTTAGGGACTTATTATCTTACTCGTTTCGATGACACGCTTATTAGAAATGGTATTGCAATTGCAATTTTATTTATCACAACTTTAATTGCGGGTACCGTAGTCAATTATGTGATTAGTTTCTTAGTTGAGAGAGGGGGATTATCAAGTACTGATCGCATATTAGGCGTCTGTTTTGGCGTATTACGCGGTACATTAATTGTATCGGCAATTTTATTTTTTTTAGATACTTTTACATCCTTACCAAAAAGTGAAGATTGGCAACGTTCTGAATTAATTTCTCAATTTAGTCATATTATTAGATGGTTTTTTGATTATTTAAAAAATGTATCAAGTTTTTTACCTAAAAATATCATTTACCTTGGTTGATAAGAAAAAAGTAGATGTGCATTTATCGGTATTGCTGTTTTATAGCAGTTTAGCTAATCAATTTATGTGAACTAATAGTGCTTTAGCATTGTAGTAAAATATTCTAAAGGTGTTTTCTACAATTAATGAAAATAAATAATTTCGCCTACGAAAATCAAATGATTTAGTAAAAGATGTGTTTCCCTGGCTAGGCAAATATTGCATTTACAGGCTAAATGAGAATTAACTATGTGCGTTATCTTACTGTTAGTAGATAACAGTGGTTTCGGAATATAACTTTTTTATATGTTAATTACCTTTAATATTAAATTAATATATAATGGTAATTTTGTCAATGTAGATGAATTAAAAACGTTATTTAAAACGCCTCGTCGTCATGTAAATACTTCTTCTAATTTAGAAAAAGTTTCTCAATGTACTTGTTCATAAAATAAAAAAATTTGATCTTTTCTGATCATTAAAATAACCTATTTACCGTTATTGTTATAATTTTTGCAAGTTCGTGAGACCTTGCGCAGTTATATTGTAATGATTATTGGCTATGAGGTCGTAATCCATTTAATATTCAAGTTCTAGTGTTTAGCAACTGCACATTAGAAGAAGATTAAATCAGTATATGGTTGCTTTGGAAAGTGTTGATTTAGATATCTTTGATTTTGAGTTCTTATGGTGATGTTACGTTATCAACAATAACGCAGCTCTCTGCTATCTAAATCTTCCGCACAGTTTACCTTTAACTTTTAATTGCATCCCTTTTGGGAGTGAAGGCAGTGTATTATCTATTTTATATATCCAACAGCGTTGGTGCTGCATATTCTGGAATATCTTTTCCATTGGGATTCAGAATTAATGATACCAGGACTCTCGTAATAAATCTAGAAGAGACGCTTAAGATTCGCGCTTGCAGGTAATTAAGAAGTTCGTTTAAGTTCGTTCTTATTCTTGATATTATCTTCAACTCCAATCAACTCCTTACGTTCATATTCACTGAACTACTGATAATGAACGAAGTAGGTAAAGGTGATCATCTTGCCTGACAGAACAGTATATACGCCATTGTTCAAGAAATAAACATAGCGTATATCGTTTAAATCACGGAAGCAACTATTGCCTATTCTCTTCAAGAAATTATTATTTCAGTTTTCTGATGGTGTACTGTAGCAAAGAGACCAAATACTTTTTACCGAGAAAAGTCCAGAACGACTTACTGAAATCTCCAGTGAGATTCTTCGTAAAAATAGATATGGTAGCAACTTTTTGCCGATTTTTGCATGGTTCAGATAAAGGATAGTTAAAGAGCTTTAGAAACATATTTCATTGCTTCTGCAATTCCTTGGATTTTAAGTACTTTAATTTTTAACATCGTCAATAACTCTTCTTAATATAGTTCGCTGTGACGAATAATCGTTACGGATAATGGTATGGTGAAGTCAGTCTACAAAAAGGGCTGTGAACATATTGTTACAACCTAGTTTAGAGTCGAGATAAGTTTCAGTAGCGGTCTTTATCAGCTACCTGACACTATTACGAATAAGTTCATAGAAGGAATCAGAGGTAATATTTAGTTTCACGGATACCTATAGTGTAGGCTTTCATGGCATATATCTCTGTTATTGAAATTATTTATTAAGTCAATATGCATGTACGTAATCATCTTTAAAACTCTATAAATCAGAGATAAGAATAACTCTAAGGTAGGATAAAAAGATCTATTTTCTATCACTCAAAATTCGTTTTCTAAATATTTATGACATTTATGCCTTCTTATAATGAATTGATTACCTATGTACGTTAAGTGAATGAAATTTACAACTTATTGGTGCGAATAATTTAATTGCTATAGTGAGAAAGAAAAATTCTGATATCACTACTTTAAAATATTTAGTTTTTAATAGATTTATGTCACTAAAAACATCGATCTAAATTATCTATGTAAAATAATTAGTTAAAAGAATACAATGAAATTAAAAATTTAGAAATTTATAATGAAGGCTAACTTGTTGTTATCGTTCAAATTAAGTTAAACTTTAGCTGGTATCGTTAAGTTAACAATACTGAAGTTTATTTTATCGTTCTTATTGAGTAAAAATGATGCAGAAAATAATTATCGGATTAACAGGTGCCAGTGGTGCAATTTACGGTATTCGTTTACTTGAAGTTTTACGATCTGTTGTTGATGTTGAAACGCATTTAATTGTTAGTTCAGCAGCTAAGCAAACTATAGCTCTAGAAACTGTTTATCATCTACGTAATGTTCAATCAATGGCAGATGTTGTTTATGAAGATAGAGATATTGCCGCGCCGATTTCTTCTGGTTCATTTATTACTTCTGGTATGATTATTATGCCGTGTTCAATAAAAACATTATCTGGCATTGCAAATAGTTACAACGATACATTAATTACGCGAGCGGCTGATGTGGTTTTAAAAGAAAAACGTAAATTAATTCTG
>JBQMRQ010000059.1:0-5617 GCA_052174535.1 Arsenophonus sp. NC-WZS1-MAG3 | reverse complement strand
GATGATAATCCTATTTTTAGCTATCTCTTCCGTTGCACCTAGTAAACCATTCAATACTTGAAACGATCGGTGAGAGCCAATGTATCTGTCTGTTAAATCCTACTATTTTCTCTGTAATTTTGCCAATTTTGACCATCCAGTCGTAATTGAATATTTTTTAACTACGAATATTAATAGTTAATAACTCTCCTAAAAAAGTTTTTACATAATTCACATCATTATAAAATAGTTCTATTTGAGGATATCGTTACGCATAAAGTGACTGATCTGATTTATTGATGTTGATCTACCTTTGTTTATCTTTTGCTATAGCTTAGGATTTATAAAAGATATCTAATCCTGAAACCAATTTTAATAAAGCAATTTTTCTTGCTTATCGATATTGAGCAAGTAACCCATTTTGTTACACATAACCGATACAGCATCTTTTAAAATCACCAACATAAGTGTATATTTCTATATAAGATTTTCCTTCCTGAGGATTATTATTAAATAATGATTTTTATTCCTGACTGAATATAAGTCTTCTTGAAAATTACCACACTATAAATAGCAAGCAGGATAACATTCCTTTTTATCAGGTTTAATATGAAAGTATTCGGTTTTATCTATAACGGCAGTGAGTTCGCTCATAAAACCATATGTTTTTAAAAATTGGCGGAAGACAGGTTAGGTAACTATGAATATTAATATGATAAGCGCCTAATTCATCATCTAATAGCGACTATACCTAGTTCATGGTATTTCATAATTTTATTAAAGCCAGAGAAATAGATTGGGGGATATTCCCCAAAAAATAAAATGTTTCACATGGAGAAATTTTCGTGTTTTGACAATTTATTGAGTTCACAAACATTTCTTTTATTTTTTGTCATAAAAATTAATCGGTTTTCTTTCATATTACATCCTTTAGATACTATGTATTGCATGTAGTTCTTCTTAAAATCTTTTATATACTTGACTTTGGCAAATATTATCAGCCTTTGATTTTATTTTTAAATTCCAAAAATTACTTAATTGACACCATTCTTTTATTGAGCGCATAACAAAGATTAAATTGTCCTTTAGTTGCAACTAAAGCTTCTCATCCAAAAAAATGGTATACTAGCACATACCAGACGATAAATCCTGGTAAATCGATTTATCTAGTAAGTCCATATTCACTAATTTAGTAAAATTACTGTTTAGTAATCAATGATTATTAGCAAATTTTCTGGCTTGAATAACCTCTTGATTCCAGCGAGAAATAGTTTCTTCATTTCGTCGTTTTTACCCTTCATGCCTTCCAAAAATGTGTATATAGATAATTATTTTCCAATCTAGAAAATGCCTGAATTAATAGCTGAATCCATTTAACTGGAATATGATTGTCAATATAACCAAAAGTAAAATCCTCTTTAAAAAAGAGGATGACAATTTCTGGGTATATATAAATCAAAACCATAATCTAAATACATCATCTTATTGTATGGGGTTACCCAATAATCGGTTATATACTGATCGTATAAATAGAATGAATAGATAAAATATTATATTTCTGCAACCTAATACATCTGATACGTACGCCGATTTTTACCAATTGGTTCAATACGCAGTATCAATATTATTTTTACTTTGATTTCCTAAGAAATCATAAGAATAACAGAAAGGTGTTATGTCGCGCATTTTTTATTTTTTTATCTATCAGAAATTGATCACAGAGAGAGAAATCAATAGTAGGATTAAGGTTGTATAAATTGTCTACGTAGAAATATTAGTTAATAACCATATAGCGTATAAATATTGAAAATATTTTTTCGCGAAAATATCAATAAAAAATCGATAGGTGATTGAGGTGTCTAATATGAACTATTTAAGATTTTATATTATGAATAAATAATTTTACTTTCTTACATAAGCAAGTATGCTGATAACGGATAATAGTATTTTCTAGATAGATATTGATTTTATGTAATATAATTGCCGATTGATCTCTATCGCATGAGTTATTCTTCAAAAATAGCGGTGAAGAAATCTGATAAGGCGATATCATCCGGCTGATGCGTCACAACTATAACCTGATAAATCCCAATCTTTTTCTTTGTCTTATGCACTTTTGCGTGAGAAAGAAGTGGTAGCGCGTACTCTAAGTTACAGTGCAGATGTTACTAGAAAAGTGCATTTCGCTAAAAATATGAAAGGAGCATTGGATATAGCATGAAATATCACGAGCCATATCTTAAATCCTTATATTGGATATTGTGGTGTTCGCGTCAAAATTACGAAATTACTAAGGGGGTGCGAGAGGGTTATACATCATTACTATGAAAACTTAACTAAGCAAGTACACCGGCAGAGATTTTGACGCAGGAAAAGATGATCGGAAACTATATTAGTCACTTTCTAAAAAGACGTTTTAAAACGCTATATAACATGCTTTCTTATCGAAGAGTAAACGAGGCACTTTCTTACTGAAGGTATAAAGGCGGTAAAGATAATAGCTAGCAAAAAACCGAAAAATAGAATTCGGTCTTTGATGAAAGAATTGCTGCACATAAGATCCGTATAAACAAGGGTTATTAAGCTAAGCTTAGGATTAATATTTTTAATATTAGTGCATTAGATTAAAGGATAATACACCCTCCAATAAAATTTTTATTTAAATAGATCCACAGTAAATTAATTCTATCTCTTTTTAGGAAGAGAGGGAGGTTCTCTTTTTTAAGAGAAAAACGATTAAATTTCCTAAACGTAACAAAACCTAGTACGCTACACGCGTGATCTCGGTGACAGCTACATTGCTTCGGAGATGTTTATGAGCTGATTACTATTTTATACTTTTGGTATGTTAATTTCTAGCTATGTTGGAAAAGATTATTTCTTTGTTCACAGAGTAATCTAAAGCACATTTATATTTCAATTATTATGGTTTCAAGCAATCTTATTCAGTTCAGATAATTCGGTAAATAAAACGACCCTATCATGGAATTTATTCAGCCATTCTTTGAAGTCACTAATATAACTTTTCATATTTCAAATGTAAAATTTCTTACCAATAACTCTCTGATTACCTTGCCTTATTAGACAATAGTACTAATTTGTGCTCGATAGCAAAAATTTCGTACTATTTTTGTTCATACAAACAAAGCATGAACTTCTTATCGATAATTAGATCAAGAGATGACTAATACACTTTTGCATCAAACTCTTCAAGAATTTCATCATTTAAATGACCCCCCATATCGATCTAGGACGATTAAGAGCGTAATTCATTCTTTCTTTATGACAACTGCCTGAAAATTTTGCCAAAAAAAGGGAAAAAAATCTATATGATCTTTTTATCTGATTTTCAGATAAAAATTTATGTGAATTAACCTAAAGTAACCGTTTTATTGATGTATTATAAATTAGTGTCACCCTTTTTCACTCTCGCATCGCATTACCTAATAACCATGGAAATTATGAGATATCAGCTTACTAATCCTTAATATTATAAAATAATCAAGAGCCTATCGTTTTTAGTAACAGTTGAAAACTACTGATCTTGCTATTTTAATTATATATATGGTAAAACTTTTATTAGTTATAGAAATAACGCCACACACCTATTAAAATGATGTGGCTCTAATTGCGTTGTTAGGAACAAAATAAAAGATTTTATTTATAATTTTATATCTAATTTAAACTATTTTATTCAGGTCAATAGCACCTGTTTTTACCATCACTGAAAATGATGCCAGTAGTTTTCTTTGTTTTCTAAACAGCCATTTCCCGGATTTATCAGCAATGAATTATAATTAGTTTATAATGCCATATATCATACTGGAATGAAGTCTTTTGTATCTGTTTTAACTTTAATGCTCTCTTTGTGTCATTAATATTTTTTTGTATTTACTTTACCTTCTATAAATTTCTGTAACGCCTTAATTGATTTAAGTTTAACATTTTTTTACTGGGTAATCATAAGTTAAACAACACGATTATCCGCCTCCACATATCTAGGTATCTATCTTTTGCATAAAAAGATAGAGTGCATGTATTTTCTAAAACTAAATCATGTGCTACACAATTATTATTGTTAACCAGTAAGATTAATGGTGTATATTGTGTTTCTAGTTAAAATGTAGCTACTTTAAGCAAAAAGTAATTTAGTATCACTATTAACCGTTTTTATCATGTAAAAATAATTTATATTCACCCGTTTTTATAAACATTAACATACCAAGTGAGACTTAATAAATTATTGCTATTCTATTAAGTATCAGATGCTTTTATAATATTGATTCCTCATGCAGTTGCGACTTTATCTATGTGTTGTATATCATATTTAATTCATAATCTTTAAAAGAAAAGTAGATAGTTTGAATTTTATAAATTTTAATCATCTTGTGTTACATGACTAAAATTTAGTACTCAGAAGTAATTTGGAATTTAAATTAAAATGGATACGTTAAAATTATTTACAATATTGGTAAAAATAGGACAGTTAAAATAAGAATTTTAGAGAATCTATATCTATATTTATGTTTAATAATTCAGTATGTAAAATAGATTTTATATAAATAAAGTTATTATAAATATAATCAGAAAATCTATGTAATCTAATAGTATTTTTGATAAAAAAGATCAGCAATAATAATTACTAGATTTTATATAAAAGTAGCTGTTAGAATAGAAAAGAAATTTTTCTTTCATTCAGATGAAAGTGAAATCATCTACTATTCATGACGAAAGACACTTTTGTAAACTTTTCATGCATTAGCAAACTAAATATGATATTAGCAGATTATCTGGAATGGAATTCTTTGGCATAGAATGCTGAAAATATAGCATAATTGCACAAGTAAATCCAAAATCAATTTTATAACTAATGTCGTTTTGTGCTATCCTAATACTTCTAAGTATATGATATCTCCAGTTCAAGTTAACTCACCTTTCTTGTTAAAGAAAGGTATCTAACTAATTAGAATTTATATCTTTTGAAGTAAAATTGCTAAATATATAAAATTTTATTTTAACTGTGTCTTTGTTGTGTTTGTTATATTTCTGGAAGCTCAAATTGTTTTATACAGCATTTATTATATAGATCTTCAGATCTTCGGCGCACAGTTTAATATTATTGAAAAATATATGGTTACGTAAGGAGTATAATTAAGGGTAAAATACCATAATCATTAAGCTAGATTAGCAGGCAACTCTAATACCTAAAAGGATAATTTTGTTTAAAGCTAACAAAAAGTTTGCATATATTTGCTTAGAGCAATGATTATTTCTGATGTATGTGGTTTCGAAGATGCTAACATGTATTCTGCTAATTTATTTAGCAAATGATGCTAATAACAGAGAGATAAATATGCCATGAAAAATCTAGGCTACTAGGTATTCGCGAAATCAGATATTACCTCTAATTTCTTGTATTAACTAATCCGCAATGCTACTGCAAAGTTATGATAAGCGCTTTCATTGAAGCGGAACTCGAAACCATGCTTCTCAAACATGTTCAACGTCATTTTATTAACAAGTGTTTACGTCCGAACGATTATTGCCATTGCGAACTATGCAACTGATATTGGTGATATTGAGATTAAAATGCCTAAGGTTATAAACCGAAGCGGAACGGGGGATTATAACTTTAATA
>JBQMRQ010000058.1:0-5655 GCA_052174535.1 Arsenophonus sp. NC-WZS1-MAG3 | reverse complement strand
CTTTCATTATGGTTTTCAAGAAATTTATTTCAGACGTCATCAATGCTAAAAAGTAGTTTAGTTGGGTAGGGGATATATATGCATCTAAATATCTTGCTAGAGAAGATAGAAATCTTCATGCTATAAGTATTCATCAGGTATATATTAATCAGTTATCTTTATTGTTTACTTAGAAAACGAAGAAGACGGGAATTATCTCTAAGTACCCTTGTAATGAATTCATCAGAAAACATATTGTCAATCATTTTCTCCTTAATGCAGTTTTATTTAACATCATCAGATTGAACATAGGCGTTCTAAAACTCCGGATAATCGTAACTAGAGGAGGATAATAATATAGCAAAAAATTAGATACTGGGGAAGATAGCCCCCTGGACATATTCCTGTATGACCTCTTTTGGATGTGATAAAAAAGATCAATAGACTTATCATAATTACTTTCTGGTGATAATAAGATCATAAATCGCTTCGGATAAATATGCGGTACAACACTAGAAGTTACAAATAGTCGTCCTGATGATTTATCGAGTTTAATGCTCTCTAAGAGATTTTATTCTCAGTCGTCTGGGTGAATTCCTGAAAATTAATATATTGCATAGTATAAAATAATACTCAGATTATGAACATTTCAGAAAAGTAGTAGCTAAAAACTACTTACACACCATAGTGCTTGATGACTCAGCTTCGTAAACTGAGTATATTACGAAAGTCGATTTAATTAGATTCATTGTTTTTATTGACGCCCAGTGCACTGACGTAAAATCGTAGAATACCAGCGTTCTTCTCCATTTTTCTCCAGCTTCTTCATCGCTACAAATGATACTTCGCTAAAATCTTGATAATAAAATATCAAGGGATTTATTAGTAGTATCATGATTTTCTAGTAAACAGGAGTTGCTGTAGCTCACTTTTAACTTTTGGTTGGATGCCTTTTGGAGTAAAGGCAGAATATAAGCTATTTTATCTACCTAATAATATTAGTGCTATTTGTCAGGAAATATCTTTGTTATTGAATTTTAAAAACTAATAATACCGCACATCTCCTCCCTTCAGCAAGTCAGGGAGATGCAGTTAGGCTCTACGCATTTGCAGGGTATTAAAAAGTTTAGCTCAGTTCGCTTATAACCATTCGATAAACATCTTCGAGCGCAACGAGCTCCTTTACGTCCATGCAGTGATGTCAATAGCAACTAGTAGGCAAAGGGCCATGAGCTGCCTGATAGGCCAATATTCCATCAAATTAGAAATAAACATAGCGCCTGTGGTTTAAATCAGATAAGTACTGTTGTCTGTTACTCTTCAAGCCATTGCTATTTTAGTCTACTGATGATATCAGTAAAAGACCATGTGCTTCTTGGTGAGAAGCAATCCAGGAATTCATGAAAATTACCGGTGGAGATGCCTAACAGTTATCCAACCATGTGGTAGAAAATCTTCGCCACTTTTTTGTACGCTTCAGATAAACGATAGCAATGATCTATTGAATAATATTTCGCTCTCTCTACGATTCCTCTTTAACCTTAAGCACTTTAATTTCAATATCGCTAATACCAGTCTGAATAATTCGCTGTGACACATAATCATTACGGACGATAGAATAAATATTCGTTCGTTAACAACGCGACAGCAGCACGTTATCGCAGCATGGCTTTGAAATTAGCCTCAACATCTGTGCCTATCAGATTCCTCTAGTACACTATTACAGATGAGTTCATGCAAAGCATCAGAGGTAATATCTGGTTTCACGAATACCTGTAATGCTAGACTTTACATAAAATATCATCCTATGATATAGCTGCCAATAGGATGGAAGTCAATTAGGATGCATTTCAGTTGTTTTTGGTTTTAATTTATTACCTTTCTCATAGACATCTAATTTTATTAATTAATTCATTAATTAATAAAGAATTCTATTGGTAAGCTGCTCGTTCCAGATCAGTCTCTTTCATAATGATCTAATTAGCTCTATTAATCCTGTTATAATTTCCAGCTGTCTTTGAGCTAACTGCTTTAGCTTTTTGGACATCTTATGCTTACTGCCTTTTAATATTTAGATGAACATTAAAAGATTAATGGATTACCGTGCCTCACACCGATAGAAGATACATTGATTGCATTTCCATTTATACTTAGGAACTATATCTAATTGTAATGAATAAATACTCTTTTAACCGTTTCTAACTATCATTAACCTACTACTTAATATTTAATATCTGATTTTATATTTTTCTCATACTAACAATATTTTTAATAATGGATATTCAGTTTATTCAGGCCATTTCAATTTTACCTGGCTCTTATTTCTTAGTTTTGTTTAATACTTAAGTTAGGCTTTAATTCTTGCTTAGCACAAGAAAATTTTCCTCTTGCACAAAGAAAGTAATAATCAAGTTTCGAATCATTCTTACCTTGTTTCAATGGATTTCTGTAGTGCATCTTTTATTCATATATGTTCTATTAGCAACTGATAATAAATAATATCTAAAATTGCCATCTCTATTACTTTGCACTTCATCAAATTAATGATTACTGGTAATCAAAAACTGTTGTATAGTTTATTATAGTTAACAATTGCATCAACGTAATACCTCTTTAAAAAATCATAATTTTATTGATCAATGAAAACCAATCATAAATATGATATCGATAATTTTAGTACCTAAAATAATATAAAATCATTAGTAACAACTTTTCCAAATTTCACTTATATTCTTTTAACATCTATAGTGAACTGCTATACTATAAATTAATTTTTATGAAAATAAATCTTCCTTCCTTAAATAAAGGAGTCAGTATGATTTGGGAATATGCATTAATCGGTCTAATTGTGGGTTTCATTATTGGTCTACTAGTAGTTCGCTTTGGCAACACCAAACTACATAATCAACAATCTTTACAAGATGAACTTAAAAAGAAAAACCATGAATTAGAAGAATATCATAAAGAATTGATCAACCATTTTGCATATAGTGCAGAATTACTCGATAAGATGGCAAAAGACTATCGTCAACTCTATCAGCATATAGTGAAAAATTCTCATGAATTGATGTCTGATATGCCAATACAAAACAACTTTTTTAACTATCATTTATCTAAATTAGATAATAATCAAGCCCATATTAATTTACCACCGAAAGATTACTCTGAAGACTCTTCTGGTTTATTTCGCTAAATATAAAAGTAAATTACGTTACATATTTTTTAATAAAATTGCATCTTTAATTAATTTTAATGGTAACAGGAACTCATCTGAGTAGAGTTTATTTTGCTCTAACCATTAATATCATGTAAATACATGTAAAAACAATTATTACTACTTGTTAACTAAACTTTTTTGCATAATTTAAAGTCTTAAACTTGCCGTGAGGCCTTTAATCTATCCAAAAAGCAAATTACTTTAAATAAATTAGGTATGTAAGAGAATTGAATTCATGATGAAAAAAGAGAAATATTTTTTAACTATATTAACAATGACTGTTGGTCTTTCACTCATAAGTGTGCCTGCAGTGATTTATTCTGCATCAATGCCACCAGTTACTTTATCATCTGGTCAAGAATTATCTAGCCTAGCACCAATGCTAGAAAAAGTACTTCCTACAGTAGTTAGTATTCGTGTATCTGGAACACGTGTTCAAAATCAACAGCTACCCGAAGAATTTAAATTCTTTTTTGGACCTAATTTCCCTTCCCAGCAACAGAGTATTCGCCCTTTTGAAGGATTAGGATCTGGGGTTATTATTGATGCTAAAAAAGGTTATATTCTGACTAATAATCATGTCGTTGATAACGCTAATAGTATCCAAATTCAACTTAATGATGGCAGAGAAATTGACATTAAGCTTATTGGGCGTGATCCTCAAACAGATATCGCCCTATTACAAATCAAAGATTCAAGTACAGAAAATCTGAAAAAATTGAACTTAATGGCAATTAAAATTGCTGATTCCGATAAACTGCGAGTTGGTGATTTTGCTGTTGCTGTTGGTAATCCGTTCGGCTTAGGTCAAACGGCAACATCAGGTATTATTTCTGCATTAGGCCGTAGTGGTTTAAATGTAGAAGGTCTAGAAAATTTTATTCAAACTGATGCCTCTATTAATAGAGGTAATTCAGGTGGCGCATTGGTTAATCTTAATGGTGAACTTATTGGTATTAATACCGCTATTTTAACACCTGTTGGAGGTAATATTGGTATTGGCTTTGCAATTCCATCAAATATGGCTAAATCTCTTAGTGATCAAATTATTAAACATGGTGAAGTAAAACGTGGATTGCTGGGGATCAAAGGCACTGAAATGACCTCTGATGTAGCAAAAGCATTAAAGATTGATGTGCAAAAAGGAGCTTTTGTCAGTGAAGTGATACCAAATTCTGCAGCAGCTAAAGCAGGCATTCAATCTGGTGATATTCTAGTTTCAATTAACAACAAATATATTAATAGCTTCGCTGAGTTGAGAGCTAAAATTGGGACCAGTGAAATTGGTAAACAAATCACTATCGGGCTACTACGCAAAGGTAAGCTAATGCAAGTAAATGTCATCTTAGAAGATAGCGATTCTAGCGGAACAAAAGCTGAAGTTTTAACCAGCTCATTAATGGGAGCTACTTTAAGCAATAATATAATCAGGGGCACTAAAGGTGTCAAGGTCGATAGTGTTTCGTCTAATTCACCTGCAGCAATGCTTGGTCTAGCAAAAGGTGATCTTATCATTAGTGCTAACGAACAACGGATAGAAAATATTAATCAACTTCGTAAAGTTATTGAAACTAAGCCTAGCGCATTAGCATTAAATATTTTACGTGGTGATCAAAATATTTACTTATTACTTCGCGGTAATAATATTTTTAATTAATAGTTCACTAAACAGGTACTGGGGTGTACCTATCGTACCTGTTTCTATTTATATATCTATCTTACTATTTTAGTATCTCGTTTATTACTTATTACAGAATACTTACTATGTTTATAACCATAAACATACTATGGTGCAAAATCTGCGCAACTATTCTGCTTCGAGGATGTTTATTAGCTAAGTACTGTTTTATATTTTTTGGTGTTAATATTTTCAGAAATTCGTCTAATGACTCACAATAAAAATTCTAGAAAGAATAAACTGTATAAACTCTGTAAGACAGCATGCTATTTCACATATTACAAAGCCTTTTATTTGAAGCGCCTTGTGGATCTCCCCCTCCCGAAATAAATAATAAGAGACCTATTGAACTTTTTACAACATAAAAGAGAGGCTATGTAGCGATGGGGATATGATCTAAAGTTCTTAATTTTTTCTCGACACGCAAGGATATTCGCCTATAATTACGAATATCCTGGTTTTTAAGGAATATCTCAAAAATAGCTGCTAGGCTGCAATGAGGCTAGATACAACTTACATATGAAAGAAGAAATACTAAAAGTATTCTTTTCCGATGATTTCATCATCTATAAAGGGTACACTATGGATAATTCCCGTCTTCTTCGTTTTCTAAGTAAACAATAAAGATAACTAATTAATATATACCTGATGAATACTTATGCATGAAGATTTCTATCTTCTCTAGCAAGATATTTAGATGCATATATATCCCCTACCCAACTAAACTACTTTTTAGCATTGATGACGTCTGAAATAAATTTCTTGAAAACCATAATGAAAG
>JBQMRQ010000057.1:0-55535 GCA_052174535.1 Arsenophonus sp. NC-WZS1-MAG3 | reverse complement strand
AAAGCTATCGGTTTATGTTTCATCTGTTGAAAACGTTTTAAACATAGCAAAGGAACTAAATGCCCTAAGTGCAAACTATCAGCAGTTGGATCAAATCCACAATATAGTGTCACTGATCCTTGGGATAATTTCTCTATTAATGCCTTTTCATCTGTCATCTGAGCTATTAAACCCCTCTCTTGCAATTGCTCAATTAGATTCCTGCAAAACATCAATGACTCCATCAATATTTGATATTATCAATATATAATATAAAAAATACAATAGAATAAAAACACAAGGAAAATAAGTGCCAGTTAAAAATCATTTTTCCGTTTATGGTGCCAAACGATCAATTTGCCAATGATCATATTTCCATTGATACATAAATCGATCATGTAGCCGTTTAGTTCCACCTTGCCAAAATTCAACACTATTAAATTTAACACGATATCCACCCCAAAAAGTAGGTAATGGAATTTTACAATTTTTAAATTTTTGTTTTAATTTTGAAAATTTAGCCTCCAATAGACTTCTAGCTGAAATTTTTGCGGATTGTTGTGAAACCCAAGCTGCTATTTGACTATCTTTTGGTCGACTATAAAAATATTTTATTATTTCAAGTGCAGAGAGTTTTTCTGCCTCACCCAGAAAGGAGACCTGACGCCCTAACTGATACCAAGGAAATAGTAAACTTACCTTATTGGTATAGGCTATATGTTGTGCCTTACGACTAGATAGATTAGTATAAAATACCAGTCCATTTTTATCATAATGTTTGAGTAATACAATTCGTTGATATGGCTGTCCATCGCTATCAACCGTTGCAACACACATGGCTGTTGGGTCAGATAACTTTACTTCATAAGCTTGCTTTAACCAACGTTCAAACAAAACTAATGGTTGGTCAGTTAAATCCTTACGTCTTAACCCTTCTTGAGTATATTCCCGTCTCAAATTAGCAATATCTAATTGAATTTTTTCTGACATTTTTACCTCTGTCTTAATATTAAATTATATAGGATTAACCAAATAAATTACCTTTTAGGGTACCTTACTAGATTAGCATCAATAACATAGGGTAAAATTGCCTGGCAAACCAAATAAAGTACAGTAGCTACTAATCAAGCAAAAAACAAAACTTCCATATTATTACCATTTAAAACATATTTATCTGTTAATGGGACTACAGTATTGGTTAATAATTCACTTAATATTCCCAAAAGATATCTATTTTAGCTCCTAAAATTCGCAAACCAAAAAACAATCTTCCTTGTCATAAAATAAAATCTGTTCAACAATTGAACGGATAGTTAATTCTGCTAAAGTGCTTTTTATCCTTCTCCTGATAAATTTAAGTACGATATTAGATATTTTGTAACCAAATAGAATTAAAATATTTTCTACTAGTACTTTTGCGTTAGCCGTTTAAAATAAAGATCATCAGGTTTTTCAATCAAAAACGATTCATTAATCTGCTCTGGATATACTCAATCGCCCTTATTATCATAAGGCTTATTTAAAATGTTAATTGATCCAGGGTATCTAACAGAACATTTCCTAGCTCACTATCCATAACCTTTAATTATTAAATTTTAAATAAAATATTAAGATTAGTGATGCCATCCCATTATTTAAAATAATACGATTTTTAGCAAGCTGACTATGTACCTTCTGTAAAAGTAGGAACTAAAGGTGCACCTTTGCTAACATTCGTCATGTCTCTCTATATGACGAAATTCCCTACTATGGCAATGTTGATTAATGCAACGATTCCATTATTATCACCCAATTGCAGAATAAAAGGCCGTTATGGCAGTAGGTTAGTTCAAAGAAGTTTATCCATAAATCCTATATTGCAGTAATATCAGTAAGCCAGTAATGATGCCGTTTCAATAAGTTATTGATCGCTTCAGCATATATCAAGCAGAGCTGATAATCAATTTCACCTATAGTTAACAAAGTTACCGATTAACCTTGATTTAATAGATAAAATTTAATTTTTTAATTTAGTTTAAAATGGAAAGAAAATCGAACCTAACTAAACTACATTTTTATTATCAATCTAAGCTAAAATAACATTAACCCCATTAAGTCTAGTACCTGATATAAGACCTATATATAGACATTCTTTCATGTTTATCCTTAAATTATTTTTCTATACTTCATTTTAATGATTCGCTATATTTACTATTATTCTTTTTAAAAGTTTAACTTGTTTAACTTATTGAAATAAAATAAAAACAACAGTTGAATATTGTAACTAAAAATAACTTAATTAAGTTAAATTTATTACTTTAAGAAAAAATTACTATAGTCTAGCCTATTTATAGGTCATAGAAAGTAAATTACTTTACTATTTATTTGATTATCTAGTTTGTTTATATATAAAAATTATAATATCTGTGTATTTATAATTATATTATTACATTGTAAATTAGATTTCTAAAAGGAGCAATTATGTCTTTGGTATTGGATGACTATAGATGATCCTCATTGCACAACCCTACTCATAGAAAAATAATTATTCATATGGAAAACAGAGGGGTATAACTGATTCACTATTCATAGTGAATATAACTATTATTAGGAAACTACAATACTTAAAT
The DNA here is from genome assembly GCA_052174535.1 of Arsenophonus sp. NC-WZS1-MAG3. GTDB lineage: Bacteria > Pseudomonadota > Gammaproteobacteria > Enterobacterales > Enterobacteriaceae > Arsenophonus. The sequence continues at coordinate 52,947 of JBQMRQ010000057.1, read as the reverse complement.
CAGACCTGCTCTTCAGGCTAGCAAAAATCTGTGTCTACTTTAGCTAAGCGTTATGGCATCTCTAAACTTACAGTTACTAAAGAATAAAACGAGATGATGTTAATTATTACATCTATATTCTCCATTGGTTGCTAATAACGATATTGATCACTCAGGATCCGTAATTATTTTCCTGAAAAAAATCTTATTCTTTTTTCTAAATGATCTGCTGTCAGATATATTAGAATTCCTAAACTCCGTTATACATCTCGATTTGGCTTGGATTATTATTTGCATAAGATACAGAAACAGAGAATTTTCGTGAAATGATGAAAAGCCTTCAAATCGAAGCATAAAGCGTTTAAAGCTACGAACATGCTCATCTAGACGTGTAAATTTACAATATCTTTCTTAAATGCTAAATAAAACTTCACGACATTATCTTTCGTGCGATAATATCGATCGCATTACTAGACAGATTTTTATCCGTTTTTACAAGGCTAAGAGACTTGCCTAATCCTTGATACTTCTTACGTAATCTTAATTAAGCATACCCATATCTACAACATTGGGTACTTATAGATAATAGCAAAAAACTTACAGACTGCCTTTTTAATCTGCAAAATTTTCAGTTACAGAAAAATAGGAATTTAACTATTTATCTACAAAGCTTGATATAATCGAATACTGAGATTTTAGATCCCAGATAAGCATTTTCAAACAAATAATATAGTCGAGCACAATTTAATGGACACATAGGAGCTGAACTGGAAAACCAATATTCCAATTATCCTGAAAATTTTGAGATCACCTTCTATCAATATGATTGACTGTACAATCAGGAATTACCCAATTAGTATTGGGTAGTAAAACTGCATTTTAGTCTATGAAAGATTTGTAAAATTAAACCTGAATTATTAAAAACTATACTCTCTTCCGAGATTTAACAATTAATTAAAGCAAGTTCTCATTGGTATTTTGCAGTTATAGGCTTTATTCAGCTCTATAAATACAAGCAGTCTTTCTATAATACTTATGCCTCTTCTCAAACTAAATAAATATAATCGTAAACTTATAATACAATTATTTGTTTGTAATTCAGGTTAATATTTAAATTGTGGCTGATAAAACAATCTAGGGTACTCTCGAAAGGTACTTCTGGTTAGACTATTTAGTAATACGGTTGGTTATTGGCACAGAAAAACCCTTTCAAAGATAGGCAGGCTCAATCATACGTGAGTGCTACCTGTCAAATGTTCAATGAACTATTAAGAAAACAAAAGCATTCAATTGGAACTAAGGCTTAAAATAATGCCTACATTATCTCTATGTTGTAAACAAGTAATCGAAATAGTTTCCTATAATGTTAAACCTCTACTTACTGTAAGTAGTTAAATTACTATTACTGTTTTACTCTGATAACTCAACTTAATAGCATATTACAACTAAATTTAAATAGTTAGCCGCGTATACATTAAATTTCAGGAATTTTCATACATCTGCCAGCAGATCATCTAGAAAGAATAAAAAGGTTTTTTCCAGGAAAATAATTACGGATTTCTGAGTGATCAACATCGTTATTAGCAACCAATGAAGAATATAGCTGCGATCATTAACATCATCTCGTTTTATTATTTAGTAACCGCAAGTTTAGAAATGCCATAACTCTTAGCTAAAGTAGACGCAGATTTTTGCTAGCCTGAAGAGCGAGTCTGATTTAAGTATTGTAGTTTCCTAATAATAGTTATATTCACTATGAATAGTGATTCAGTTATACCCCCCTCTGTTTTCTATACGAGTAATTACTTCTATATGAATAGAGTTATGCAATGATAGTGGTCTATATAATGATTCAGAATAAATATATTTATTTTTGGTGTATGAGTTTTAGAGATCCTGATATATAGTATTGATTGATTTCATAAATGCTTTTTAATAAAAGAAAGATAAGATGCCATGAAAAAGTTTAGCCTATAGCTATTCATAAAACTAGATATTACTTTAATCTCTTGTATTAATTCATATGTAACGATTTCCAGGTGGGAGCTGATAGCAACGTTGTTGAGGCGGAATCTCGACTCGAATCCCATGGATGTGCTATGATAACCTTCTCAACTTCACCTCGTCTACAGATCGAATCTCATTTGTTGTGTCCATAACGATTTTATTTACATAACAAACCATATAAACTGCTATTTGCGATGTTCAGATTACAGTGCCTAAGGTTATAAAGGGGATTGTAGCGTCAATAGAATATGCTTCAATAGATTATTTCTGCCGTCTTATCTAAAACGTGCAAAAAGCAGTAAAGAGTTGAGACCATTGACTGCGTACCCTCTATTGATATCTCTACCAATGATTTTTATGAAGCTCTGCGAGCACTTCTCAATGAAAAGAGATAATTATACCTGTCGAGAAGGCACCTACCATCAGTAGAGTGAAATACCGATGCCTGAAGAACATAGAGAATGGTTCTTGTATGATTTAAGCAAATACATACTACTTTTATTTTGGGATGATGACATAACTTATCCTGTCAGACAAGAAATTTTCTTTGCCTTCTTGGTTATATTGACGACACTACGCATGGATGCTAGTGAGCTCCTTGCGGTCGAAAATAGTTATTGAAAATTAAAAGTAAACTGAACTTGAACTTATTGGAGGGGGGTGGCACAACCACGTCTAGCTTAACTACATCTCCTAAATTTACCATGAAAGACGATGATCTTGGTTTTTGAAATGCAATATGGCAAAGATATTTTCAGATATACAGGATAAACGTTGTTGGGCATACAAAACAGCTAATACATTGGCTTCGTATCCCAATGGGATACAATTGAAAGTTAATTATGAAATACAGGAGATTTATCTAGCAGAGAGTTTTAATGCTGCTAATAAACTCCTTGATGTTTTTTGGTAATGGATTTAAATAAATATCCTGCAACGATGAAAAAGCTGGAGAAAAATTGAAAAGAATGGCTGGTATTTTATACTTCCAATTAGCATACTGAGCATTATAAGAATGATTAATCTAATTTGAATATCAGCTTTTGCGTGACAGCATTAGGCTGCTTTGCGACCCGCAAAGCATTGTACTTTAAAAATAACTATTTTAATAGTATTTAAACCTACTAGGGTTTATTTAAAAATCTGAAATTGAAATAAGGGGGATTTATCCTACTAACCTGGTGGTAAACAACATCTAATTTAAGGATGAAGAGCAGATTTATGAAAGATCATAGTAAATTTAGCTTAATCACCATACATAAGATTTGTTAATAGCTCTACAAAATCGAACAGTACTCAATAATCTTGAGTAAGATTTAAGGTTTTAAATAATCATTAATCAATGCCTATCAAGACTCTAATTAAACACGGAAGATCAGCTTCTATTTTTTATTTTTGATTTCTATTATTCCTTCTTAAAAAGAAGATATTATCTACATCTATTTAATTATTTAATTTCTAAGTAATTTACTAGAAATGTATAAAAAATTAAATTTAGTATCATAGAATATGAACTTATATTTTTTTTTAAAAAAAGTTAACTTAATTATTAAGTACTATAATCATTACTACTTATCTTTATTTAAAAAATAAAGGCTATCAATTAGTTATTGATATAATTATAACTTTAATCTAAATCAAATTAGATTCTTTATGTTTTTTTAAACCATAAAATTATATGATAAAATATTATAAATAAGTGAATAGTTCAATAAATAACTTATTAAAAATAATTTTTATGCATTAAATAATGCATAACTTATATATAAAATATTCGTTTATTTTATGACATTATGATAACAGTTATCTTATAATAACATTATAGATAAAATATAACTAAATAGTTACTATAAGTTAGTTTAACAACTCTTTTAAAGAGTCATTATTTAATAGTAAAATACTATAAATTATTCCTGGTTTCAAATCCTAAAATAGGATTATATACGCTTACTTTATATTATATTATGGGTTAACTAACTTAAATGCTTAATATATTTATATATTATATATTGGATGTGTATCTGTTACGTATAAGTAACAATTCTACATATAAATACTTACTTCTCTTCGTTTTTTACGATAATAAAAGCAAAGTTGTCGTAATTAAATTAACTTATAATTGGGGGTGTTGAGAATTAAAAAATTGGAATCTCCTTTGATCATATTGCATTAGTCGTTGATAACATTGCAAGTACATATAGTAGCATATCTCTCATGCGCAAGCAATAAATTATGTATGAACCAAATCAGGACCAGTTAAAATCAGATCAATAATTATTCCCTATATAGAAGATCCTGATGCCGTAAAACTGAAGTGATTAAAAATAAAATGTCAGTAACATTTTATGTAATCAATGCTTTACTTCATTGATTGAGCATTTATCCATACATTTTCTATACTTAAACTGATTTAATGCATTTTACTCAAAATTTGGCATAATATCTTTATTCTCAAGTATAAAGTCTTAATTAAATGTGTAATAAAAAAAATGGAGTTAACACGCTGGCAAAGCGTTTCCGAGGTTATTATCCTGTCGTTATCGATTTAGAAACTGGTGGGTTTAATGCACAACAAGATGCGCTATTAGAAATTGCGGCTATAACGCTAAAAATGGATCAAAGTGGTTGGTTAGAGCTTGATGAAAAACTTCATTTCCATGTTACACCTTTTGCTGGGGCAAATATAGAAGAAACTGCACTCGCTTTTACTGGTATCGACCCAACTAATCCTTTGCGTAATGCTATCGATGAATACACTGCTTTATATGAAATTTTTAAGATGGTTAGAAAGGGTATTCTGAATAACGATTGCAATCGAGCAATTATTGTTGCCCATAATGCCAATTTTGATCATAGTTTCATTATGGCTGCTGCTCAGCGAGCGAATCTAAAACGTAATCCATTCCACCCTTTTGCAACTTTTGATACCGCGACACTTAGCGGGCTTGTTTTTGGTCAAACAATTTTAGCTAAAGCTTGTTATACCGCTGGAATCCCATTTGATGGCAAACAAGCGCATGGCGCACTTTACGATACTGATAGAACAGCATTACTGTTTTGTGAAATCGTCAATAAATGGAAAAAATTAGGTGGTTGGCCACTAACAACCGATTAATAATCAAGCCAGTATGGTACTAAATAATTTCACTGTCTCATAATTACCGTTTAGTTCTAGATTATTATGTAAGCTCTCTTCTCGAAGCAGCTTTCTTCATAAGAAGATGACATTAAAAGATATAAGTTAAGAAGAAATATCATGATGATAAAACTCCACCATCAGATAACTTCAACAACTAAAATGAGTGGAACTATTCAGATCACCACGAAATCTGCATCTACTTTAGTTAAGAGTTATGATATCTCCGAACTTTACTGTTGCTAAAGAGCAAATAAAATGATATTGATTATCAGTTATGTTAGCAAAAGTTGTTACCTTTTATATACAGAGTAATTTGTAGTTACATCTGCATTTTAATTTTTGTATTTTAAATAATTTATTCAGACCAGATTATTCTTAAATAAAAGGATCTTACGTCACGCAATCTACTTAGTTATACCTTTAATCAGCTGATATAACTATCTATATTTTTAATATGAAATTTCTTATCAATAATTCTCTGATTGTTTAATTTTATTAAACAACAGTAACTAATTCCATACTAGTTGAAAAGTTTTGTACCATTTAGAATCCATCTAAGGAAAGAATGAATTCTTTATTAATGATTGACTCAAAAAACTATTAATATATTCTGCATTAAACTCTTTAGAATCTCATTGCTCATATTACCTCTGTCAATCTTGTTCTAATTTCATACTGCGTGCGATTCGCCTTTCCTTTTATTTTCTACTCTTGCATGTTTTCTAGATTTCTTATGTAAAATATAACGCTTCCTTTTAAAGGATTCAGTAAAAATATTTCGTCAACTTCAAAAATACTACTTAGTTTATATATTATCTGTCAACATTGAACTAAAAAAGCAGTGGCAGCATCTAAAAACGCTATCTTTAAATAAATGCCTATTTATTTTGGTTACTTCCGTAAAGTCAATCTATTTAACATACATCGTAGATAACTAAACTATTTATTCTTGTGATGTAGTTTTGCAAGCAGACTTCAAGTGCGATTGTTAAATATTTTTCTGTGATCGAATATTTAATAACGATATCGCTGTAACTCTAATTAATACCCCATCGATTAACATGTTCACTGTAATAATATGAGCAGGATGAGTGGAATCAGTTGCTTCAATACATGAATTGATATAATTCTAATAGATTATCACCAAATTAACTAATAAAATGTACCCTCTATTGCTAGAGAATAAGAAAATAGTCTTTTGATCTGTATAATTTTTTGCTTTTCATGGAAAACGCTATAGAGAGATTTCTTTTTATAGTATAAAAGATCTACTAATAATTTTTACAAACATAACCTGATGATTGCACCTTCGCATATTCCCCATCGTTTAGTTACGATGCTCTCGATAGCTTATGAAGACTATTTTTCTTTCTATCGATCTTCTAACGTCCGTCCGTACGCAAATTCTCGAACCCTGTAGAACATCTTGCTCTTCCCTAGACCCCTATTTATACGCAGAACAACACGTAGAGGAGAATTTGCGTGAAATAAAGCAAAGGGGAAAGCCCTCGAATACAAAGGCATAAAGCGTTTAAAAAACTAGAGATTTTAATTATCTGCACGTAGTGCAAAATATCTTCTGCAAATGTCAAACAAAAACTTGTTGATGTTATCTTTTCATAGGTATATATAAAATCGCGCCACTCAATTAATTTTTATCCACCTTTGTAAGGCCAAAGCGAAGCTTAGTGCTTAACGATTCTCCATAATCCTAACCAAGGATATTCTATAACTATCCATCAAGTATTTACAGAGAATTGGAAAGAATTTACAGACCGCTTTCTGGTCTATAAAAATGTTCAGTTACTATAAAAGAAGGGATTAGACTCTTTATATGTAGAGCTTGATATAAAATACCAACTTAACCCTATGAGGCATTCTTGAACAAATAATATGGTTAAATGATTTATCGCATACAAAATATGAGCTGCAAAGTCATCATTTTAATTCTTGTGAAGAGTTTAAGATCACTTTGCATCAATATATTTAGCTATACAATCAGAAATTACTAATCACTATTGGATAATAAAACTTTATTGGAATTTATAAAATAGATCGATTTAAAGTTAAATCTGAATTATTTAAAAAATCAAGTTATACTCATTTTCTGGTGCATGGTATTCGAAGATAGTAGCGGTTTCATTTTGCTGATTAATTTCGTAAATAATTTAAAGAATGGAAAAATGATATGCCATGAAAAGTCTACTCTACAAGTATCTAATAAAGCAGATATTATCTGTAGTTCCTTAAATGAACTAATTCATAATTGTGCCAGGAGCTGATAGCACCGTTGTTAAGGCGGAGTTCGAAGCCATGCTTGCAATAATATTCTAAACACTCCTTTGTCTACGGATATTCCATCCATGTCCATAACGATTATTTTCTATAACAAAGTATATAAACTGCTATTGGTGATGTTGAGATTAAAGTGCTTAAAGTCAGTAATTGTGGCGGCAATGAAATATACTTCAACAAACTCCCCCTAACCTTGCTGTACGCATTATCTAAAACGTACAAAAGTGACAAGAGTTGATATCATACCTGTATATACTAAGCATTATCCATCGATAATTTAACGAGAAAGCTCTAAAGGCTCTTTTCGATGAAAAGCACATGAACATTCTTCCAATATGTCATAAGCAAACTGAAACAGCAATGGTTTAAATAGAATAGGCAATAGTGCCAGCATTATTTAAGCGATACGTTACGTTTATTTTTTGGCTAATAGCATATACTGTTCTTTCAGATAAGTTGATTGCTATGAGATACTGGTAAATTAGCCATACTGAACATGGATATAAGAAAATCGTTTCCATTCGAAGATATCTATCAAGAGTTAAAAATTGAACTTATCTGAACTTTTTAATAGCTGATGAACACGTGACTTAATTATATCCCCAAAACTTCTTATGGCAGAGACAGGGGTGTATTAGTTTTAAACTGCAATAATAAAAATATTTCCCGAAGCACGCAGCATAAATGGTATTTAGCATACAAAACAAAGAGATTATTTTCTGGCACTTTACTTTCTAAAGGTATGAAACTGAAAGTTAAAAATTAGCTGCAAGAAGGGAAGTTATAGCTAACAGAGAATTACGATATCACTAATAAAGCCATTGATGTTTTTTAATAAGGTTTTTAGCGTATTCTGCATCTATGAAGAAGTTTTAGAGAGTTTTAGAAGAGTTGCTGGCATTTTATAATTTTCCGTTAGTGTAAATGTGGCGTCAATAAGAATGACAAATTTGATTTAATCAGGTTTGTAAAATGAAGATATACGAAAGTCGATGCTCAAACCAGTATAATTGAAGAAAACAATCCTTTCAATAGCATCCAATCTACTAAAGTCCTGCTTAAAAAATCTGGAACTGGCTCAAGGAAGTTTAACTTTCTGACTTATGATAGTAAGCAACATTCAATTTAAGAATGAAAGAACAAGATTAAGGAAGCGTCAGAGTGAAACATATTCTATTCATCATACACTAGATTTTACTAATAACTAAAAACTATATACTATCTTCCGATATATAACACATATAAGCAATAATTCTTATGCTAATCTAAATTTAGCTATAGAAATTAAATAGATCTTAATCCCTTCATATCACTTATATCTCTTATATCAGTTAAAAGAATGAATTGATAGCGTGTGTAAATATTCTCTGAATATGTCTTAAAAACCACTGTTTATGCTATAAATAATTTTGAAGCTCATAGTAAATAAATATTATACTGTATTAATATGTTAGTATAGTCATACTAACATACTAAAATTACTGCTGTTTAAAGTTCATTTTTATAAATGTGCTTACTGTCTCACTTGTAAGGTAGTAATCACCTTTAATATGCCCCTAAATAAATTTTATAAATCACGAATATCGACCATGGTTTTTCACCTGTTTGTTAAAGTTTAAAAACTTATTTAACTGTAATTAATTAAAATTATCTATAGGTATAATCTGCAAATAATATCTTACATTTAAGAAAATAATATACTCTCCTTTTTTTTAAAAAGCGCTATATATTAGAAAAAATAAATAATTATTCTAATAATAAGAATGATCACCACGCTGGTGTTCAGTTAAATCTTTTACACCTTTTAATTCGCCTGAAAACATGTTTAGCAACTGTTTTTCAATACCTTCTTTTAAGCTAAAATCAACCATTGAACAGCCATTGCATCCTCCACTAAATTGTATAATTGCATATTTATCATCAGTTATTCTAATTAATGAAATCCGCCCTCCATGATTTGCTAATTGTGGGTTAATTTGTAATTGAATAACATATTTAACTCGTTCAATCAAGGGAGCATCATCGGCAACTTTTCGCATTTTTGCATTAGGCGCTTTTAGCGTAAGCTGAGAGCCTAATTGATCCGTTACGAAATCGATTTCTGCTTCTTCTAGAAAAGGTGCGCTAACTTTATCAACAAAGGCTAAAAATTTATCAAATTTAAGTTCAATATCTGTCTCTTCAATAGCATTAGAAGGACAATAAGAGACCCCACATTCCGCCAATGGTGTGCCAGGATTAACTACAAATACACGAATTTGTGTACTAGGTTCTTGATTTTTCAAAAGTTTAGAAAAATGAATTTGTGCTGCTTCAGTAATATTAATCATAATCGATTCTCAAGTTTATTATTTTAATATGTTTTATAATATGCTCTTTTCTTACTTTCTATAAGGTTCTGCATATTGCCAAGACTTTAATTAAATTTGCTTCAGCACTAATCAACAATTTAGCAATTTAATTTATTATTATTCCTGTTTATAAGGAAATTATCAAATACGAGAATATAGCGATCTTTAAACAATTTTACCTTAAAAGCATTATTAAGATTTTGGGTGCGTGTTTTTATTAGAACACTGAGCTTACAATAGTATAGCATGAATACGAATAATTGAATTAACTTGAAATTGATATCCTAACTAATAAGCTAACTAACTTGATATTAAACTGACTTATTAAATTCACTTTATCAACGTTTACCATGATAAAATTGATTTCTATCATAAAATCTGATTTTTGTCCCAGCGTTATTGATAATATTATTGTTATGAATAAAGTTGAAATAAGCGTGTAAGGATAAGCAATTTGGATTATTTTTTGTAAATTTGCACCGTTTCTCTTACTATACTTAATGGTGAAATATAAAAGAATAATAGTGATAAGATTATGCTAATAGATTAACGCTTATAAGCAGGAAACTGCAACCAATAGTGAATTGTTAAACGGTTAAAGCACAGCGATAACAAACTCGTTTATATAAGATAAGGAAAACTCTTTTAAAGAGTAATCATAAACGCCATGAAACAATATTTTAGTGTTTGCTAAGATAAGCACAGAGTGCTATTCTCTTATTACATAATGACATCTTTTACGTACATAGAAAGAATACACTGATAACAGTATTTTTGCAGCAGTTAATTAAAGGAAAACAAGATATTGTGTATTGCACAGTGCTTCTCATCTTCATCTCCATCTTATTGATATATCTAGCTATAGTTGAACTAATCTTTTTCTATATTTATTACTCCAACAAATGGTAGAGATAATTTTACAGAAAACACCTAAACAGAATATTTAGTTAAATTTGTCATTAAACGAATTAATTACTAGTATAATTGCACTTAACTATCAAGTTAAAGTAGCATAGGTGCTATTTTTGTCAAAAGGTTATTACTTTTCTTGCAAAGAAATTTGTTGCCACCTGTTTAATTTTAATGATTGTGGTTTTAAGCAATCTTCTTCAGGCTAGACAGTTCGGTAAATAAACAACCCATATCATGAAATCTATTTAGCTATCCTTAATAATCTTCTGATATAACTGTCCATATTTTTAATATGAAATTGTTTACTAATAAATTTCTGATTTTCTAAGAATATTAAGATATGAATGACTAATTTTATTATTTCTTGCAAAGATTTTGTACTATTTAGCTCAATCCAAGAAAAGGATAGAATCTAATCAATGATCAGCCTCAAGAAAAGGGCTAATACACTCTGCATTAGACTCTTTAAAAATCTTATTATTCACATATAACCTATCCTCTCGATCTCTGGTAATTAAGACTGAGATTCCTTCTTTTATTTTATCTTCTTCTATTCCAATTTTTTACTTTTATATGTAGAATAGAATCATTTCCTTTAAAGGATTCATGAAAAAATATTTTCTGACTTTAAATAATAACACTTATAGTGTATTTAAGTTAGTTATCACTACTCAAATAAAGAACCAGTGACGCTATTCTAAACATTATTTTTAAATGAATGCTATTTATTTCTCTGACTATCATAAAGTAAAGTTATTTAACATATATCGCGTATAACTAAAGCATTTATCCTTATGATATAGTTTTGCTAGAAGACCTTTCAGTAAGAGAGTTATGATAATTTTGGTGTTATAGTATTCTGAGATACCGGCGGGTATCCCCCTTTACTGATTAATTTCGTGGATGATTTTAACAAAAGAGAAATGAATGTTATGAAAAATCTACTCCAGCTATCCAGCTAAAATTAGATATTATTTGTGATTTATTAGATGAATTTATACGTAATTGGTGTATCAAATAGCTAATAAGCCCACTGTTAAGGCGGGAGCCATACCTATGCTGAACAAGATGCTCAACCGCTGCCTTATCTATGGATCTCATCCCCCCTTTGTCCATAACAGTTATTTATCGCAGAAAATTATATAAGCTAAGTATTAGTAATCTTAAGATTAAAGCGCCTAAGGTTAGGAGATTACAGTGACAACAGAATATGCTTTAATAACTGATTATTTCTGCCATATCTGAAGCGCCAAAATGTCGAAGAGTTACTACTATCTCTGTACCTGTGAGCTAATATCCACCAGTGATTTTTATGAAACTCTGCTCTGTTGGCGCTTCTTCATGAAAAAAGCACATGATCTTTCTATCAGTATCAGAAGCAAACTGAAACAGCGATGGCTTGAAGAGTATAGCAAGGTAATAAACTTCCTTACATAATTTAATCGATACATACTACATTTATTTCTGATCTGATTGCATATACTGACCTGTCAAATAAACTGATCGCCCTTTGTTTGCTCTGCTTATTATTGGCGCGCTGTATGCATCTAAGGAGCTCGTTTCAGTCGAAATAGTTATTAAAAGTTAGAAGCAAACTGATCTGAATTTTTTAATGGGCCTGCGAGCCGGATTACTTAACCGTATCATCCTATACCTTACTATGAAAATGGTGATCTTGGTTTTTAGAATGCAATGGTAAAGATATTTCCAGAGATGTGCACTAACACCTTAACTACACAAAATAGCTAATCCACTGATTTCCACTCCATAAAGGTATATAACCGAAGTTAAGGGTAAGCTGCAGAAGATTTTGATAGCACAAAACTCTGATATCCATAATAAAACCCTTTATGTTTTGTTGAGAAAATTTTTAGCGAACATCTTCTACAGCGATGAAAAATCTGAAGAAAAATCGAGAAGAATATCTGGCATCTTCTATTACTTCTCGTCAGATCATTGGGCGTTATTAAAAACGACGAATCCGATTAAATTATCATTTGTAATGATGAAGTTATAAAGTTGACATGCCGAAACATTATAGTTCAAAACCAACCCTTTAATGGTATTTAAACTGCCCCCTTCTGCTCAAAAAGCTATAACCAACTGATAGAATTTTAGATTTGACCATGGGGTGAACAACACCAAATTTAAGAATAGAAAATAGATTTATCAAGCATCAGAGTGAAGGGGCAACTGGCATAACACTAGATTTATTAATAACTCCTAGTAAGATTATTAAATCTTTTCCTGCAACCATAGATTTTATAATAAAATCGATGTATTTCTAATGAATGTTACAACGAATAACATATGTTCACTTAATGATAGAGCAGAATAAAGTAAATGAATCTCTTTAACTGAAAAATTGCTTGCTTTTGTGTTAACCGATATAGCGAAAATTTTCTATATGATATAATTTCTACCAATAATCTTTGAAATATAACTATTTAATAACACTATCTTTATTCCTCTATTTTGGACAAGAGAAAAATTAGCAGATATTAACTTACAGTATTTAGGAGTTTTAAGGAATAATTACACAGGCTGACTTTCATTATACTGTAAAACCTTTTCTTGTATTGAAAATACTAGACACTAAAATAGCTAATAGCGATATACAATTGTTAAAATAGGTAAATACTAGAACAGATATTACCCTTAATATTCCTGTATTAAATGCAGGTTAAAAACCTTGTTAACAACTAATCTACGGCAATATTTATCAATATTAAATAAACCTTTTTACGCATCTATGATAACCTTAATACGCTTAATACCAAAAATAGTATCAATTCTGGATAAATAGTTATAAAATTTGCATTCAATACTAATAAACATATTGACCATTCTCAGTTTATTTCTGATCCTGATCACTTTATTCAATTCTTAGTTGATTTTTCTTTCTAATTAAAAATTAATATAAAAAGTCAGAGTAGAATTAAAAAGATTATTTAGCAAATACTCGAGATATTTTATTAAAAATAATCTCAGTTCTTTACTAAAAAAAATAAAAGTAATTTGATGCTTAGAAAATTAAATCGCTTATTAAAAGAAGAAAAAGTATCATTTTATTGATAAAATGAGATAGAAGAGAACCTGTTTACTTGTTCTATTATAAGTTAAAATTTTATTAGAGTGAGTATTCTTTCGCCTAATATGCTAATTTTAGCAAAATTAACCATAGGGTTTTAGCTTAGTAATAATCGTTTTTTATTTTATGTATTCTTTCTAACTATAATCTAATTATAATTCCATTACCTATTTACTTATACTGAGCATTGATAAAAACAACTTATAATACCATACAAAATACGTTTCTATGTAGATGATCTATGCATAGGTATTCTTTCGTCAGAACAACGAATTCTGGTTTTTCAAATTTTTGCGAGACGTCATTTTATTATTTATACACCTTTAGTAAAGGTATGCCTTGTTTACGATTTAATAAGAAATCATGGTAAGGTATTTACCCTTAAATACCTTGCCAAATATACCTAATATAGCGCTCAATGTATTTTAGGCTACGTTCATACTCATCTTTTGTTTTTATAGCGAAGTGATCTATTTCCAGTCTTGTTCTCATATTTGTACCTTCAAATAATAATACCGGCGATTTCTGCAGAAAAGATATAATAAGACTAGAAATATTGGAATTTATTAGGTCATAGATATAACGTAAAAGCCAAATAAAAATACCTCGCTAGATTTCTTTTGTTGCTTTTTAAGAATAGTTAAATTCATATAATATATTTAATATCCAGTCAAGGCCAACAAGTTAACAGAGATATAAACTAGCGATATTGATTGACTTATTTATATAAATGTGCAAAAGTTAACAGAAGATACTAATTTTGATACCATGTTTGCGTGATTGTTTCAGAATAGCATTGGTAACGGCACTAAAACAGAAAATTGAGTAGCAGCTACTTTTTATTGAATAAAATAAAGAGAAATGGTGCCATATATAGTAAAATACTATATTACTATTTATAGTAATAATTAAGAAAATATGAACCTGCTATAATAACTACTTCTTAGTAGTTTTAAGCTATATAAGGCTACAAGCTTTTGATTTATAGTTTTGGTAGAAAATGAAGGTGATAACATTCAGAATAGGCAATAAGCAGTATCGCTAAGAACCTATCCAGAAGTGCTGAAGTCAAATATTTGCTTGATAAATAAACGGGTCCATAAGTTTTACTTTTACCGTGTTTTTAAGAAATTTATTAACGGCATCATTAATGGTAATGCAGTTTAATTAAGGGATTTACATCTAAGTAAATTACCTTATTTTTCTTTATAAGAAAAATAGAAATCTTTATCCTGTCCGCATTTTATCATCTATAGTTCTCTATAAGAGATGAATTCATCGAAAAACATACTTTCATTCACTGCCACTCAATATAGTTGTATTCAGTATTATCAGGCTTAGCTTGAGCGTTCTAAAAAATCCAAGATAATTGTGACAAGGTAATTGTGATTAGAGTCGGGCATAATACACTTATTGTAAAAAAAAATGAAAATCAAGTTGGACGCATTGCTATATGGCTTCTTTTTGGTTTCATAAAAAATTGCCAGGTCTGATATTATCATTAATTTTAGCGTAGAAATCATAAAGCGCTTTTTGTAAATCAAAAAATAAGACGTGAAGTCACATTTATTTTTCTAATATATTAGATTTACGATTTTTAGGCGATTTATTTCGAGTCATCTAGATTAATTTCTAAAAATTAATATTTTACAAAGTACAAAACAGTATAACTTTATCGGTTATACTATAGTATATTCTATACTCATAAATTTTAATTATACTTTTTTATTTCGAACATTCCTTGCAACTACATCCTGTTAATCAGAATGGTTGATTAATTTGTTTTAATTTTCCATGGCAGCTAATTTAGCTAACATAGGTTCGCTCATATATAATGAGGAAAGAATTTTTGATTAATTTGGTAAGCATTCATTTTATCATGCAGCACAAGAATATCCTGACTGCAATTAAACTTATCATCTCATTATTCTAGTGGAATGGACCACTTTGGTTATTATTACAGTTATGAACATTATCATGAAGTTTTAGTATTATGCGTTTACGTGAATGACGTAATAATATAATTAGCAGTAGATCAAACACAACGATCATCCCAATAACCCACGTACTATATTGTGGATGTTGTGAGAAAGTAGTTATTTGATAAAACAAAGCAGAAACAGAATAAGCAATATTCAAGCCCCATAGAATGGAAAATATCATCCAATTTCGATTACTTTCACGAGCAATAGCACCTAATACAGAAATACAAGGAATATAAAGTAGAACAAAAATTAGATAGCTATAGGCAGATACAGGCGATCCGAATCGTATCGCCATGGCACCCATTATACCACTATCCATATCACTACCACTTTTGTTCGCTTCAATTGGATTAGATAAGACACTTAAGCTAAATATCTCTTTTAAATTATTCCAAGTTTTATTAACTGTAGTTTCTAACTCATCTAATAGATTAAATTGCTCTGCATTAAAAGGTGCTTGAGTAATATTTTCAGCGGTGTACAAAGTATTCAATGTACCAATAACCACTTCTTTAGCTAATGCACCCGTAATAAGTCCAACAGTTGCTTCCCAATTATCGTTATTGATGCCGATAGGTTTCAATAATGGGGTAACAGTTTTGCTTATTGATGCTAATATTGAGTGGTTAATATTATCAACAACTTTACCAGATAAAGAAAAACTATTAAGTGCTCCTATAATCATACTAGAAATAACAATCACTTTTCCTGCTTTCAAGACAAAACCTTTTAGTCTTTGCCAGGTCTGTAATAGTAATGTTTTTAAATGTGGTACATGGTAAACCGGTAATTCCATTATAAATGGGGAGGATGAACCCCGTGCAATAGTATATTTCAATAGCAATCCAGTTAGGATTGCAATGATTATCCCCAATAAATAAAGAGAAAAAACAATTCCTTGACCATTTTTTTCAAAAAAAGCAGCTGCAAAGACAGCAAAAATAGACAGTCTTGCACCGCAAGACATAAAAGGTGCCATTAAAACAGTAATTAATCGTTCGCGATGAGTATCTAATATCCGTGCTCCCATAATAGCAGGCACATTACAACCAAAACCAACAATTAAAGGAACAAAAGATTTACCCGGTAAACCTAGTGCTTGCATTAGTCTGTCCATGACAAATGCTGCACGTGCCATATAACCTGAGTCTTCTAATACAGAAAGGAATAAATACATTAAACCAATTTGTGGAACTAATGTTATTACAGTATTGATACCAGCACCCACCCCTTGAGCAAGAAAAATTATCAACCATTTTTGCAAATTGCAAGTATGGCCAATCCATTGAATTCCATGGATGAAAATAGCTTCTGAGCCACCCTCAAAGAGGGGTTGTAACGCACCACCAATATTAATAGCAAAGATAAACATTAAATACATAATAAAAAGGAATATAGGCACACCAAACCAGCGATTAAGTAGTATATTATCAATAAATTGTGTTAAGGTACTCAGTTTTACTGTTTCAGTATTAATAACTGTTTCACAAATGGTTGCAATAGTTTGATAACGTGCATCAGCGATTATAAGTTCAGGCTCTTCTTGTTGTTTAGATTGTAAATTAGCTTTAATTTTATCTAATTTATTACTGGAAATAACAGTACGTTTAAGGGTATGTATATCTCCTTCTAATATTTGTAATGCCATCCAACGGCGCTGTTGATAATTAAATTTATTATTGTCAATAATTTTAATTAAATTTTCTACTTCAGTGAGCAAAATATCCGGATAGTGGGTAATGATTGAAGTAACATTATTGCTATGTTCATCAATTGCTTGCTTTAATTTTCCAATACCTTTTGCGCGAGTCGAGATTAAAGGAATAACCGGGCAACCTAAACGTGTTTGAAGTTCATCAATATTAATATAAATATTTTGCTTTTCGGCAATATCTAACATATTAAGTGCAACGATACATGGTGCACCTAATTCAATAAGTTGTAATGTTAGATAAAGATTACGTTCGAGGTTAGCGGCATTGATAACATTGATCAACATATCCGCTTTGCTACTCAGAATAAAATGACAGGCAATTTGCTCATCAAGTGATGTCTGTTCTGAAATAGTAGTTAGTGAATATGTCCCAGGCAGATCAACTAATTCAATATCATATTTCGAGGTTGCAAAATGACCAACCTTTCGCTCAACAGTAACACCAGCCCAATTTCCAACACGTTGGCGTGCGCCTGTTAATTGATTAAAAAGTGTTGTTTTGCCGGCGTTAGGGTTGCCAATAAGGCTAACAGTTAATGATTTCATAGTTTTTATGTCAGATGAGTAATAAGCAATAGCTATTTAGCTATCAAAAAAATATTTTTATATTATTTTATTGCCGATATCGTCCTCCAAATTCAGTAAAACAAGATCTTTTTTTCTTAAAATCAAATTCATACGGTGAGATTCAATTTGAATAGGATCACCAAGAGGTGCTATACGAATAACATTAAAAAAAGATCCAGGTAGCATTCCTAAAGAAAGTAACTTTTGACGGTAAGCAGGATTTATTTTTGTGGAAAATCCAATAATTTTATATCGATGATTAGGAAGAATTGACATAGACACTTCCTCTTACTATAGAGATAAAAAATAATGATAGCACCGCAAATGGATACCAAACGAATAGTAAAATTAATGATAATTATTATAATAATAATTATCATTATATGATACTAGAATTAATTTAACGTTTTTTTAAAAAAACAGCAATTAATATTAACTAATTAATATTAATTAATAGTTCACTAAAATATGAAAAAACATTGACAAAATTTAGTGTTAATTTATTTATTTTGATTAAATCCTATGTTCTAAAATTTAAAACATGGAAAACGATTGTATTTTTCTAGATGTAATATATTTTTCGTTTATTATTTATTCTAAATATTTTACTATTTACTAGTTTAGTTAAGTTATGATAATTTTTATTTTATATGATTTTAGAGATGATGTGACGTATCCTATTAGTTAATTTTATAAATGATTTTAACAACAGAGAGATGATATGCCATAAAAGTTTATCTAAACGATCTGAAATGAGATATTATTCTCATTTATTGATAAACTTATCTATAATGTCGCCTATCTAACTGATAGCACTTCTGTTAAGGCATAGCTTTAAAAGCTATGCTACTACCAGATACTGAATACCCCCTTATCGACGACATAACGGTTATTTAACGGTTTTTGCTATAGCGAACCATATATAGACTCGTAAATCAGGTGATGTTTATATTTAAAAGTTCCTAAGATCAGAGATTGCGGCGACAATGGAATATACTTCAGCAGCTTATTCTACTGTTTTATCTGAGTAGTATAAAATATTGAATAGTTACTATACCATATCTATATATCCTACGAATCATCTTATCTATGATTTTTAGGTAACTATTGCGGGACTCTTGATCAAATCACATGCTCTGAAGATGATTTTTAGCAAATTAAAATATCGATGACTTTAATGCCATAGGCAATGGCACTTACGTGATTTAAGCAATATCGCTATATTTATTTCTTAGCTTAAGGCATAATACCGGTTTTATTAGTAAAGCTGATCGCCTTTGCCTGCTACTCATTATTGGTGTCACTGTGTATAGCCCTAAAAGGGCTAGGTTACAATAGAAGATGCTTATAAAGAATTAAAAGCAGAAAAATGAACCAAACTTCTTAATTGTTTAAGAGCGCAGAGCTTAACCGTATTTCATAGATTTGCAATACTGGGAACACGATCCTTATTTTTTGGAATGCAATGGGAAAGAATTTTCGGGCACGCACCTCCAATATTATTGGATGCATAAATAGCTGATGTGCTAGGCTTCACTTCCAGAAGATATGCAGCATCGAAAGTTAAGGATGAGCTTACCAGAAGTTTGCCTAGCAAAGAGCCGTAATGTCTATAACAAAGCCATTAATGCTTTACTGGCAAAGTTTTTCAATAAAGTATATTTCTTCAGCAAAGACGATGCCGGAGAAAATTAAAAAGAACACCTTGTATTCTACGATTTTCTGTTAGCGCAATAAACATTAATAAAAATAAAAAATCTGATTAAATCAACTTTTTGCGACAGTGAAGTCATGAAGTTGATTTATGAAGTGCTATGATTTGAGAAAAATAACTATTTATAGTATCTTAGCTGCCTCCTTCAGCTAAGAAGAGCTGGAATCAGCTAAGTGGATTTTTAGTTTCTGCCTTTGGCTGTAAACAACATCTAATTTAAGGATGGAGAGGAGATTTCTGAAGCATCAGAGTAGGATTCAGCTTGATTGACGACTACACCCCCATACACCAGTTTTACTAATAAAACTCCAATAACCATTCTTAACTACAATAAAATATTTACGTCTATGTGCAGTGATACCAATAAATAAATATTAGACATATGGAATTAACTTAATTGACAATATAAGTAGGTTATTTATAACCTTAAGCAAAGAAATAAACGTTAGGAGTATCGCTTAAATTACGTAAGCGACATCGCCCTATGCTCTTTAAGCTATCGCTGTTTAAATTTGCTGATAGTGGTCTTATCAGGAATACCATCTGCTTTCATAGAGAAAAACCTATGGCTTCGTAAAAATTACTGGTAGGAGAAATTTTCCTAGGAATTTAGATAGGGGATGGCAGAATCTCTTTGACGCTTTCACGCCTTTCAAAAAGGCAGAAACGAACTGTTGAAACATATTCTGTTCCCGTTAATATCTTCTGACCTTTAAGCACTTTATAGTCCAACATCCCTAAATATTCGTCTTGCAGGTTAGTTGTGACAAATGACCGTTATAAATAACAGTATAATGATGTTTGTCTACAAGGGGCACAATGGGGATTCCTCTCTCTGAGTTATGTTGTTACAGTTATGGCGTTAAAAGACTCCAGAATTCAATAGCGTTAATATTAGCTACCTACCACTATTACAGATCCCTTCATAGAAGGGATTATAGATAATATTTGATTTTGCGGATACCTTATAGAATAAACTTTTATAATATATTATCTCTCTGTTGTTGAAATCAACTATAAGATAAATGAACAGGATACGACAATATCTTCAGAAATCCCATTTATTAAAAATAAATATAAAATTATAGCTACAAAACATATTAAATAATAAATAGATATTAAAGCCATTTTTAGATCTATGATAATGATAATCATCAATATTGATATACTTTCTAAAGAAAGTTCAACTATTGATTCCTATTAGGTAATATAGGAAAAGTTTAGGTAGGATAATATAAATCATATGCTTAGAGCATACTTTTTTCTGTTGTTATAGATTGTCATTCACATTATTATATAGTGATAAAAATTTTTCTTCTTCTGTTTAAAGATGACAATTAGTTATAAATAAAGTTCATTGAAAACTTTATCTCAACATTCTAATAACTAATCTTCTCTTAAATAGTAAATTACCATAAAAGAATAAAGCTTAAGGATCACTTTATAAAAATGATTATTGTGATAAAGGTTTTTATTATCTAGAACGCTGTCATCTTTCCAATGCCATACTTATTATGGCTAGCAGCATTAGTTAGCAATCACATTCTATAAAACAAAATATTTAAATCGTTAAGATTAAAATTTTGGAAATTGCGTGAATACTGGATTTATTCTTTCTTAAATAGAAAATTTTTGATAGACCCCCATAATATCATATGGTAGGCCACTTATCCAAGTGAATACAACTTTTCTATCAAAAATAGAAAGAGCTTGCTTCTTAATGCAAGAAGATTCCAGTACCTCTATTCTTAATAAGAATAACTTCCATCATTCACGCAAACTTCATTTATTTATCGCAATCGAAACCCATAAAAATAGATGAATTTAAAAGCATTTTCATTGATGAAATCATATTTTAATTAAAAATTAATTCTGTCAAGATCCAATTACACACCAAACTTGAATTAGAATTCTGATTTTAATATCATTAAAAATTATTTTTAGTTAAAAACTTCCGACACTAAACTAACGACATGCACCTAATATTATATAGGTAGCTTTTATACTAAACAAAATCTCTGATTTTTTACAAATTTATTAACTTAATAAATATTAGGAATTATAAGCGCTATCAAAAGTTATATATAGCAAACCAATTTATGGTAGTTTCTTACAAACTAATATAAAAACATTTATTGATAAGTTAATAAAAGTATTTATTAAAATATAACTAACTATTAATAAATAAAATATAACTTTTAATTACATCACCAATCGTTAAAAAAATTTTTCATAACTGAAAAGTTATAAAAGAATGATAATCTTTTTATATTTAATTTTACCATTTATAAAAATGGGACAAATACATCAATTTTAATAACTAAATATCTAAATAACTTTAGACGAGTCATAAAATCTTAGTTAATTAACTGAGATTTTTTATCTTTAATAAAATTATTATAAAGGCCATAAATGGCAGGGGCGGAGAGACTCGAACTCCCAACACCCGGTTTTGGAGACCGGTGCTCTACCAATTGAACTACGCCCCTAATAGGTGAAATGTAGTGCGTAACCCAGACATGTCTCAAGACCATAACATACAGGGAGGACCCACTCCAGAGAATATTAGGTTAATATTCTAATTAACTGAATTATCACAGCACATGGATTTATTTCATTAATGATCTTATTCTGCTAAACTATTAATTTAAAAACTAATAACTCTACCTTCCCTTATATGGAAATAACACACCTACAATAAATTACCTATAAGCTTTTACAACATTTTATTTTGAGTTTAACATACGGTTTAGGTGGAATAGAACCGTGCTTACTGTTGCCTAATAAATTTTTATTTATTCTAATTTTATTTTGCTGCCTATATTAACTTCGATTTTATTCCTCCTCACATACCTTAGTTCCTCTTACTCTCTTAGATAAATTCTTAAAATCTAATCTCAAAAGAACATAGTACTCACTATACGTGAGCGACACAAAGATCTCTTACTTCGAAGATATTAATAAACTTAGTACTATTTTATACTTTACAATATGTTAATTTCTAGCTATATTAATAAATATTTCCTGCTTTCCTAGATAGGAGAATTTTTAGTGACCTTTATATTTCAATTATTATTATTCAAACTTCTCCAAACCAGATATTCTCTTATAAAATAAGCCCACATCCCATGGGACCTACTAAGTTATCCTTATAATCGTCTGATATAAATATCCATATTTTAATATGGAATTTCTTACCAATAACGCTCTGATTACTATATTTCTTATTAGAAATATAGTGACTAATTTTATACTCGCTAGCAAATATTTGGTACTATTTAGAGATCTTTTTGAGCAAAACATGGACTCTTTATTGATGATTGGTTCAAGAAAACGACTAATATACTTTGTCTTAAATTCTTAATAATCTCATTTCTCACCATACTCTATTGATTCCGAATAATTAAAAATATGATTTCTTCTTTATTTTTAATTCTTCTCTTTTCAACGTTTCCTATCTTTTCTAGATGAAGCAGAAACACTTCTTTATAAAGAATCAGATAAAATATTTCATCGATTTTAACAATAGCAGTTAGTACACTTATGTTGCTATTGTCGCTGAAGCAAGAAATCAATCCTGATATTCCGATATTTAAATATTGCTTTAAATTAATACTTGTTTGTTTCACTGACTATACGTAAAGTTAAACTATTCAATATACATCGAAAATAACTAAACCATTTATTCTTCTGATGTAGTTTTGCAAGAGGACTTCCCAATAATAGTGTTAAATGTTTTTCTGTAATTTGAAATTTTGCAATTACATAATTACTGTAACAATTATGAGTAGAATAAAGCGGAATGAGTTGATTCATGTTTGAATCAACCATTATCTAATAAATTGTTGTCGATTATTAACTAATGAGATACAGATTTCTCTTAATATTGAGTGATAAGAGAGTTTTAGCGCTTTATAATTTTTACTTTTTACACGAAAGTAATTATGATAATCTACTTTTCTTTTACCAGCTCATAAAAGAAACCATATAGCCCACAGTCCGGAGACTGGATCTGCAGTTTTTAACTATAGTATCATCTGCTTCTAGTTCATGATTATCTCAAGTTTTGATAACATCTAGGTCTCAAAACTAAGTGCATTCTGGATACAACTTATTTTTATGGAAAAATAATTAACAATATACTTTGGTAATAGATTCATTAATCTATAGCTAATTTTATAGATAAACTCTCTCCTGTTCACCTTTTAGGATAAAACACAAAGATAACTGGGTCAGTAGAGACTTAACAAATGTAGAGATAAGATGATAATTTCTATTTTTCTGACAAAAAACCAGAGAGTAATTTACCAAGATGCATATTTTAGACAGCTCAAAACTAAACTGCTTTTTCATATTTATTGGAGGTTATAATATCTTTATTTAAAGATATGTTAAAAGTATTAACTTATGTATCCTTTATCTATAAAGCAAAGCTTTACCTATAGCACTTTTGTTACATAAGTGTCCAGATTCTACTGCCGTTTTCCTCTATTGAACGGTTTCCAAAAAAATAGCATTTCTGCTAAAGCTTGCAAGTTAAAAGCCTTGAGTTCATGCAATTAAATACACGGAGCAGTGGTTAAACTATAGATTCATAACTTTCAATTATATTCCATCTCCTCCTTTGGCTTTGTTATTAACAATAACTGGTCGTGACTCAAGGCCTTATTCCGCACTACTACCACTCTGTAGTATACTGAAAATAATGACCTAAATAGGGTATCGAAATTAATAACTACTTCACCACATTAGTGCCTCGTCATCATGCCTCAGTGTTATAGTAGTGTAGATTTTCTTGCACTACTAAACACCTGCTTAAACATAGACAATCGTCGCCCAGATAGTTTATCCTTATACAGGTCCCCACATTATCGTATCCACTTAAGTACGGGAATATTAATCCGTTTCCCATCAACTACGCTTTTACATCCTTACATTAGGGGATCGATTTATCCTACCTGATTAATGTTTAGCAGAAAACTCCTTGGTCTTTCGAAGAAGAGGTTTTCACCTGCTTTATCGTTATTTATGTCAACATTCGCACTTCTGATATCTCCAACAGATCTCTCAATTCACCTTCTACAGTTTACAGAACACTATCCATACCCATCAACACTAAGTGTTTATGACGCAAAAAAAGCTTCAGTACATGATTTTACTTGTTATATCTTCCATGCAGCCAGACTTCAACAAGTGAACTTTTACTCTCTCTTTAAAAAAGAGAGTTCTAAACCAACACTCTACCTGTCTAAGCCTTCCAATTTTGTTTTCTACTTAACCATAACTAACCATAACTTTGGGACCTTAACTGACAGTCTAAATTATTTCCCTTTTCAAGACGGATGTTAACACACGCCGTTTGTTTTCTTCTGTATTCGTAATTTGCATCGATATCGATAAGTCGGAATAACCTACTAACCAAAATAGTTTTTACTTCAAAAAAATGAATTCACAAAGATCTATCTAAAATAGATTTTAGAAGAACTAGCTATATCCCCCCGGTTTGATTGGCCTTTTCATCCTAAGCTATAAATCATCTGAGTCTGCTCGATCCTCCAATTAGTATTACTAAATCTTAAACCTCTACCCATTACTAGATCAATAAGTTGCATATATATACCCCTGCAACTTAATACCTATTTAATACGCCTCTCCTATGCGGTTAACCTTTCTAAAAAATATAAGTAGCTATCCTTTATATAAATAAAGGATACGCAGTCATACCCATCCTGAAATTTCCCACTTAACTTTGACCTCTCAATCTTAACTGCTTTATCAACTTACACTCGTTGTGTACTTCTTAGTATACTATTTTGTGGGTTACAAAAACTAAGCAGTCTTTCTAATAAAGCTACGCTAGTTTGTGATAATATCCTATTATCCTATAAGTCGAGGTCTTAAGTGATAAAACTTCCACTGCATGTACATACTTGATTTCAAGTTCTATATTTACTATCCTCGCCGAGGTTCCTTTTCACCTTTCCTCATAATACTGATTCAGTATTAGTAGTCAGTCAGAAATATTTAGCCTTGGAATATGGTCTTTTATATTTAGAAAAGATAACACGTATTTCCCCGCCCTATTTTTTCGAAACACTCTACTTTAATACCTTCAGATATTGGCTATCAACCTTTTTTTTCTAATCTTTCCATACCATTGCTACTATATAAGTATAAGTAGCAATATTGATTCTGAGCTGATCCCCCTTCGTTTTCTTCACCACTTCTACGTAGGAGAATCTCGTTTGATTTCTTTTCTCGAAACAATAAGATGTTTCAGTTATCCCAGTTCTCCTCATTTGATTATGAATTAATCAAACGATAGTGCATAATAAATGCAATAGGTTTTCCTATTGAACATCGTCAGAGCTGTTGCATCATACTCATCTTAACCGTAGTTTTTGCAGATTAGTCTGTTCTTCATCGTCTTTTATCTGGCTAAAAATCTACTGTATACGCTTAATTCACTTAAATTTATAATCTAAAAGTGTTTTCTTTTTATTATGGATGTAGATGTGTGTTTACTAATTCTTTGTTGTATTATGTAGTTGTACTCTGCAATGCATACGTTTAATGTATGCTGTACTTGCTATGCATTTAACCCATCTTAAAGCTGAATTGCTAACTACTCGTTCATAATACTTTTCGTAATTATAATAAAAACCAAACTAATTAGAGTTTTAAAAATTTTTCACACTTTAATAGTATGTGTTTCAATATTCAACTTTTCCATATTGTTAAAGAGCATTGTCCTTAAATCAACTTGTTGAAGTAACTTAATTATTATTAAGTAATACATAGTTAGAAAGGAAAATTATTTCTAAAGCATCGCAAGCATCACAATCACTGCACTAAAATCTTGATACGTAACTCTCCTTTCTAACTTTACCAAAGTGGCGTCCCCTAGGGGATTCGAACCCCTGTTACCGCCGTGAAAGGGCGATGTCCTAGTCCTCTAGACGAAGGGGACTACAAGATTTTTAACTAATTTTTAGATTGCCTTTATTCTCTATTTTTATCAGATAATCTACATGTACTCATTCATTTTTTATCTAATAAGGATATACCAACCACAGATTTTCTTATTGATTACCTTATTACGAGTTCACTCCAGTCATTGACTTACAATATAATAAATGACCAATCAAAAGGTTGAATTTTATCTACTTCTTTTGCAATCACGCCTATGACATAACTGCCGATATGTATAAGATCTAGTAATAGATGTACTACAACATCCTGATATGCAATTAGTAACAGCTCGAGTTTAGAAAGTCGAGTTTTAAATTTCCAATCCAGACTTTTCTACCACTTTCTAAGCTTCGATTCTATCTCTTTGTATATGTTATTATAGCATAAGTGAGTACTAATCATAAGCCATAAGAGGCTTAATTCATTTACTTTCCTTATCATTGGTAATCTTCTTTAGAATTCCAGACCAAATCACTGGCAATAAAAGGTAAGAGTTATTCATTATGAAGCTTAACTCAATATTTCATAATACAAGATAATTGCAACCGTGCAACACCTATCTCATCTCCTCTGGAGATGAGTACTCTATTTTTAATAGTCTACTCTAGACATGAAAGAGCATATAAGATATTTTGTATTGTATAAAAAATTAAGCTACATTCACTCGTTTAGGACTAAGTTACTAGTTAACTTATTTAATTTAAGTTTTAATCATATATCCGTAATTCCATGTTGTCGATTTAACACGGTAACTACTGAGAGTTACCGTAGTTCTAAATCACAAGCTCCACGCCTTCAAATCAATATTGTTTATATCCTATTATCAGGATATTTAATTTTGTTTTCCTCCTTTTTAAACATCAATATTCCTATCGTATCTCTAAGGCATTTTTACTACACATAGAATTTTTACCCCCTACACAATACTCTAGCTAACCAGTCTTAATCCCCCCCCTAAGGTTAAACTAGGGGATTTTATAATCTAATTTTAGTTAACCGACTGTGTGCCATTTTTCTTTACGCTCAGTAACTTCAATTAACTCTTACATCCTTTGTATTGTTATGGGCTGCTCTAGTACGAAGTTAGCACAGAAGCGCCATTTCTCTGCCAGTGTTTTTATCGCTAACATCAATTGCTAAAGTTATTAATTTTTTTACCTTTTAATAACTGAAAGCACTTTATAATTTAAATGTCTTCTTTAATACACTCGGCATTCCTGCAATAAAGGCTTCCCACACCATATTGGAATATTTCCTACTACAGACTTCTTGTAAGGAGTCCTGGACCGTATCTCACAATCACAATACGGCTATGATCTTCTCAGATCATCTAAAAGATCGTTCGCCTAGATAAAGCTTTTTTCACCTATTTATTTAATCTAATATAGATTAGCATCTGAAGATGCTAGGCTAAATATACCCTATTTCTAATCTATTCCTTAATAGATTATAATCCTTATTAATTACTACTCTGATAGTTATTACCCGTCTCTTTGGGATAGATTCCCATACCTTAATTCATCTGTCTTTTCCGCTGATCATCGAAAAGAAAGTAAGCTTTCCTTAAATGAACGCTCCAATTTCCTTATGTTACAATAGCCTACTGGTGTTAACATTTAATCTAAAAACATGATTAAACTTTTCAATCAAAACCTTTGGTGTTCAAAAATGCTTTAGTAGTTATAAAAGCCTTTTAGTTCAGCTAATTTTATCAACATTTTATTACAATTGCCGCTGCGCTATCCAAAGTAGCGTTACTGCTTATTAGTTTTAATAGTTTATATATGAACTAATTATTTTATTTCTCTTCAAGAGTTTAAAGTTAAATATTTTGATGATATTTTTTCTTTCGAAGCAGTACTTCTCATTCTCATATAGAAGTAGATTGTCTAATTAATTATTAAATAATATATCACTTTAATTACGAAGTAGAATATAAAAAACTTTTACCTATAAAGTGTAAACACTAGTTATTTTTATTTTTCTTTTTATCAATTACTTTTCTTACTAAAAATCTAATGATTATCTTTAATCAGTGATGGGAAAGTATCTACATTATAGATACTTTTATGCCGGGCTAACAACTGTTATTTTAAATAATGCCTGATTTTGTTTATATCTCAATAAATCAGCTTTTAAATATAAATTTTTTTTAACTGATTAAAGCCTTCATTTATCAGTAAAGAGGTAAGCTTTTCAGCTTCAATATCCATTTTAGTGCAATAACTGATATTTTTATTTTTTGTCAAAATTAAATTTTGATAATTATTGATTAACCAAACTGCTCGTCTAGCAATTGCAGCGCCAGAATCAATGAGCATAGTTTCTTTAAAGAACACTTCTTTTAGTTCTCCAGACAATAACGGGAAGTGGGTACACCCGAGCACAATGGTATCAGGAGGTTTTTTCATTTTTAACCACGGTTTTACAATATGCAATAACGCTTCTTTTGAAATTACTTGACCATGGAGTTTTTTTTCTGCTAATTCAACTAGTTCTGATGAAGCAGTCATCTCAACTTTACAATCAACGGCAAATCGTTCGATAAGTTCTCTAGTATAGTTTTCATTAATAGTTACTTTGGTTGCTAATAATCCAATAATTCCATTACGTGTTAATTTCGCTGCCGGTTTTATTGCAGGAATAACTCCAATAATTGGAAATTTAAAATACGCTCTTAAAACAGGCAAACTGATCGTGCTTGCCGTATTACAAGCAATTATTGCTATTGATAAGGCATGTTTTTGTTGAATTTTCTCGATTAAGCGGGTAATACGTTCAATAATAAATTCTGCGTTTTTTTTCCCATAAGGAAAAGCATCATTATCAAAAGCATAAATATAACATAGATTTGGCAATAACTGTCTGACTTCACGATAAACAGATAACCCACCAACACCAGAATCAAAAATTAGAATAGTTGGCCAAGGCATTCTTTAACTCAGGAAAGGTTACTTTGTTATTTCATAACAAAAATGAATAATATACTAATATGCAAATTGCTAATAATATAAGTAATTATACCTATATTGTCAATAGTTATGCTCATTTTTGGTGTATAAGGGTTATGGAGATATCCTAGCACATCCCTGCTGATTAATTTCGTGAATAATTTCAATAACAGAGAGATGATATAACATGAAAAGGATAGTCTACAGATATCCCCAGAAACTAGATATTATCTCTGTCGAGTTATTAGCAAATATAAGTGGATAGCAATCAGACTCTTCTCTGATGCTTCATGAATCTGGTCTCCATCCTTAAAAATTTTTACTGTTTACCAACCAGGGATGAGGAATAATATCCCCCACATAAAGAGGTCAACACCCTTTTAGCTAGTTCTACACCTCTATTAGTAGAGAGCAAGCTTTAATACCATTGAAAAATTATTTTCTCAAAAAAACAGTACTTCTCACCTCAACTTCATAGCTTCACTGTCGCAAAATCTACTTCAATCGTATTCAGCGTTCTTATTTTTATCCATACTATGCTAATGAAAATGAAAAAATACCATCAAGCTCTTATTTATATTTCTATTTATATTTCTTTAATTTTTTTATCGCTGAGGAATACACTGAAACCTTACTAACAAAATATCAAGTAATTTATTATTAGCATTAAGTCTCTCTGCTATCAAAACTCCAGAAGCATACACTTAACCTTAAGTGTTGAATGTCTTTGGAGAGTGAAATTAGCACATCAGCTATTTTGTGTATCCACATGATCCCAATAGCGTTGCTATTACATATCCGGATATATTTTTCCTATTAAATTCTAAAACTAATGGCAGTAACATGCCTAATCAAGCCTGAGAAATATAGTTAAGTTACGCGCTCGCAGGAAATTAATAAGTTCGCACAGTGTGCTTCTGACTCTTAATAACCATTTTTAATTACAACGAGTTCTTTGCATCCATATGCACTATACCGCCGATTTTATCAGCAACTAAGGTGATCAGTTTTTCTAACATGGTGGAATGCCATTGGGGAATAAAATAATGTAATATATATTGCTTAAATTACACAAATACAATTCACTCTGCCCTTTAAGGCATTGCTGTTTTAGTCTGCTAATGGTATTTAGCAAAAAATATCATACACTTTCTTATCGAGAAAGCCCTTTATGACTTCGTGAAAATCACTGATGGATAATGCTTTCTTATTTGTGGGTACAAACCCTATTGGTAGCAACTTCTCGATATTTTGCACGCTTAGATAAAAGATAAGACTCTAGCTGTTGAGGTATATTCCGTTACTGCTGTTGATCTCATAAACCTTATGCACTATAATTTTAACATCACAAATATTTATCTGTATTGCTTCATTATAGCAAATAATCGTTACGGAGGATGAATGACGTTCATCGACAAGATAGCGATTGAGCATATTATCGCACTCATGGCTTCAAACTCCATCTCAATAGCGATGTTTATCACATTTCTAGTAACATTACAAATGAGTTCATGTAAAGGGCTAGAGGTAATATCTGGTTTAGCGGATATCTGTAGGGTAGACTTTCATGTAAATAATATCTATCTGTTCTTGAGATCATCTATGAAATCAATTAGTAAGATAAGCCAGGGGTCTCCAATTTTCATATATCAGAAATTAGCTTAATTGCTAATTTCTTTACCCCAGAAACGACAGGAATATTAAATGAATTAAGTGGTATTATTAAAAATAACGGAATATTTTTCTATAAAT
This sequence comes from Arsenophonus sp. NC-WZS1-MAG3, assembly GCA_052174535.1. Classification (GTDB taxonomy): domain Bacteria; phylum Pseudomonadota; class Gammaproteobacteria; order Enterobacterales; family Enterobacteriaceae; genus Arsenophonus. The sequence goes on along the minus strand of JBQMRQ010000057.1, from coordinate 21,518 downwards.
ACCTTAAAATGAAGCGTTACTTTTCACATAGGAAAGCTAGAAAACGGGAGGAGGAAGTATAAAAACAAATCGCGGTCTTAATGGGCAAAGAAAGACGGTCACGTAAAGATTAAATTCGTCAAGAGTTTAATGTTTAGTATAGAGTATAAGTTATTTTTTTGAACTGATGATCGATCAAAGCTCACCCTTTACTTGGGTGGATTAAATAATACAAAACTTTTGCCAGTAAGTATAAAATTAGTCAGCATCACATAATAAGATTATGTAATCAAAGATTTGTTTCTAAGGTATTTCATATTCAAAATATTAATAGCAATTTTAGCTAATTAAAAGGATAACTGAATAAATATTCCATGGTGTGGGATCAGTTTTATTTACTGAATAATCTATCCTAAAATAGATTATTTAAAACCATAACAATTAAAATATAGATCTATCTACAAATCTTGCTGCAAGTAAAGCAAGAAGTTTTATAAAACTAGTTATTTTTTATTCATCCTATCATTGAATACTAAAAATATTGTTTTTATTTAAGCTAAATTTTTTAAAAAATTAACTAATAAAAATAAATATCTTATTTATCTAAAGATAAATAAAGCGATCTATCTCTTATTTAAATCATACATGGATCTAAAATAGAGATTGCCATCCCTGGCAAGTTAACTACATCCAGATAACTATTATTTAACTCTAAATAAGTTTAATCTTTAATCAATAAGTAAATAAATAATTATTGATAAGAATACTTCTTTATTTTTAATTGCTATTGTAGATTAATATACGTTTCTTTTGTACTTATAAAACTTATTATACTTATAATACTACTTATATCCTTTAAGATTAATTGCAATAAATTACTAGTATCCTTATAAAATACTAATAAAACAATTTATTAACTAGAATTTTAAATAAAATATCTCTCCATTAATTAATAAAATTATTTATATAACTTTCTAACCATTTTTTAGTTATTAACTTTTAATATGATATAATTTTTATAGTTCAGTCATAAACTAACAGTTGAGGTCGAAGGATTATAAATTTATTTCTGACATGATTATTTATCATAGTTTAATTTAAAAATTACATCAACATTAATATTGACTTTTCCTTGAAAATCAGTGAACTATAATTTCATTTTCAATATTTGAATATTTAATGCTATCCATCAATCTTAAATATAAAATTTAATCCGTTTAATTAATGTTAAAAACTTTGATAGATTTTTCGGTATCTAAATAAATATCCGCGTAACAGCTTACCACTAAAATGTCAAAATTACTATCTATTACTTTCCTGGAAGATAGTGGGTTCTTTAAATAATTCAGATTTAACTTTAAACCAATTATTTCATAAACTGAAATAGAGTTTTATTAGCCAATATTGATTGAGTAATTCCTGATTGTACACTAAAACATATCAATGCAGAGTGATCTCAACCTTTTAACTGAAATTGAAATGATGTACTTGCAGTCTATCATCCTATCCATGCATCAATTAAATCGCGCTAGGGAATATCATTTATTTGATAATACAGCAACGAACTAAGTTCGTGTTCTATAATCAAACTCTGCACATAAACTGCCAAATTTCTATTTTTTGGTAACTGAATATTTTCATAGATCAAAAAGTCGGTTATAAATTCTTTGCTATTATCTATAAATACCAATACATATACATATGGATATACTCAGTTAAAATCAGGTAAAAAGCATCAAACATTGACCGCATTCTTACACTTATAAAGATGGATAAAAATCCTTCAAATGGCGTGAATATCTTTCCATGAAAAGATAACGTTGTGCAATTTCATTTAGTATTTTCAGAAGATATTTACATCTTCTACCTACAGGATAACCTAGCTCGTAGCTTTTAAATGCTTTATATGATAACCTTCAGTGCTTATTTCCCTAATTTAACGAAAAATTTTATAAAAATTATCTCTCCTTATTGCGTAAACAGCAATCCATTGCATATCAAGATACAACAGGGTTAAGGAATTTACATAGGGCTTTCGTCCAGACAAAAATAAAATAAAAAAATATTTTTTACATAAAAACTACTACGAGTTATTTAGTGACCGACAGCATAATCGGCAAACAATGGAAAATATGACTATGATATTAACATCATCTTGTTTTTGGCATTTATAAAAGTTAAAGTTTAAGTATGTCATAAACATTTAGCTAAAGTAAACGCAAATGCTATGTTGCCTGAATAGCAACTTTAATTTTAGGTATTTGAATTACATGATGATGGAACCTCATCATGATAATTTTCCCCTTAATTTATATCCCTTAGTAGCTCTCTACTTTATAAATAGAGGTGGTGACAAGGGTAATAATAGAGGTGGTGACAAGGGTAATAAAGGGGGGGTTTATATAATAATTCTGGACTAAACAATTAATATTCATAACAAAGCCTTTATTCAATTACCTAGCTAATTAAAAACATCTATTAAAGAGCTATTTTTAGTAATCAAAACTAATAATTAAATACTACAGAACACCTTTAAATGATAAAAAATAGTATTAGTTTTTTTAAAATCTAATCATTTAGATATAGTAAAAATAAATTCTTAAACTTTATTAAAAAATAAAGTTAATTAACTATGTACTTTTAATAAAGCATTACATCTAATATCTATTAGTCATAGATAAACTATTTTTATAAAAACATGATTATGGTAATGCAAATTAAAAATTTTTTAAAAAATTTTTGTAACAGGCATTCTATCAAATAGATAATTGATTAATTTATAAACTAAAATTAAAAAAATAACTTCTATAACTTATATATTGTATTGAGTATAATCATATTCTTATATATTAAAACAATAAATTACTTTAATCTATTTTAGATTAAAAACTAATCTATATGATATATCAGTTATTAACTTATAATTGTGTCTTTAACTGTATTAAATTAATTAATATCAATAATGTTTAAAGAATAAAAGTATTTAGATATATATCTAATTATAGTTTAACTATAAAGATATTATATATTACATATTATTTGCTTTAAATTTAAAATAAAAAATTATATTAAATATATTTGTAGTATAATTGATTAGTAAATACTACTAAATAAAAATAATTTAATAATAAATTAACGTTGAATATTCTTAATAACTGATATATATTGCACGTGATAATTCACACTTTATATAAAAATATTTATTAAATAAATATTTTATTCAATTGAGTTGAAAACTCCATTAACATATATAAGATAGCATATCTATTGGTATTTTTTATTATAAAAATTATTATATTCTATTTTATATCTGAAACTAAATAAGAAATTTCTCTTATAAAGATAAATTTTAGAGCCCAAATAGCTTATTTTTATCTATTGTTACAAACACATATATAATATACCAACATATTTTAAAATATTTATATATTATTCTAGAATCCATCTAGATATAGCGATCACAACCAATATAAATAGACTAAGTGGTATTGTTAAAGTCAATGAAAATTTTCTATGAATCCTTTAAAGAGAAGCGTTATATCCAATATAAAAAAGCTAAAAAATGAAAAAAAAGGAGGAGATAAAAAGGAAAAATAAATCGCGGTCTTAATTACCCGAGATCGATAGGGTCATGTGTGATATATGAGATTCTTGAAGAGTTCAATGCAGAGTATGTTGACTGTCTTCTTAAGCCAATCATTGATAAAGAGTCCATCTTTTTTCATATGGAACTATAATACTAAAACTTTGCTAGCGCGTATAAATTAGTTACCATAGCCTAATAAAGCTTAGATAAGCAAATATTTATGCTAAAAAATTCTTCATTTAAAATGTGAACAGTTATATCAAACGATTAAAAATATGGACTAAATAGATTTCATGATGAAGGATCGTTTTATTTATCAAATTATCTGACCTAGATAAGATTGTTTTAACCACAACAATTGAAATATATAAGTAACTATAAATTGCTCTATAAGGAAATTAACAACCTTTATTATCATAGCCTAATTTTCAAGAATTAATCTAAATATATCAACAAGGCCCTATAAAACATAAAACCGGCAATTCAAAATGACTCACTATTAATTTCTCCTGTTATACTGCATGATTACCCAAAGCTCTTTATGATCTATTTTATCATACAGTATTATCCCGCCTACAATGATATATTATCCGTAATTTTGAGCAAACCTCAACCTAGCCGCCCAAGCCGATAACGCTGGATATGACTATATTAAGGAGTAATAATTAAAAATATGCTTACCGATAAATTCATACCTATACAGAGTTGGGATTATTTTCATTTATTTTTCTCCATTAACAAATAATTCAGCTTAATAAAGCTTACGAATACGGATTTAGATATGATGACCATTTCTGCTTCATTAGCAAATGATACCCTATAGGGTTTAATTTATTCCAATTTTATATTCCTCTCTCTCGTTCTCCTAAACTATTTCTTACTATTAACGATGTCTGGAATAAATTCCTTAAAAAATGCTAAAAGCATCAGTTCTTGGATGTTCTCCTATCTATAGAGAACAGGGAATTCCTTGTATGCGGCAATTTTATAGCATAAAGTTTTTTATCCGGTGCTAACTGTTCTGCCTATTTTGAATGTATTTCCACCATTTTTCCTAAGACTATAAATCAAAAATTCGCGGCTTATTTAGCTTTAAAACCACTAAAGGTAGTTAGTACAACAGGTTCATATTTTTCCCGATTGTTATAACTAGGAAGACATTATTTTTAACATACCCATTTCCTTTGACCTTTTTCAATAATAAGTGAGACTGCTATTCTCAATGTTCTGTTTTGCACCGCTATCCGCGCTACACTGAAGTAGGCACAAAACAAGGTATCAAAATTGATATTTTTTCTGAATTTCATACTTATGATCAACAACTCAATCAGCATCTACCTAACTCATGTCTTCGTCAACTCTGTAGCGGTCTAGATATTAAATCTACTGTATAGCGTAAATTCCTCTTTAAAAATGGCCAAAAATCTGGTAAGGCGCTGTTATTTGACTAATATGTTATAGTAATGACTTGACAAATCCCATGTTTCCTAGTCTTTTGGTATATATCCTACATCAGGAAGCAGTCTCAGCGTTATCTTAAAAAATAATAAGGACGTTACTGGAAAGTGCACTTCGCTAAAAAGAGAAAATGAGTCTTGTATGAATAAAATACCTGTATCGCTACTTTAAACGCCTCGATATCCGCATCAAAACTCTGATATTACAAGAGGGGGAATAGCTTGTCACTACTATGACCACTATATTTAATAAGATCAGAAGTAGACACTAACACATGAAGAAATGATAAGGCTCTATATATCATATCAGCAATATTCTGACTAAATATTTTAAAAATATCCGTTACTATAATTTTTTTAAATTATAAACAAGGCACACTATTATCGAAAGTATATAAAGCGCTAGAGATGAAGACCCGTAAAAAATCTGAGAAATAAAATTTTTCTTCTACTGATAAAGAGAGTTCCTGCGTACAAAACTCCATACAAATATATTCTGTGTGAAGACCAGGTTACTTTTACCGATACTTATGTAGGCGAAAATAGGCAATAGAATTGTTGTCAGGAAAACTATATGAAATAGAGAAAACAAAGGTTACTAATCCAATTACTAGGATTAATATCTATAAAATTAGGGATTAAATTAAAACCCACACTATCTGATAAAATTTTCACTTACTGCAGACCCAACTAAATAAAGTAGTTCTATTTCCTTTTATTAAAAAATAGCTTTGGTGTTGAATTAAATTGCGATTCTTTTCTTAACTATTAAAATAAAAATTTCTTTTTATGCTGAACAGCATTAAGTACGAACAGTTAGAGATAAAATTATATTTTTCTCTTGCTATAATAGAAACTACCCATTAATATCCTTTTCCACATTATCGCGATAGAACTTTTATTGCGTCCGTAGCTCAGTTGGTTAGAGCACCACCTTGACATGGTGGGGATCAGTGGTTCGAGTCCACTCGGACGCATCAAGTCTGTCTAGTGCCAATACTATTTTAAAATTGAAAATCAGTAAGCTTACCAGTTTCGTTTGGTAATGAAGAACTCGTTTACACTTCTTCACCTTACTAAGGATTACTCAATCAGATTTATTTGTCATTAAATTAATTAAATAACCTGTTATAAAAAAAGTCTTTCAAACGAAAACCAAAAACAAATAATGCAGCAAAATAACTTATTGCTCCGGCAAAAACTACCAATAACAACCGAGTGATTCGCATCAACATATTTCCATATTCCCAAGGCGGCATAAAATTTAATACCAACAACAATACCATTACCATAACAATTAAAGCAGCAATTAATTTTAGTAAGAATTTCCCCCAACCAGATAAGGGAATAAAAATTGCCTGACAACGTAATTGCCAATAAAGCATCACAGCATTAAAGTATGCCGCTAGGCTGATTGATAAGGCTAATCCAGCATGTTTCAGCGGACCAATAAAAGCAATATTCATTAATTGCGTCAAAATTAAAGTAATAATTGCGATTTTTACTGGTGTTTCAATATCTTGCCTTGAATAGAATCCTGGCGTTATTACCTTAACGATAATTAACCCCATTAAACCGATGCAGTAGGCAATTAATGCCCATTGGGTCATTATTGCATCGTAGGCGGTAAAGTTGCCATACTGAAAAAGTGATACAGTCAACGGTTTAGCTAAAATAGCCAGTCCAATACTACAAGGTAGAGCTAACAAAAAGCAAAGTCGCAACCCCAAGTCCATCAAACGCTGATATTCTTTATTGTCACCGGTTGAAAAACTTTTTGCCAAAGAAGGTAATAAGATAGTACCAAGTGTCACCCCTAAAACACCGGTAGGGAGCTCCATTAATCGGTCAGCATAATACATCCATGAGACAGAGCCTGATTGTAAAAATGAGGCAAAAATAATATTAATTATAAAAGAAATCTGGCTTAAAGAAACACCAATAATTGCCGGCCCCATTAACTTCATTACTCGCAACACACCTCTATCACAAAAAGAGATACGCGGTAAAACTAACATGCCAATTTTTTGTAAATAAGGTAATTGATACAGCAACTGTAAAATACCTCCGACAAAAACCCCCCATGCTACCGCTATAATAGGCGGTTCACAATATGGTGCTAACAATAGTACTGACATAATTATACTGATATTAAGTAAACTAGGTGCTAAAGCAGGAACAAAAAACCGGTTCCAAGTATTTAAAATAGCACCAGCCAATGATACTAAAGAGATTAATAAAATATAAGGAAAAGTAATTCTTAATAAACGAACAGTTAAATCAAACTTATCCAATATATCAATAAAACCTGGGGCTGTAATATAAATAATCCAAGGTGCCGCTAATATTCCAGATAATGTAATGATAGCCAAAATTAATGTCAATAAACCGGAAACATAAGCAATAAAAGTGCGAGTAGCTTCATCACCTTTCTGATTTTTATATTCGGTAAGGATAGGAATAAATGTTTGCGAAAATGCGCCTTCGGCAAAAATTCGACGTAAAAGATTTGGTAATCGAAAAGCAACAAAAAAAGCATCTGTCGGTGCACCAGCGCCAAAAAAACGCGCGATGATCACATCACGAATAAATCCTAGTACTCTGGAAAACATAGTTATAGAACTTATTGCTGCTAAGGATTTGAGTAGATTCATATAATATCTTTATTAATAGCGGTTATATTAAATTAATAAAGTGTATCAGCGAGTCGTAAGCATCACCATAAGTTAAAATAACTATTTTGCTAAACTAGTGGATAAAATTGGTCATTATTATTTTGGTTTTATTTATAAAATTTGTTCTCATTGTTTTTTGGATCAAAGACATTAAAAATGTAATCTCTATTCATGTATATATTATAAATAGATTTTCGCATATCCATCTAGTTTAAAAAAGATATATCGGTTTTGTCCCATATCATTATATAGAGCTCGTCGTAGATCCCTAATCATGCTTATATAACTATAAGGCATATAAGTTGAGGAAATCTCATGATGATGAGACTCTTATCGTTAGATAACTCCAACACCTAAAATTAGTTCTGTTTTTAAGAAAAGCTAAAGAACCTGTGTCTACTATAGCTAAGCGATACCCTTACTATCACTAAGGGTAAAGCAAGATCCTGATGTTAATGATCAGCTATGATAACAAAAATTGTAGCTTTGCTCGCAGAGCCAATTTATAGTTACCTCTATATTTAATTGTATGGTTCAAACAATCTTCTCTAAGTCTCATAATTTGATAAATAAAACTATCATTCAGGATGGAATCCTATTTAGTTCATCCTTTTAATTAGTTGATATAACTTTCACATTTTAAATGTAAAATTACTTACAAATAATCTCTAGTTATCCAATATTATTTAGGCAATGCTAACTAATTTCATAATTGTTAGTAACAGTTTGTATGATTTTGTTTTATCCGAGCAAAAGATAGACTCTTTATCAATAATTATCTCAATAAAACGGCTAACAAATTCTATATTAAGCTCTTTAAGAATCTCATATTCATATGATCTCCGATCAATCTCAAGCAATTAAGACTGCGACTCCTTCTTTCCTTTATCTCCTATTTTCTATTATTTTTTAGCTTTGCTATATGTCATATATAACAATTTCTTTAAAGGATTCATGAAAAATTTTTCATTAACTTCAACAATACCCTTAGTACATTTAGGTTTCTTATCGTCGCTTAAGCAAGCGGACAGTAAGGTCAATCTAATTACTGCTTAAAATTAATGTTTGTTTGTTTTACTTATTCTCGTAAAGTCAAGCTATTCAACATATATCATAGATGACATCCGTTAACCTTATAAAATCATTAACCTTATGAGTTTTATACCAACAGTTTAATCAGCAAAAAACTATTATTTATAATCATGAATAGTTGGATGCAATCTTACTATCAAAATTATAGGAGAAAAATAAAATATGAAGCACTTTTTTACAGGAACACTATTATTAGTATACGGATTGATAGCTGGATGCAATCAATTAACCAAATTTAGTATTAGTGAAGATAACATTAATCACTATCTCGCCAAACATACCCACTATAGTAAAAAAATAGACATTACTGGAATTGCTAATGCCAGTATCGATATAACTAATCTTTCTACTCAAATAGGCAGGATTGAGCCAAATAAAATTTCCTTAACTGGAATAGCTAAAATTAAGATTAAAACACTATTAGGCTCAACGCATGCAGAAGTCTCTTTAACTATTACTTCACTACCCTATTTTGACGTAGCTTCTGGTGCTATCTATTTAAAAGAGTTAATAATTTCTGATAATAAAATTACACCAGAAAAAATAACCTCAATCATCTCTCCAATAATTCCTATTCTTAATAATTCATTAAAATCCTATTTTGAAAAAAATCCTGTGTATTTATTACAACCAGAAAAAAATCATGCAGAAGCATTAGCTAAAAAAATAGTTAAAGGACTTGAAGTCAAACCGGGTAAGTTAGTTATATCATTAGTAGAATAAACAAATTACCAACCATTAATCAGATAATAGCCTATAATTAATAGGCTATACTAAATATATATAACTTACCTATTAGATTTTTATGCAAGCTGTCAACTATAATCACTAATTGACAGTCATCTCTTCGGTAAGATAACTAAATCTTTACGCGTTATTATTATTTTAGTAATAAACTAATTACTTTTCTACATAGAGTTTATCACTTGGTTAAAAATAATTCACTTACAGATAAAATAAAGTGATAAAATAACTGAATTTATATTAATAAGAATCATGCTCTACATTATCTTTAAACTAAGATTTTGCCAATAACAAAGCACCAAAACAATTACCGTTTCTGCTAATAACAGTATTTCATTTTTTATTAAAAATTAATTAACTGCTATTTCTGATAAAATTTATTATATTAACTGATACTGTTAGAAACAGTAGAGATAAGATCAAAGAAAAATTAATTAAGTCTTAATTACTAATGCTAAAAATCTTGCTACTAGCAAGTAATTTTAGATTAAAAATTTATTTTATTATAAATATCAAGATAATTTAAATTGATTTTTAATCATTAATCAAATAAAAGTTTGATTAAATAATTTTTTAGAAAACAATTAAATTGTGTTCCTAAAATCAGCATTTTTACAGAAAATTCATTCATTATTATTTCTAACTTATATTATGCATTTAATAATTTTATTTACTAATAATTAGTATAAGATACTGACGGTAATATCGAATATATCTTCAACAAATTATTCTTTTATTTATATTCTAAATTAGAAAGAGAAAAAGCTGCAATATATTATTGATAGTTAGTCTCCTTTCTCCTACTAGGAGAATCCCATAATTTTAATATAATATTAAATTAGCATGATGATCGGTGGTGAGGTGTCCGAGTGGCTAAAGGAGCGCACCTGGAAAGTGTGTATATGTAAAAACATATCGAGGGTTCGAATCCCTCCCTCACCGCCATATAAAATATCTTCCAGCAAATCATTTAGTTCCTCATAAATTTATACTGAAAAGTCAATCCTGATCGCCGAACTGATATTATGTTCATTTCTAGTGTATGCAGTTTTTACTGATTCTAGTGTATCCTTTAATTGATTTTGTATGTTATTTCAATAACAGAGAGGTGATATGCTATGAAAAGTCTACCTTACATATATCCGTGAAATCAGATATTACCCTGATCGATTAGATTAACTCATTCATAATAGTGACAGCGCTAATAAATAGACACCATCATTAAGGTAGAACTTGAAAGCATGATTCCAACAACATGCTTAACGCCACCTTATAGGCTGTTGTTAATCCGTCATTTGTAATAGTTATTTGGGTAACGAATATCATACAGACTGATATTGCCTATGTTGAAATTAAAGTGCTTAAGGTCGAGGATTGTAGCGCAATAGAATATCTTTTAATAGCTCATTGTCGACTTATCTGAGGCGTAAAAAGCAGCAAAGAGTTGCAACCATAGCTCGTACTTGGTAGCACATCTCCACCCGTGATTTTCACGAAGCTATAGGTACTTTTCGGTGAAAGCACATGGTCTCTCCACTTAAGTCCATTAGCATACAGAGACAGCATGGTTTAAAGAGTACAGTCAATGATAGCTGCTTGATTTAAGCGATATATATTGTTTTTATTTTTCTAGAACGATAGAATATTCTATCCTGTTAGGAAAGCTGATCGTCTTTGTCTGCTGCCTCATTATTATCGGAACTGCATGGATGGTAATAAGCTCATTACGATAAAATATAGTTATTAAGAGTCAGAAGCGCACTGGGTCGAACTTCTCAATACCCTTGGAAGTGCAAGGATTAACCGTATCTTCCAGGGCTTAAACAATGGGGCACGGTGCTTGGTTTTTGGAATCCAATGAGTAAAAATATTCCTAGATATGTAGCTACAACACTGCGGGGTAGTTATAAAGATATAAAAAATAGTAATATATTAACGATTTGCTCACTAAATACATGTAACACCAAAAGTTAAGTGTGAGCTAAGGTAGCTTAGTAGCAAATTGTGATGCCGCTAATAAAGCCTTTGTTGTTTATTAGTAATATTTTTAGAGAAATATTCTGCAGCAATGAAGAAGTTAGAGAAAGAATGAGAATAACAGCCACATTTTACGCATTCCTGTCAGTACGCTGCGCATTGGACATTAATAAGAACAACGAATCTAATTGAATCTGGTTTTATGATAGTGAAGTATGAAGCCAATATGTGAAGGAATGTAGTTCGGAAAAACAACTATTTCAATGGTATCTTAGTTACTATAGACTGCTAAGAAAAGCTTAAAACCGGCTAATAAAATTTAACTTCCTTGACGCTCGTGGTAAATAAGGTTTAATTAAGAATTGAGAGAAGATTTATAAAGCATTTAGAGTAACCTAGCCTAAAAACTACCCATACGATCATATTGGATAAAATAACTCGCTAAACTAGTAGAGATATTTATATAAAAGATTCATGCTTAAACCAACTATTTGTATAGCAATCTGATGTGAGAACAATATCAGCTTAGAGGCATTGTGGCGAAATACGATGATAATCGTATTTTAATGTAAAATGGATCATTTCTTCGATCATTTTACGTACTCAATTAATTCCAATGATAATAAACACTATACATATCAAACTTTGTAAGTTGTACTACTATTAACAATATATATTGAATGCATTGATATACTATGAATTCAGTGGTATGAATAACACAAGATATTATTTGCAGATTTTATTTAATTATTTCACTTACTATAAGGCCAATAATTTTGTAAACATTAATATTTAATCCCTTATTGTATGCAATTTTTATAATTTTATAGTTGGGAAAATCTTGTTACCTCCAATTGATCTTTTTAGGATTTTATTATTAAATTTTTATAAACAGCTTTTTATTAATAAAAGTTATTAATAAAAATCTCTTACTACTGTAAGAAGGGTTTCTGCTAGAAGCAATTGCTATAAAAAAGCAAACACTCATACAGATTAAAGCAACTTTTTTCACTTTATTCCAAGATAAAGTTGGATCTCATTAGTTGAATTAATGAGAATCTGTTAGATGATCTCGATTCATATATTAAAGCAACTTATTTCACTTCATCCTAGCTATATTGTTATAATAAACATATTATCTATTAAGAATATTCCATTAATATTACAACGATATCATTGCAAAATCCCAAATTATAGGAAAACATTTAACAAACGCACTAGAGAAGGAGGGATGTCTGCTAAAAACTACATCATAAAAATAAATAATTTAGTTATCTTCGATGTATGTCAATAGTTTAACTTTATAGAAGTCAGCAAAATAAATAGGGATTCATTTTAAAATAACGTTTAAATTGGAATTATTACTTCCTTGCGATTCAACGTCGAAAGCAATATAAATGCAACAAAGGTATTTTATTAAAGTCAACAAAATATTTTTCTTGATCTTTTAAAGGGAGCTATCTTTCCATATAGAAAGATAGAGAAGCGGGAGATGATGAGGTAAAAAGAAAGAATAAATCTCGGTTTTAATCGCTAGAGATCAAAGGAGGGTCATATGAATAATATGATTCTTAATAGTTAGAAACTAAATCTCTCTTTAAAAGAGATCAAAAACTATTCCTTATTGATAAAAACAAATAGAAATTAATTTACTGGATTTATTGTAAGTTAAAATTTCATGAGAGTATTTATTTTTTTGATCTAATGCACTAATTTTAGTGACATTAATTCTAGATTTAAATTAAAAATTCTCATTTTTCTATTTTATTCATTGCTTTTTGATAACAATTTCGTTATATGATTGCTAATCTGAACATCGGTAAAAGTAAGATGTTGCTATACAGCAACATTTGTATGGATCTGCGCGCCAGGAATATTCTCCTTTAACCATAATAGAAAATTAGGTTTTTATGAATTACTATCTTCAGCGCTTTATATAACTTCGGCAATAGTGTACCTTATTTCTGATTTAATCAGAAACTATAAGTAGCATAGCAAGTTAAATTACATTACTGGAATATGATTAATATAGCGCTATATAATCTTTTCCTGCTTTAAGGTCTACTGATGGGTATTGTTAATCTACTGATCATAATAATGATATAGAATATTCTTCGCCTTCAGTAATAGCATACTTTTTAGAAAAATAGCAGCGAGCCTGTTTAAAGCAGCACCAGAGGTATTTCACGCTATCGACAAAGGTATTCTCCTTTTGTCTTTTTAATAAAATGTACTTTACAGCAACGTCCATACCTGTATCTTCAGATAACACTGCTACTATTTTTGGGTACAGATATTCCTAATATCAGAAAAACACTAGGATTTATCAGATCATAGTTGTAATGCAGGAGCCTGATGAGAGCGCTTTGCTAGATTTTTTCGAATACTCTTTTTAAATAAAAACTTAACACCATATAGTATATTTAATATACAGAGCGTTACTGATCAAAGAAGCATGAATTAGAAATGTTGATTGAGTTGTTGATTATGAATATAAAAGTCATAGAAGATATCAATTTTGATATCATATTTGCGTAACCCTCTGGGAAATAAATTCGGATGGCGATGAGAAAAATAGGGATTTAAGTAGCATCTAGTTATTGTTAAAAACAGACTAAATAAGATGAGAATAGTAAAAGTAATGTATTAATAGTTTCAGTTTGTAAAATATAAATCTGCTATCCTCTAACCTCCATTGCTCGGTAGCTTTACAGTTGTATGAACTACAAGCTTTTAATATAATTACGGCTTTCTTAGAAAAGCGGCAAAGTGAAAATCATTTAGGAGAGGCACAATAATTAGTAGCAAATAAAAAACCTATATAGGCGAGCAAGTGCCGTAGATAAGGATATGCGCTCTTCTAGATAGATACCATCCAGAAACTAATGCTTTTAGTATGTTTTCAAAAAAATTATTATACAACCGAATCAATGATAACAAAGCGATTTAAGAGAGGATGTAGATAATATTGAAGTAAACTAATCTATGCTCTTCTTTGCTACTATAAAACAGTAATGGTTATCATGTATAGATTTGCATTCATCAGATCTATCTATCAAGCCATTTTTGTCTTTGTTCTAGGAGTAAAGAAACAAGGATTATTTCTAATTCTCTATAAGTGATGAATTCATCTCAAGAATACTTTTATTAATTTCTCCTCAATGATAGTTGTTATTCAGTATCATTAAATTTCCCTTGTTCTCCCATCCTCGTGGGGAGAGGAATTGTTTAAAAAAAAGGATAATTCTAAGTAAAGGCGGATATACTTATATATCTAAAAAAATTGAAGACTGAGTTGGAGATATTTATATATAGCCTATTTGTGGTGTTATGAAAATTCAGTTAATCTATTAACATTAATTTCAGTAGGAGAGATCAAATCTCTTTAGATAATAAAGAAGATGTGTAACATATGAATTGCGTATTTGTCTTCCTGATTTTACGTAGTTTATGCTTTTTATATATTCATTCAGAGCTATCAGCTTAATCTTGAACGATTCACATACTGCAAAGTATAAATAGTACTTAGATATAAATTTCAAGAATCGCAGCGTATCTGTATCGCTTACTCGCTCTATATAGCGAGAATTACCATTCAACAGTTTAATGCAGAGTATATTAGGCTCTCCTTTTTAAGCTGATTATCGATAAAGAGCTCATTTTTACTTATTTTAAGTTAAATGCTATAAAACCTTTGCTGCGAATATTGAAGATAAAATTAGTCACCATAGCCTATAATAAATAAGATTATATGATCATAGAGTTATTAGTAATAAAATTTTACATTTAAAATGTGAATAGTTATATTAGCCTATTAATAAGGAGAATTAAGTAGATCCCATAGTATGGGATTATTTTTATTGCCGAACTATCTGGCCGTAGATTTTTGAAAAAAAACAATTAAAATCATATATATGATTATAAATTTCTCTATGAACAAAACAATAACCTTTGCCTACATAGTATAAAACCTGGTTTCACTAAATTTAATATCCTTTCTATTGACATTCTACCAATACCTCTCATGCCAGTTGAGAGGACAAATCTAATCGGTTTTATGTTCAAAAATAAAGTCCAATAATATTGAATTAATTTAATTTCTATTAAAATAACGCTTTTAGGATAGAAACCTCAGAATAAATATTTATATAACTTAAAATAAGATAGATCTTGCTAAGAATGATGAATTTATTTTACTTTTTGCGCAATCTGCTACACTGAATGGAAAATTTCTTCTATTTTTCTATCAAAATAGGTAACCTTCTTAAGGTTATAAGAACCACATCCCAACGATCTATCACAATTTAAATAATTAAAGAAAACATGTAAACTAATTTTATCATTTTCTTCATCATGGCGTTACTAACGATCAAATCAAAATATAGTAATAAAATCATTTAATTGAACAAGATAACAATTAATTAGTAGTATCTAATTGGGAAAAACTTTTTACCAAATCATCTATGGCTTTAACTTGTTTAAGAAAAGGTGCCAATTTTCCTAACTGTAGTGCTGATGGTCCATCACATTTTGCATTATCCGGATCAGGATGCGCTTCAAGAAATAATCCCGCTAAACCGACTGCTATACCCGCTCTTGCTAACTCACCAATTTGCGCACGACGACCGTCGGAAACAGAACCAAAAGGATCACGGCATTGCAATGCATGAGTAACATCAAAGATCACCGGAGAACCATTTGATACATTTACCATGACATTAAATCCTAACATATCGACAACTAAATTATCATAACCAAAGTTTACCCCACGATCACAGAGAATAACTTTCTCATTACCTGCTTCTTTAAATTTTTCAATAATATTTCCTATTTGTACAGGGCTAATAAATTGTGGTTTTTTAATATTAATAACTGCACCGGTTTTAGCCATCGCTTCAACTAAATCAGTTTGTCTGGCTAAAAAAGCCGGTAGTTGAATAACGTCAACCACCTCAGCAACCGTTACCGCTTGCGCTGGCTCATGAACATCAGTAATTACCTTAACGCCAAATGTTTGTTTAATTTCTTGAAAAATTTTCATTCCTTCTTCAAGACCAGGGCCACGATAGGAATGAATCGAAGAACGATTGGCTTTATCGAAGGAAGCCTTAAAAACATAAGAAATATTAAGCTTCTGTGTTATAGTGACATAATGTTCACAAATTTTCATTGCCAGATCACGCGATTCAAGTATATTCATACCACCAAATAAAACAAATGGTAGATTATTTGCCACTTTAATATCATCAATGGCGACTACTTTATATTGCATCCTTTACCCTTACTATAACAGTAAATTAGTTACGATTTTTGATGATCAATGTAATATATCATACTGCCTACTACTCTAATGAGTAGAGCTCTATTCCTTTCATTTTAGAAAAAGGATCTTCTAGACATTGCTCAAAAATAATTTAAAAAAAATTATAGACTTAATAAAATTAAAGATGAGTAAAAATAAGTTTTCTGTCATATTTCATATAGATTTTCAGATCAAATATTAATAATATTCGCAAACTTTTATTACTTGTTCTATTTTTTCTTACATTAATGCTGTTTTTATTATATAAAATATTTTTCGTATAAAAATTTATTATGAAGTTTCTTCTACATCTTTTAAAATCAGATAAGAAAAATAACTAATTGTTTTCTTGACCAATAAACTAAGCATCTTATTAGTAAGCGTCTCAT
Organism: Arsenophonus sp. NC-WZS1-MAG3; assembly: GCA_052174535.1. GTDB lineage: Bacteria > Pseudomonadota > Gammaproteobacteria > Enterobacterales > Enterobacteriaceae > Arsenophonus. Next base: position 4,317 of record JBQMRQ010000057.1, on the reverse strand, counting down.
TATTTATTGGGTTAATTTACTAAAAGTACCATCTTCTCGACAAACGTATAGAATAAATTAAGTTAGAAACTAACTGCCATAATTGCTAACTGTAATTGAGTAGCAACATGTAAAATTGCCCTTAAATGAAAGAATGACTCCCTTATCTGCTTATTAACACTTTATATCCAACTAAAAGTGCCTCAGAAAGCAAATAACCCCCATCTTTTACACCTCTAAAACCAGTTTTAATAATTTTTTTAATAAAAAACTTATATTTCTATATTGTTCTTAGCTTATATTGTTTTTTACTTCAGCAACCACAGAAACTTAAGTTCTGTATTAATTTATTCAACCGAACAATCATGAATAAGTAATCCATGAAACATCTATAATACTTTATTCAATAATTCTTTATTAAATTTAAATCAGTTATTATTTTCATCATATTCCCATTGACCTACTGTAATACGATCATTACCAGCATAATCTTGAAAAGTTACTATCTTCTGATAATGATAACAGGAAAATAATCGCCTTACTTTCTTTCCCTGCAACCATCCGTGTTCAAGTAAAAGCCATCCCTTATTAATTAAATAATTACGCGATTGTTCAATTATCAATTGAATATCAGCCAACCCATGATTAGCCGATATTAATGCTGTTTTAGGTTCAAAACGCACATCACCTTGTTGTAAATGTAGATCACCTTCATCAATATAAGGTGGATTACTGATAATCATATCAAATTTCTGAATAGGTAGTGAAGTAAACCAATTACTTTTACAAAATTTGATATTATTAATCATTAAATTATTTGCATTAAGTTGAGCAAGCATAATTGCAGCATCACTAACATCAACACCGATTATTTTCGCTTCTGGACGCTCTGATGCTAAAGCTAATGCCACAGCACCGGTACCAGTCCCTAAATCTAATATTTTTACTTCTCGTTTTTTTGATAATAATTGTAATCCTCGTTCAACTAAACACTCTGTATCCGCACGAGGTATTAACGTCACAGATGAAACTTTTATTGATAACGACCAAAACTCTTTTTCGCCTACTATGTAGGCGATAGGCTCTCCATTAGCCCGACGAGTTAATAGATGCTCAAGTTGTTGTTGTTGCTTAACGGTTAACTCTGTTTTACCAAATACAATAAAGAAAGTCCGTGTTTTTCCTGTTATATATTGCAATAAAATTTCAGCATCATATTTTGCACTATTGCTATAGCAAAGCTTATTAGTCGCATAAGCTAACCAATGCTGATAATTCATTAACCTTACTCTAATAAAGCAGAAAATTGATCTGCTTGATATTCATTAATAATAGGTTGGATTAACATATCTAATTTTCCCTCTATCACTTCATCTAAACGATAGAGAGTTAAATTGATACGATGATCAGTAATGCGGCCTTGTGGAAAATTATAAGTTCTGATCCTATCAGAACGATCACCTGATCCTAGTAGATTACGGCGCTCAGATGCTTTTATTTCTCGGCGTTTCTGCACTTCTGATGCATGAATACGGGCTGCTAAAACCGATAATGCTTTAGCTTTATTTTTATGTTGAGAACGTTCATCTTGACATTCTACCACAATTCCGGTTGGAATATGGGTAATACGGATCGCGGAATCAGTAGTATTAACGTGTTGTCCGCCTGCACCTGATGAACGAAAAGTATCAATTCTTAAGTCACTAGGGTTGATATTAGATAGTTCTGTTTCCGGAATTTCAGCCAGGATGGCTATTGTACAAGCAGAGGTATGAATACGTCCTTGAGATTCTGTTTCCGGAACTCGCTGAACACGATGCCCCCCTGACTCAAATTTTAGACGACCATATACACTTTCACCAGAAACTTTGGCAATAATTTCTTTGTATCCACCGTGTTCTCCTTCACTTGCATTTATAATTTTAATACGCCAGCGACGGGATTCAGCATAATGGTTATACATTCTAAAAAGATCACCGGCAAATATTGCCGCCTCATCACCACCAGTACCAGCTCTAATTTCTAAAAAACAATTTTTTTTATCATCTGGATCTTTCGGTAATAATAAAATCTGTAATTGTTGTTCAAATTCTTCATTACGTTTTTTTGCTTCTTTTAATTCTTCTTGAGCCATCTCACGCATTTCAGAATCATGCAGTAATATTTCAACCGATTCAATATCCCGCTGAACAGCGCGCCATAACTGAAAATATTTGGTTATATCAGCTAACTGTGCATATTCTTTAGATAAGGCTTGAAAACGCTCTTGATTCGTGATCACCTCAGAATTAACAAGGTAAGCTTGAATCTCTTCGTAGCGTTCCTGCATTGCTTTTAACTTAGCAATTATTGAAAACTTCATTCGTTATGCTAATCCTTACTAAGGATAGTTTAATTTTTCTCCCAGCTCCCTAAGCTAGTTTTTTAAAAGATTAAGACGATAAATATGATCATCTATTACTGCTTGCTGGAGTAATTTAGTTGGTGAATAGATCAGGAAATTCACTAACTGATAGATCAAGTTATTGATCACTTGCTCGCTATCTACACTGTTTCCCAGCGAAACAAAGAGCTTTTCTGACATTTTAGCCTTAATTTTCTTTGATTTAACTACGATAATCACGAATTATATTGATAGATGGCTGAGAATGTAACCATTCCATAAAATAAGCACTTTCTTTATCAAGAATAAATTTTTCCTGGACTGCTACCATTTTTCCTTGTTCTATATTGTATTGCATAATCGCATACAAATCATTAATACTAATAGATAAATATTGTTTAATTTATCAATATCTAGTTCAATATCTCGTGTAACAGGATTATCCAATCAATAACATTTGATTATTATACCTGGCTTTTATTTCCTATTCAACCATATCTATTACTAAAAATCAGTAAAGGAATAGCAGTAAAACTAATAACAGTATCTTTACTCGCTAAAGGAGTATCAATTTAGCTAAAGTAATAATTTCTGTACTAAATTAATTAACAAAATGTGCAGCACGTTAATGAGTTTGATTAGCTATAATCAAACACTTAACACGATGTTCACGCAGATGACGTGCAGTCAGTTCAATCGTTTACTAGAACCTACCAGTAAAATATGCAACTCATACAGTGATTTGAAAATCTGATGAGCTAGTGCACATGCAATAAAAGCAATAGAAATTTCATTAGTTCTAATTTCTGTTTCCGTATGAATAGATTTAGTAATTGAATAATGAGAGTTGAAATAAACACTTCAACTCACTAGATAACTTTTTATAATGCTAAAATTTTAAAAATGCTTATTAATTTGACCTAAAATTGCGACTCACCTATAAAAGTAATGAATCTAATTCACTCGCAATACGCATTAAATGGATAACAGTAGCATTATCTTGGTGTCAAATAAATACTTGCTCTAATGTCATTTAAATTTAAATTATGATAGTAGTTACATAATCAATTAATTAATTGATCTTTCAAAAACTCTTGTAAACCAATGTATAGATAAAGCTTATTACAGTTACATATATAAAGTATAACTCAGCTATGAACAAAGTGCCTGCTAAAATAAATTATCCAGTGCGTGTTTAATTTTTTCAACCTAAAATTAATCATTACGTAACGTTATAGGCGCAGTTTTATAGTTTATACCGAATACAAATAATGTCATAGTTACTAAATCAAGTAACTTAGCTAATTTTCAATAATCTGTTAAACACAAAAAAATAAAACTAATAACTTTAATAAAAAGTTTTGAAGTAGTATTCTACTTTATTAAAATAGACAATTAAAAATGTTAAACTAGGGAAATTAATAAATAAGCGATATGTTACCTAATTGTAGTTATATTTACATTAATAATATTCTGATCGATATTAACCAATTAATATCACTTGTCTGAATAGACATATTTAATGATACCCATTGGCTAAGAAATTTGCTAGTTTACGTCACTATTATTGAAATTTATTCCGCTACTTGCTATTTTTTTGACCGATTGTATTTTTAATAAACAGTTAACAACTAAAAAAATTCAAACCCGTGCTTCTTTTGCCTATATTGACACTAATAATAAAAGCTATGGCAATTTTTGTAACAATATACGTTGTCTAATTATAGCCTGCTGCTAACCAATCCGTTAGGAACAACAGAATTAGAGCTAAATATAACACCTAATATTACTCAGCTAATAAATAAATAAGGTAAAAATATGTTAACCATCATTTAATATAGATGATTTATCAATTAACAGATATGAATATCCTAATTAAAAATCTGCCATATTGGTTAATTGATTTACTAACTAACGCTACATCATTTATATTAGATAAAAATAGGTTGTTAAAA
>JBQMRQ010000056.1:0-1121 GCA_052174535.1 Arsenophonus sp. NC-WZS1-MAG3 | reverse complement strand
TGGAAAAACGATGATTATTAAGTTAAACATAGAATTAATGTCTCTAACATTAATGTATTAAGTAAAAAAATATACACGCTGATGAAGTCTTTTATTAAAAAATCCAGCAAACTAATTCTACTTGCTTTTAGCAAAAATTGTTTTGCTTTTACTTATAGAACATAGAACGATTTAAGTTCCTAACCATGAACAAATTCATGAAGGATCAGAGCGAGAGCCTAGTAGTCGTGCGTCATACGCCAAATTTATTAATAACTCGTTATCTTAATAGAGTAGATCAGTTTTTCCATCAACAAATATAAAATAGCTATCAATAGCGCTAACTTAACATTAAAATAGATCTCTAGATGGTAATACATCTAATTCAGTTTTTCCGAATTTTTAAGGTAATAAAACATTTATGACCATTCATCTTTTCACTTCTAAATCAGTATCAGAAGGTCATCCTGATAAAATTGCAGATCAAATTTCAGATTCAGTTCTTGATGCAATTCTTGCACAGGATCTAAAAAAGCACGCGTTGCATGTGAAACCTATGTTAAAACAGGTATAGTAATGGTTGGCGGTGAAATTATAACCAGCGCCTGGGTAGATATTGAAGAAATTACGCGTCACACGATACGTGAAATTAGCTATACCAGCTCTAAGATGGGTTTCGATGCCAATTCCTGCGTTGTTATCAGTGCAATTGGTAAACAATCTCCTGATATTAATCAGGGAGTAAATCCCGTAAATACTTTATAACAAAGACTAGGCGATTAAAAGAGATCATGTTTGATTATGCTAATAACAAAACTGATGTTTTTATGCCGGCACCAATTACCTGTGCCCATCGATTAGTCAAACATGAAGCTGAAGTGCGAAAAAATGGAACATTACCTTGTTTAGGTCTATATATTAAAAGCAAATTATTTTATAATATGGAAATAATAAAATAATGGGAATTGATACTATTTTCTTTTAATTTATTCAGCATGTTGAAGAAATTAGCCAAAATACCTTATTAGAAGCTGTAATAGATGAAATTATTAAGTCAGTATTACCTATAAGAATGGTTAAACCAAATACCAAATATTTTATTAATTCAATAGTTTGTTTTATAGGATGTTCAATGCGTGATT
>JBQMRQ010000055.1:0-12748 GCA_052174535.1 Arsenophonus sp. NC-WZS1-MAG3 | reverse complement strand
ATCCTAACCGTCATGCAGCAGATTTGCTAATAACTTTTGATAAAAATAAAATATATTTAGAGCTATATACTAACATTCTTTCCTATTAAGGTTTACATTTTAAACAGAAGTAAAACTTATTTTAATGTTGATAGTTATACTAATCATTGAAATGATATAACCAAAAGTGATATTATTTCTATTAAATTAATACATTAAAAAATTATTTAATAATTCATGCCCTTGCTCACTCAAGATGCTTTCTGGATGAAATTGGACACCTTCAATTGCTAGTGTTTTATGCCGAATACCCATAATTTCATCAATATTTCCATTATGTAACGTCGTCCAGGCAGTAATTTCAAAAGTAGCAGGTAAAGTTCTGACATCAATTACCAAAGAATGATAACGAGTAACTTGTAATGGACGATTTAATCCTTTAAAAATACCTTGTTGGTTATGATTAATTGCTGACACCATGCCATGCATTACTTTTCTTGCCTTGATAAGAGCAGCATTAAAGGTTTGACCAATCGCCTGGTGACCAAGGCAAATACCTAAAATTGGAATCTTACCGGAAAAATATGAAATTGCACTTAGTGAAATACCCGCTGTACTAGGTGTACATGGACCCGGTGAAATAATTAAATGTGTCGGTGCTAATGTTTCTATCTCAGAGAGAGATATCGCATCATTACGCTTAACTAGAACATCAACCCCTAACTCACACAGATATTGATAAAGGTTATAGGTAAACGAATCATAGTTATCAATTATCAATAGCATAATTAGCTATCCAAATGGTTTTATATGAATAATTTCTTAATTATGATTTCTTAATAAAGAAAGGAATTAAATTCCTATGCCATAGGAATAATATAAATTCTTATACCATAACTATAGAAAATAGCTTAAAAAATCAATAAAAATATTTTTTAACAAAAATTAAAATAATTATCAATTAGAATAATGATAAAGGATAGTTATTAACTATTATAAACTTCGTTATAATAGTGGCCATAAGGTTTTAAATTATTTGATGTTATTTTGGTAAATTTTAGCATATATTAGTTGCGGAGTTATTCTCATTTCTGATATCTGAGGTTTCAGAGATGCTTGATGTATCCTGCTGATTGATTTGATGAATGATTTAAACAATAAGAGAGATGACATGCTATAAAAAGTTTGTTTTATAGGTATCTGTGAAATCAGATATTACTTTTATTCTTTGCATTAACTTATCCGTACGTAAGTGTGAATAATTAGCTGATAGGCTCTGCTATTGAAGAGGAGCTCAAAATCATTTTCCAACAACATACTAACCGCCTCCCCTGCTCAACGAGCAGGAGAGCCGCCGTTTATAACGATTATTTGCTAATAATTTCTTTACTTTAATTTTTATTAAACTTAATTGAGGCAACATTGATTTTATTTTATGCCAAATCTAACCTGCAATGATTTCATTAATAGGATTTTTTAATCCTTCTGTGTCTTAAGACAATGATTATTTAATTGCTGCTATAAAGGTTTAAAACCATTAGAAATTTTGTTAAAATTAATGATCTAGCCTGTTTGTGAAATTTTCACTGGTTAATTTTAATTTAACCATAAATAAGTGCTCATGTAAATGACTATATTTATACCCTTTGCAAGACAGGCGGTTAGATGGCATCTTTAAATTAAAGCTCTTTAAAAATTATTGCGTTCGTTAGGCACCTATTAATTATATTAATGTTAATTGTATTAATGCAAATATTTTTCTGAATGAGTGCATTTTATATTAGAGAATTTTAAATAGTCTCATTATTTAATTTATTTAAAATTAATTATTATATTTATTTAATAAATGAGATATGCACTTATATTACCTTATTACCTTATTACCTTATTACCTTATTACCTTATTACCTTATTACCTTTATCTTGTGTTATCACTTGATAAAATCAAGGATAGAATAAAGAATTTTTTAGTATAATTTTTTTAACTAAAGATAGTTAAATAACAAAATATTTAAGTTGATCATCTCATGAGATGAAAAAAGAAACTTTCTTGATAAATAGCTAAGTTATATTTTATAAAAAAAGACCAATTTTGACTCTATTTAATATTTATTTATGAAGTTCTTTATTAAGAATTTTTTGTGATAAGTGGAGTCTTATAGTAAGTCATTGGATGATGAATGATTCTTATAGGGGTTTTGATGCGTAAATTAGTACTGATATTGTTAATAGTATTTTGCTGGTTACAATATTCACTATGGTTTGGTAAAAATGGTATCCATGATTATTTACGTATAAAAAATGAAGTTTCAGCACTAGAGACGTTGAATATGACATTTAAAGTACGAAATGAACGTCTATTTTCTGAAATAGAGGATTTGAATGAGGGAGATGAATCTATTGAGGAACGAGCTCGAACTGAACTTGGTATGATTAGAGCTGAAGAGTCTTTTTATCGAATAGTGAATGATAATGTTTTTTCTACCAATAAATAAAATTTTTATAATAAAATCTTATCTAACTGCAAAATTATTTAATATAATTTAACAAAAAAGTAATAATTTATAAGAAATAGCCTAGACGATGAATAAATTTATGTCTAATTGTAAAATACAGGTTGCTGCTTTAATACCTGCCGCTGGTATTGGCAGTCGTATGAAAGCTAATTGTCCAAAGCAATATTTGAAAGTAGCTGGAAAAACCATTATTGAGCATACCATATCTGCTTTACTTAAGCAGTCAAGAATTTCTCAAATTATTGTTTCGTTGAATAACCATGATATCTTTTTTCATCAATTACTGATTTCAAAAAATCCAAAAATAAAAACAGTTGCTGGTGGTTGTCAAAGAGCTGATTCAGTTTTGGCTGGACTGAATTATTTATCAGATAATTTACAGCTAGATCCTTCCTGTTGGGTTTTAATTCATGATGCAGCTCGACCTTGCTTAGATCAATCTGATTTAGATAGTATTATTCGTTTTATTGATAGTCAGCAATCTTCTTACGGTGGCATTTTGGCAGCGCCAGTAAGAGATACTATGAAACGCTCAGTTCAAGGGAAAATAGATATTAGTCATACTGTTGAGCGAAATGAACTTTGGCATGCACTGACGCCACAATTTTTTCCTTTATTATTAATTAAAAATTGTTTGACTCAAGTATTAGCACAAAAAGCAGTAATTACCGATGAGGCTTCAGCGCTTGAATATTGCGGTTATCATCCTCAATTATTAGAAGGTAAAGTTAATAATTTAAAGGTTACTCAACCAGAAGATTTGCTGCTAGCAGAATTCTATATTTCTCGTACTTTATAAGACTATTGTTAGGAGTATCGTTCATGCGGATTGGACATGGATTTGATGTGCATCAATTTGGTAAAGATGGCCCAATTACAATGTGTGGAGTAAAAATTCCCTATGAACAAGGATTAATAGCACATTCCGATGGTGATGTCGCTTTACATGCACTGATAGATGCTATTCTTGGTGCAGTAGCATTAGGTGATATCAGTAAACTTTTTCCTGATACCGATCCAGTTTTCAAAGATGCAGATAGTCGCAGTTTATTACGAAAAGCATATCTTCAAACGCTGAAAAAAGGATATTGTATCAGTAATATTGATATCACAATTATTGCTCAAGTACCAAAAATGCTGCCATATATTTCTGATATGCGTAAAAATATAGCAAATGATCTAGGTTGTCACATTGATAATATCAATATTAAGGCTACCACGACGGAGAAACTTGGTTTTATTGGTAGAAAAGAAGGCATTGCTTCTGTAGCAGTAGCTTTATTAGTAAAGGATAATAGTCATGATAGTGATAGCACTTCAGTGACTGCATGGTAAATCAGTATTAATCGGAGTAATAAAATTAATAACTGAAATTTTATTGTGCGTGAACTCTGCGGCCTCAGAGTTGAAGGTAAGATTGAATACTTTGATGGGAGTGCATGTTAGAAAAATATCTGTAATACTTATTTATATAGTCGATCATAAGCGCTCGATTTGTTGGTATGTCTACGTGTAGAGACAGTTATTCTGGATTAAAAGATCGGAAGGTAATGAATTAAAGAGTTTTTCTCTCTATTTACCAGATAAGGAAAAATTCTGATTTTAGTTAGTTTTACTAGTCAGATGTGAAATTTTGCAAGTGAAAGAACAAAAATATAAATTATATATCGGTTCATTAAAAGGAAATAATTTTAAGCGAACTATTTGACATAGTAGTGATCCGCAAGCAGTAGAAACACGTTTGCAAGAAATCAGAACACAATTGCTGTGGTTAAACTATTTTGGTAAGCAGCATTTTGATCAAGAAGGTAATAATCTCGTACAAGTTTTGGCATTGTGCAAAAGATAAAATTGAACTTAAATAGCATAAAACATAGTTTTATCTTTCTGCAGTTCAGAGAGTTATATTTAATTTTAATTATATTGGAAAATGTTATTGGTAGAAATATTTTCTCTATAAGAAAGACTCTCGCTAGCTAGAGTTGTAATAAAAAACAATCAGTCATACAGATTAAGGAGACTTCTCTTTCTCATCCCATGCTAATATAAAACAGTATCTTATTAGTTTTCTAAGTGAAAAACTAATGGATGATATCTATTCATGTATTGAATTAACTCAATCGAGTTTGTTCTTGCTCATATTATCAGAATATGCATGTAACTACTGTTGGAGATTTATTAGAGTTACAGTGAGATTTTTGTAAAATTCGTGATTACAGAAAGCATTTAACAATCTGATTAAATGTTCTCTGGTGAAACTACATCACAAAGATAAATATTTTAGTTATCTAGGATATATCTTAAATACCTTAACTTTATAGATTCCAGTAAAGTAAACAGGCATTGATTTTAAAACAACATTTAGATGGGTGTCTCTACTTCCTTGTTTCAGCGACGACAGTCAACATAAGTGTCTAAATGATATAATTAAAGTTGACTAAATATTTTTCTCTGATCCTTTAAAGGGAAGAGTTATATTTTACATAGGAAATCTAGAAAATATGGTAGCGGAGAAGATAAAAGGAAAGAATAAATTACGGTTTTAATGGCCAGAGATCAAGATGGTCATATAAGCAATGAAATTCTTAAAGAGTTTAATGCAGAGTGTGTTATTAAGTTTTTAAAACTAATTCTTGATAAAGAATTCATCTTTTACTTGGATGGAGTAAAATCATACGAAGCCATTGTCAATAATCATAAAATTAGTTACCATCACTTATTAAAGTTAAGTAACCAAAGATTTATTAGTAAGGAATTTCACATTCAAAATATAAACAGCTACATTATCTGCTTAAAAAGCTGGCTAAGTAGATTTCATGGTGAAGACTCTTTTATTTTATCGAATTTTTTGGCTTAGAAAAAAATATTTAAAACTACAACAATTGAAATACAGATGGTCTATAAAACGGTTCTCTGCACGAAAATCAATAAACCTTTGTTAACATAAAATAAAGCATATTAGATAATGAATACTTATATTATATACTAACTGGTAGTGATAGTTAGTTTTACTAAAAATAGTAAAGAGTTATTTTAATTATAACTAATATTATAACTAATATTTCAGCCTGGAAAATTTAAATTATCGCTCTATTATATTCTGAAAAGAATTAGGAAATTAATTAAAAGCGAAATTATTTGAATAACAAATGTTAATATATTTTTCTGTTTTTTTGCTACCTGATGCCTTCTCTGAGCACGAGCAAATTTACTTCGACAAGAGATTATTGTTATTTCATAGAAAATATATTAGAAACGATTAGATATCATTATTTCATACGAAATATAGTATAGTTTTTGGATATGTTAGCAAAAGATTTTTGCTTTTCTCGTAAAGCAATTTATAGCTACTTCTAATATTCAATTGTTATAATTTTAAATAATCTTTTTTCCAGGCTAGAAATTCGGTAAATAAAACAACTCAAGAAGTTATTCTGCTGTATAGTGGTCAGGTTACGTTCTGCTCTGATCCTTCGTAAATTTATTCTCCATTCTTAAATTTGATGTTGTTATCACCCATAGTCAAAGCTAAAATTCACTTAGCCAGCTCTAATTATTCTGAACAGATAGGAGCAATTTAAATAGCATTTAAATGGTTATTTCAAATTACAATTCTATTCGCGTTAACTTAATAAGACTCACTATAGCAAAATATAATATCAAAATTAGATTCCTCATTCTTATTAACGCTCAGTGCGCTGACGATAAGGCATGGAATGCCAGTTATTCTTCTTCCTTTTTGTTTACCTTCTTTATCGCTATATAGAATACTCTAAAAACCTTACCAATAAAAACATCAAGGGCTTCATTAGCGGAATTACGGCTCTTTGGCTAGACAAATCTCAATAGCTTAACTTTAACTTTCGGTTATCTATGCCTTTTGGAGTAATTTAGCACTAATGCTGTTTCGTATAATTAACAACATTGGTGCTTCGTGCCAGAGAATATCTTTACCATTGCACTCCAAAAACCTAAGCACCACTGTCCCCAGTATAAAGCTCTGGAAAATACGGTTAAGTTCCTACTCTTACAGGCCATTAAGAAGATTAGATTAAGTTCGCTTCTAACTCTTGATAAACATCTTTGATGATAATTGCTTTCTTAGATCCATACGCAGTGAGGTCGATAATAAGCAGCAAGTAAAAGCAATCATTTTATCTAACAAGAACAGCATATGCTATTCATCGAACAAGAAATAAATATAGTTGCGTAGTGCTTAAATCACTCTAAACACTATTCTCTGCACTCTTTAAGCTATTCTTATTTCAGTCTGCTGATGGTGGTGTCTCTCCAGAGAGATCATGTGCTTTCTCATCGATAAGGAGCCATCATGGGGTTTCATTAGATAACCGGTAGATAACAACTCCTTTCTTGTAGGAGCAAAAAAGATGAGTAAGTAACTCTTCCATCTTTTTATAGGATTCAGATAAGGCAGTAGCAATAAGTTGTTGAATATATTCCGTTGTTTTTGTGATCCTAGATCTTAGTCACTTTAATTTTAATATCATCAATACTCGTTTTTCTATGGTTCTCTGTAGAAGATAACCATTATGGTAGATGGATAACGTCCGTCGGTAAGGAGGTGTTTTAGCATATTTTTGGAAAATGGTTTCTAGTTGCTCACCCTCAAATAGGGGGTCTTATTACAGCTACCCCGTAACATTATAGATGAGTTCATGCAAAATATGCAGGTAATATCTAATTTCCAGGATATCTCTAGGTAGATTTTTTATGATATATCATCTCTCTGTTGTTGACATTATTCACTAAATCAATCAGCAGGATACGTTAGCACCATTTTAAAAATCCAATAAACCAGAAATAAGCATAATTCTCTTCGTGAACATGAAGATATATTATCCCTATTGTTAATTCTTGTAATTGCGGGGGTAAATAATAAACTAAATTTTGTTTTCGTAATCTTAATTTTACTAACAGGAATTTGCTCGTTATTTTTTCTATTAATAATCTGCATTGAGACAATAATTGTATTGTCTATAGAAGTTAGAATAAAATACTCACAGTTAGTAACATTCTTGATTTCATATATTAGTCCTTGTTATAATTTAAAATAGTGACAATAAGTAAACTAAAAAGTAGGCTACTGATTTCAGTAACCTATAATCTAATTATAGAAAATAGATAAAATCTTACATGTTCTTTTCTACCCATTTTCTATTGATATAGAATGCACTCCAGCCAGTGGCTTTACCATTTTTTTCTGAGGAAAGATATTGTTGTTTAGTCTTACGACTAAATCTAACAATTGTTTTATTGCCTTCAGGATCGACCGATGGCGCCAGAGTTAAATAGCTAAATTTTTCTGGAAGTCGATCTTTTAAACGTACCAATTCTTCAATTAAAGGTGCGCGGGTTTCTCTTGATTTTGGAAAAGAGTTAGCAGCTAAAAATATTCCTGCCGCTCCATCTCTTAATACAAAATAAGAGTCAGATTTTTCACAAACTAATTCTGGCAGTGGAATAGCATCTTCTTTAGGTGGACCTACTTCACCACTCTTTAAGATCTTGCGAGTATTTTTACAAGTCTCATTTATACATCCCATATATTTTCCAAATCGTCCAATTTTTAGATGCATTTCTGAATTGCATTTATCACATTCAATAATTGATCTATTATAACCTTTAATTCGGAATTCACCTTCTTTAACCTCATAACCATTACATACAGGATTATTACCACATATATATAATTTATGTTTATTATCAATAAGATAACTATCCATTGCGGTAGAACATTTAAGACATCGCCGTCGGGCTCGCAAAGCATACGTTTCCACATCCTCCTCTTTGCTTACCAGCAAATTTGATAATTCATCTTCAGGAATTAAATTAATTGTTTTTTTGCAACCCTCTTTTGCTGGTAAACTATAACCAGAGCATCCTAGAAAAACACCAGTAGAAGCAGTTCTAATTCCCATTTGTCGATGGCAGTTAGGACATTCAATCAATGTTAATACCATTAGATTTGGACGCATACCTCCTTCTTCAGGTGTCTTATTTGCGATTTTAAGCTGCTTAATAAAAGTAGTAAAAAATTTATCTAATATACTTTTCCACTCAATACGATTTTCTGCTATCAAGTTAAGCTGATCCTCCATTCGACCAGTGAAATCATAGTTCATTAACTCACTAAAATTTTCATCTAATCGATCTGTGACTATTTCACCTATTTTTTCAGCATAAAATCGACGATTTTCAATTTTTACATAACCACGATCTTGGATAGTTGAAATAATAACTGGATAAGTTGATGGTCGGCCAATGCCACGTTTTTCGAGTTCTTTTACCAGTGACGATTCACTAAAACGAGCAGGAGGTTTAGTAAAGTGTTGACTAGGAGATAATTTATCTAATTCAAGATGAGTACCAACTTTGACCATTGATAATATTTTATCTTCATTATTACCTTTATTCAATACAGGTATAACTTTAGTCCAGCCATCAAAACGTAAAATATGCCATTTAGACTTTAAATCGAAATCTCCAGCTTTAACGGTTAATGTTGTTGAATCAAATTTTGCTGGTGTCATTTGACAAGCAACAAATTGATTCCAAATCAACTGATAGAGTTTTTTAGCATCTGCTTCCATTTTTTTTAGAACATGAACACCAACATCAATATTAGAAGGCCGAATAGCTTCATGGGCTTTCTGAGAATTTTTTTGATTGGTATAGATATTTGCTTGTTTAGGCAAGTATTTTTTACCAAATTTATGATTAATATAATTACGGGCCATGCTTAAAGAATTCTGACTTAAACTAGTTGAATCAGTACGCATATAGGTAATATACCCTGCTTCATATAGCTTCTGTGCTATCATCATGGTTTTTTTAACGCTAAATCCAAGACGTGTATTTGCTGCTTGTTGAAGAGTTGAAGTAATAAAAGGGGCATTTGGTTTGTTAATGGTAGGGCGATCTTTACGATCTGATACCTGATAATCTGCATTTTTTAATAATGCAACGACAGTATCAATTTGTGCTTTGGTAACGGGTTTAAACGGTTTACCCTTTTCGTGTGTTACTTCCATTCGAATTAATTCCGTATCAACAGTTAGTAAATTGATATGAAGCTGCCAATACTCTTGTGGCATAAATGCTTTAATTTCGCGTTCTCGTTCAACAATTAGACGTACAACAACTGACTGAACACGACCAGCAGAAAGACCGCGAGAAATTTTTTTCCATAATAATGGTGAAACCATATAACCAACAACTCGATCTAAAAAACGCCGGGCTTGTTGAGCATTAACGCGATCAATATTTAATATACCAGGATTCTCAAAAGCTTGCTTAATAGCATTTTTAGTAATTTCGTTAAAAACTACTCGACTAAAGCGTTGATTATCGCCACCAATCACTTCTCGCAAATGCCAGGCAATTGCTTCCCCTTCACGATCGAGATCTGTTGCTAAATATATATGTTCAGCGCTAGAAGCTAACGATCTTAATTCAGCAACAACTTTTTCTTTGCCAGGTAAAATTTGATAATTTGCTTTCCATCCATGATATGGATCAACTCCCATTCGATTTATAAGTGCCTGATGTTCATCTTTTTTTACCCCTTTGACCTTGTTGATTATATTTATATTCTTTTGTGATCTGGAGCCACCACTTTTTGGCAAATCACGTATATGTCCTACGCTACTTTTAACAATGTAGTTATTACCAAGATATTTATTGATTGTTTTGGCTTTTGCCGGGGACTCAACAATAACGAGAGCTTTACCCATAGTTATTTTACCTAAAAGGTTGTCTAAGCGCATTGATATTCCAGCCAGATGGAATGAAATCTATTTTTAGAGTGCGTCAGATTTATAATATATCAACTTTTTTTGCTTAAATAATTCGGCATAAAGATAAAAATCTTTGTTAATTAATACTGAAATCAGATTAAATAATCCAATTATATCAGAAAAGTAATGATAAAAGTAAAGGATTGTAAGTAATAAAAAATCTATACTTTTTTTGATAAAAAAAATACGCAACCAGTTATTCTATTCATATCTATTTTATTATAATAACAAAAACTATCTAAATAAGTTATTAATAGATCATAAAAATTAATAAAATTAGATAAAAATATTAAAAACTTAATATATATAGATATATAAATTTTTTTATAAATAAATAAATTTTAATATTGATATGTTTTATTAGTATAACTCCATTAATAATAGTATATAAAATTGTTTATTGTGTTATTAAGTAATTAATTAATATATTTGCAATAAAATAATTAAGTTTTAATTTTTATTTTATAAAAACCGGTTAAAACTACCGGTATTTATTCTTGATCAAAATTTTAAAGTAGTGGTTTTTCTCCTCTTTTCCACCAACGCATTAATAATTTATCTATATTGTCTACCATGCTGCTCATCAAATGATCAACAAAACTTTTAGTAGGAATAAAAGTTACTTCAATAATTTCACGGACATCAATTTGATTGATGATCATGTCATCACTAATTCCTATCTCATCAATTAACCCCTTTTTCTTCGCTTGAATCCCATACCAATGTTCGCCTGTTGCAACAGCATTAATATCAAGAGATGGCCTTTTTTGATGTACAAAATCTTTAAATAGTTGATGTGTTTCATTTAAATCTTCTACAAACTTCTTGCGTCCTTGCTCGGTATTTTCACCTAATAAAGTTAATGTACGTTTATACTCTCCAGCTGTATGTAGTTCTATATCGATATCTTTTTTCTTTAGTAATCTATGAAAATTGGGTATTTGTGCAACCACTCCAATAGAGCCAATAATAGCAAAAGGAGCTGCTACGATATAATCAGCAACACAAGCCATCATATAACCGCCACTAGCCGCTATCTTATCTACAGAAACGCTTAATTTAAGACCTTTTTCCCGTAACCGATTTAGTTGAGAGGCAGCTAAGCCATAGCCATGCACAACGCCACCTGGACTTTCAAGCCTAAGTAATACTTCATCTTTATTATCAGCAATTGATAAAATTGCGGTAATTTCTTCACGTAATGCATTGACTTCATGAGCATGCATACTTCCTTTGAAATTAATCACAAAAAGACAAGGTTTTTTTAGTATTTTTTGACTAAATTTAGCATCTGATTTTTGCTTTTTTTCTTCAATTTTACGTTTTTTTTTATATCTTTTTAACCAAGCTTTATATTCAGTGTCACTCATTTTAATCTGTTGCATTTCACGCTGACGTTGACGATAAGCTTCACTTAAATTAATAAGTTTTAAATTACCTCTTTTATTTTGTTTACGTTGTCTAAAGCTAAAAATAAGCAATAAAATTAATATAATAGAAAGAACTACTGTTGCTATTTTAGCAAAAAATAATCCATATGATAAAAGAAATTCCATAATTTTATCCTTTTTTATAGAGTATAAGCAATGGAGTATTGTAACTAAAAATTTGATAAAGTGCTTATAGAGTTATCCTCATTTCTAGTGTATAGGGTTTCAGAGATGATGTCGTACCTACAGATTAATTTTATGAATAATTCAATAATATTGATATGAGATGCTATGAAAAGTTCAGCCTACAGGTATCTGCAAAACTAGATATACCTTTAATCCATTATATGAGCTTATCCATAATAGTTCCAAGATAGCTATAAGCACTGCCATTGATGGGTAATGAGCTCGAAGCCATACTGAACAATATGCTCAACCTGCCACCTTTTGTCGATAGCGAGATATCAAGTCTTCGTTTGTAACGGTTTTTGCTACAGCAAAACTATGCAGTTTGGTATTAGTGATGTTGAGATTAAAGTGACTAAGGTCAGGAGATTGTAGTAGAAATTAAATCGTGCAAAAGCATTAAAAGGTTCTGCTACCATGACCTACCGGCAAGGCGGATCCTTTACCGGTGATTTTCATAAAATTCTTTAGACTTTTTAGTGAAATTACATACTTTTCTCTGCAGTATCATTAGAAAACTGAAACGAGAATCGCTTGAAGAGCATAAGGCAATGGTACATGCGTGATTTAAGCAATGCACTTACCTTTACTTCTTTGCTAATGACATATACCGCGGCCTGTCAGGCAAGCTGATCGCCTTTGCCTTCTGCTCAAATCAGCATATCACTTGAGAATGGATATAATGATTTAATTACGATCGAAGATGGTTATCAAAGTCAGAAGTAAACTGATCTAAACTTTTCAATGGTCTGTTGCGAATGCGTGAATTAACCGTATCTACTAAACTTATTACGTGAGACGGGTACCTTTAGTTTTGAAG
>JBQMRQ010000054.1:0-898 GCA_052174535.1 Arsenophonus sp. NC-WZS1-MAG3 | reverse complement strand
GTGTCTTGTGTTTATTGAGTGTGTTGCAAAGTTGTATTTATATATGTTGGGTTTTTTAAATGGATTCAGATGTTCTGAATAGCGCTTTTTATTGTTTTTTATTCTGACCTACATAACATTTATTGAAATCTGTGCATTCGATTTTATATATTCCGTTTTTTTAGCTTGTCATCAATTTTATGTGTCGTATTTCTATGTTTAGGAGGTAGTTGTTTATTTTGTACATATTTGTCTTTCAAATAGTTTAGTTAGGTTTCTAATTGGATTGTTTATAAAAGTAAATACTGTCTATTTGTTTGTGTTATTTGTGATGTCATCATTTGTGTTGCTGTTTCTAAGATGTTTTGTTTTATTTTGTATTTTATTTTCAGTAGTTCTAATCGTTTTCCTTGGAAATCCATCTCCAGCACTCGCAATAAACACAGGACTGTCCACACACATATACTTCCGTGGGGCAACATTCATTTGTACAAACATGAATTTTATATAGCAAGATTCAAATGATATATCTGAATAATTTACATATTTTTTGATATATTTTGGCTATATATAATTTTGAATTATCATAATGATTTTACGTGTCATGAATTATTAAAGGCGAGCCCAGATAATCCTGAAATTCAAGACAAAGTTAGAATGGGTGGTACAATATTGAGGGAATAGTTAAGGACTTATATTTCATATTAGTGAGGTTAAATAGGGTCAGGCGTTGAGTCGTTTGTTACAAAGTTGCTACAACAGTAATAAGCTGTGACAGTTCCTGCTCGTTGGCATTACTGAAGGTATTTCACCGCGCCATAATCCAGAATTTACCATGATGGAACTGTATATGGCTTATGCTGATTATAAAGATCTTATTATGTTAACTGAAGAGTTATTTCGAACGGTAACACAAAAA
>JBQMRQ010000053.1:0-2349 GCA_052174535.1 Arsenophonus sp. NC-WZS1-MAG3 | reverse complement strand
AAACCACAACGGTTAATTATCAATATAGTGATGAAAACTTGCTATCTGTTCATCATGCTTTACTAAATACTGATTTAACGCCCAGTGAAATAGAATTATATGTAACATTACCTTTATGCGAGTTCTTCAATGAACAACGTCAAAAGAACACAAAAAATATAGAAAGGAAAAAAGCCAATTTATTAAGAATAATAAAATATCATGATGGAGAAGGTTATAAAGATATCTTTAAAATAAAAAAAGTCCACGTTAGTCCAGAGTCTTTAACAGCTTTACACGAAAGATTTAAACATGATCATGTTAATAACTTTGAATCGTCTCTTATTGTTGATTTGGGTGGAACTACGTTAGATTGTGGTGTTGTTTTAGGAAAATTCAAACAATTAATGCATGTTATTGCAGAACCGTCATTAGGTGTTTCTTCCGTTGTCAAACGAATACAGAAAATAGTTAAATCAGAGATAAATATAGGCTTAAGTTACGTTTCTGCTAATAACTTAATGTTAGATATTTTTTATAAAAAATATGAGTTTTTAAGTTCGTTGATAAATCGAAATCAGCAAAAATTAGATAGAATAAAATTAGAAACTGAAGATGCTATAAATAATTTATCTGTATTAGTATCTAATAAGCTAAAAACATTTAATGAGTTTCAACGAATTTATCTTATCGGAGGAGCTGCATCTTTAATTAAAGATAAAATTGTTAAAGATTTTAAACATTTAAAGAACAAGATATATCAAGAGTTCCTGATTCGCAATTTGCTTTGGTTAAATCAATTGCTAGTATGATTTTATGGGATGATTAAATAAGTGCTAATAAGCATAACTCCCATTATGTCGTTAAATTTAGTTTTACTTTATATTTATATAACATTGCAAAATTTCATCAATATTGATGAAAGATTAAATAGTCTATAAAGAAAATGATCTTCATACATGAAGCATTTTAAAATGCTCTCATTAGAGTTAGTATCGTATATACTATGCCATGGGCCAAGTTTTATTTTATTTACCTCTATTAGGAGAGGACTATTTTAGAGTAGTGATTTGTAAATTTTCTCTATTTCTACAACGTGTTCTTTTGGCTAAAATACTATCATCAGATGATTGTATATAACCCCATCAGGCTTAATTTTCTGCCCATGAGAGCTTATTAATTAAACCTTGCATTTGCTTAGATAAGATTTTCATTTCGATATTCAAACAAAAGTCCGTTAGTTCCATGATGGACATATTCAACCATGTCATCTTATATTAAGAGTAATTATAGGAATTTAGACTTGCAATGCTTTGTAGGGTCATAAAAGGTAAATTTTCTACCCATATCTAATTCCTATCGAAGGGATAATAATACAATCTACAGAATTAAAAATACTTTTAATGATTTTTTTCGTTGAAGTATTCTGGTCACCATTTAATACCAGATTGAATCTGTAGAGGTAGTTTTTATGACAATTACGTGTAAAACTGCTGTATTTTCGCTTTATACCCTCTCAAAATGCGTAATACATAATTATTTTCCAACCTAGAAAACGCTTGAATCAATAGCTGAATCCATTTAACTGGACCATTTAACTAGAATATGGGTGTCAATTATAACCAAAAGTAAAATCCTATTTCAAAAAGAGGATGACGTTTATTAAGTCTATCTAAATCAAAACTATAATCTAAATAAATAATCTTATTAGTGGCACTAAAAATCGGTTATATACTAATGATATAAATAGAGATAATGGGCAATAAAATATTTTATTTTTTGTAATCTGCATGCAGAAAGGAGGGGATACGTACGTCGCTTTACCAAATTTTGGTCTAATACGCAGTATCAATATTATTTTCATTTTTAGTTCCTGAGAAATAATTAGGAAAACAGTATGTTATATATTTTATTTTTTATATATCAGAAATTGATCACAGGGAGAGAAATAAATAGTAGGATTAAGGCTGGCTGTATAAATTGTCTACGTAGAAATATTACTTAATAATCATATGACGTATAAATATTGAAATATTTTTTTGCGATTATCAACTAATGAAGTTGATGGTGATTGAGATATCCAATGTGCACTATCTAATGTTTTATACTATGAATAAATGGATTCTACTTACTTATCTAAGCAAGTGTGTTGATAACGGATAGTGGTATTTTTTAGATGGATATTGATTTTATGTAATATAGTCGCCAACTGCGCTCTATCGCGTGAGCTGTTCTTCAAAAAATAGCGGTCTAAGAAATTTGGTGAAGAGCTGTTATCAGGCTTCTGCGTCATAACTATAACCTGATAAATCCCAATCTCTTCCTCGTTTGATACATATCGCGATAGGAAGTAGTGTCAGCGCGTACCGT
>JBQMRQ010000052.1:0-50756 GCA_052174535.1 Arsenophonus sp. NC-WZS1-MAG3 | reverse complement strand
AATAAGTTTTACTTCTGTTTAAAATGTAAACCTTAATAGGAAAGAATGTTAGTATATAGCTCTAAATATATTTTATTTTTATCAAAAGTTATTAGCAAATCTGCTGCATGACGGTTAGGATTTACTCTGATACTTCATAAATCTGTTCTTCATCCTTAAATTAGATCTTGTTTCCTTACGGTCAGCAAGGAATCTTCTTAGTTAATCCTAGCTTTTTAAGAAAAGTGTAGTAGCTTAAATTTCATTGAAATGGTTTTTTGAATTATAGCGATTTTGTGAATCGGTTTCATATCTTCACTATCTCAAAAGTCGATTTAATCAGATTCGTCGTCCTTATTGACACTCAGTACGATCACGGAAAATGGTAGAAATACTAGCCGTTTTTCTTCGATCTTTTCAAGTTCCTTCATTCCTGTTGAATGCACTGAAAATCTTGTCAAGAAAACATCAAGAAATTTATTAACGGCATCACGGCTCTCTGATAGCCAAATCTCTCGCATTTCACACTTAACCTTCAGTGAATTCTTTTTGGCGAGTAAATACAGTATATTAGATAACTTGTGTAGTTAATAGGATTAGCACTAAATGTCCAGGAATATCTTTATGATTGCATTCTAAAAACTAATGGCAAACCCACCTCTCCCATAGCAAGGTTGGGAGATATAGTTAAGTTACGCGCTCATCAACCATTGAAAACTTATGCCTATAAGTTTGCTTCTGATTTTTAATAATTCTCTTCGAGCGTAGCTCAGATTCATTCAGCTCCATATGCAGTACCGTCAATAATGAGCAGTAGGTAAAGGCGATCAGATTACCTGATAGAAATAGCATATTATTTCAACCAATAAATAAACGTAGTGCGTATTGCTAAATCACGCAAGGCACTTTCATTACCAATCCTCTTCAAAACATTGTTGTTTCAATCTTCTAATAGGTAGACTGGTAGAGAAACCATGTGCTTTTCATCAAGCAAATCCCTATAGTTTTCGTCAATTAACCTATAGATAATACTTCGAATACACAAGTCATAGTAGAGCGCAACTCTTTGCTATTTTACACGCTTTAGATAAGACAGTATCTATCTCTTGAAAGATACTCTGTTGTTGCTGCGATTCCTCTGATCTTAACTACTTTAATCTCAACATCATCAATATCCGTCCTCTTATTTAGCTCATTGGGGCAAATAACTGTTACAGATAACGGCATTAGTGACACCAGTCTACAAAAATAGACATTTAAGATACTGTTGCAATCATGGTTTTGAGCCTCAACCAACGTCTGTGATTATCAGTTGCCTGCACCATTACAGATAAGTTCATGCAAGGTAGCGCAGATAATATTTGACTTCAGAGATATCTATAGGGTAGGTTTTTATGACATATAATCTCTCTGTTGTTGAAACCATCCACGAAATTAATCAATAGAAGATACATACTTATTTTAGAAATCCTATATATCAGAAATTAACATAACTCATGTAAGAGTATAATAAAAATAATTTACTGGTATGAAATAAAATAAATAAATTATCAAAAGTAAGATCACAATCTTAAAATAATAGAAAATAGACTGAAAAACTTTCTACAATTTTAAAAAACAGATAATCTTCTGACAGTTTAAGATAACGCTGCTTAATCTTTGCTAGTAATTATTTAATAAATTTAACTATTAGATTCATATACCTAAGTTATTTAATAATTAAAATAAGCATGATGATCATCAAAGATTAATTCATTTTTTATCATTTCTTATACACCGTGCTAATCATCATCCTCAAACTGTTGCTGGATAGTTGATGTGTTACTTTTAACAAACAATCATACTGCGCATTAAAGCTTTATAGAATCATCTCTTCAATTAACTCTGCTGAACCTAAAATCATAAATTAATTTTAGCAAATTAAACTTTACTAACATCAACTATCAGGCTAAATAATATAAAAAATATATCAAACTACTGTTCTTAAGTTATAAGCCTATTGGTGTCATGACAGAAGAGATTACACCTTAAATAATAATTGTTACTTTATTAAAGTAACCTGCACTAACTTCCTTATGATAATGAAAACGAGTAACTATCTTTAGCAGCAGTAAACTCTTTTTCTTGAATTTCTTAACATAATGTCTCGTTTCTTCACCTTAAGGATATGTTTCATATCCTGAAATAGTATGATTTTTTAAATAATTCAGGTTTAACTTTGAACCAATCTTTTATAAGACTACAATAGAAATTGTACTACCCAATACTAATTGGGGTAATTTTTAACTGTACAACTAAATATATCAACAGTAGCTAAAATAACAGCGCTCTATATCCTGTAAGTTATTTATTTAGGCGTTGAAAATCACTTTGGAAAAAGGCAAAAACCAAATACTACTTATCTAAAATTAACCTGCAGTTTGGCGCAAGTCAAAAAATAGTGAGCAAAATAGGCAACCACTGACGGATCAGGTCATAGTGAACTTCTGGAGCAGCTCTTAGAATCTGGAGACCATTTATTGCAGCTAATCTAAGCATACTTTCCACAACATTGGGCACTATGAGACAGAAATACGTAAAAATCTAGCGATAAATCTCTGCTAGATATATGTGGTAATATAGAATAAACCGTACCCGTAAAAAGCTATCTGGTATTCCATAACCGATGTTTCCGATGAATGATCTGGTTATATGACGTGCGCTCTTCATTCTCGCCAAATCCCTATAATGCTGTTGCTGCAATCTAATTGCCTGTCTGCACATGACGTTAATAACAATGCAAGCTAACGATAAAAACCCCTAGTAACCACTATCCTGCTTGTTACGAATAGTCTCATGCAAAACTGATAAATACAGTTGGTTTTTCAGATGAGGCTCAACCTGCATATGCTATTTTTCTAGATATCGGCTAGTCATATAACTCCGATAAAGAATATCGACCAGATTTAAGTCGATATTAAGACCTGTTACATCCACCTATTAGTTCGTCAAACACACTATATAAAGAAAGCTAAATAATCTTTGATATTCTTGTTCTAGTTGAGATAACTAAATAACTATCTTAAACAGGCTCTAAACAACTGGAAAACGTAGCTTACGACCTGAGCCTATTCTCTCTATTTCGGCGCTTATCTGAAACGCTGAAATTACCACCTATCTTAATTTTGAAGAGTTAAGGTAGTGGCCACACTGGAAATCCTTGATTTTAATAATGGCCAATCAGAGCATAATAATCTCCCGGAATGTTTATTTAAAGTAATACCATTATACCAGAATATGGTGCTCAGTAATTAATTGTTTGTACCAACTATATTATGCAAAACTTCATTAATTTAGCAGAAAGGCTGGATGGAGTTATTCGGTAAATCTGCTAGCGGTCCCCCTTACGCCATTACTTTCCGGTATTCAAACCAGGAACAGAGTTACAGACTGACATGGAATACTAACTTTTTAATGAGGTCCTTAATTTATCTGTAATAAGACAGCAATGAAAGGTTAGCTTACTGATTCTCTCGGTCCCTTAAATAATATAAATGAATCTGGTCGGTGGAGAGGGAGAGCCTCACATCGCGCGATACTCGATAAGTTTTTCCGCACTTTATAAAAATTTATAAATAATTTTTTGAAATATTATCCACAATAGCTGTTAAGTTATTTATCTGTCATGACAAAATATACAAATGAAAAATCTTTAAAACCATTTAAAATAGAAATGTGCTAACCAGCGCACATACACTGCTAGTATGATATTAATAAAGGTGTTATAAATTCTTGCATATTTTTACGCGCAGTTGACATACGGTATCTATTAGTAGATAATAGATTCTGAACATAAGCGAACAAGATTTACAGTTCTGTGCGAAAATCTATGATCCAGCATCATATAAAACATAAATAATGATCGAAACCTGAACACATATGCATCCGTTTATAGCTGAATCAAACAGCTTGACGGTGTATGAATCCTATAATCTGCTGCCTAAAATTATCCCATCCAAGACTTAATCTAGATTTTTATGAACTGATAACGGGGAAAGTGGTGGCTCTGCTAAAGAAAATATTACCGTCGCTCTGTTTATACCTCCTATTCTCCAATAAGTTAACCATGAGCTCACTGTATTTAGTTATGTCGATTTCTTGATATATAACCGCATGCTATCAAAATGCTACGCATGGGTTCTTTTGTAGATACCAAGAACCGGATACTAAATTTATTGAAGATCTGGATGACAGCTATGACTTACTACTTCTTCAATTACGGGCATTATTAAGGCACTACGTGGCTACTCCCCCCATCTTAATCCCTTGCGCTAACAATCGAGGCGCACCTTGTGGTATACTCTAAAATCAGAGTTATCAACCCTCTCATCTACAACAGAGAGCTTCAGTATAGAAAAAACTAAAACTAAAAACTATCTAAAAACCAAGAACGCGGCATGTGGGCCACTAAAGTTGTTCATGATACCAATGTAGCCTTTATAAAAATACTAATAAACGACAGACGACTGCTCCTAACTTGATAGCCGGTGATTGCACCGTTATTGGATATGTTCTTCTGTAGTAAAAACTATTGATGTTTACTCAAGGTAGGTACAGTCGTTCACTTGCAAAAAACTCTCAAATCCTTGCTAACCCAATCCGCTCCCGCTAGTTGATTTTCGCCCATAGAGACAGCGTGCGCAATAATACACGTTACACTGCAAGGTAGGATTACAGATAGGATTACTTTTACTTAATTAGCTCATCGATCTAAATGCATTTTACCAACAGGTGGTAATCTTGAAGATCCATGAGTCCATTCTTTACGAAGCAGAAATAAAAGGCTGCTCCACCTAGAAAGAAACGATTATGTCTGATTATTTAAAAGCCAAGAGCAGGTCAATGACCCTATCCTCGCAGCGATTGCCGATAAATACTGCAATGCCAACCTGATTTGAAAAAAGTTTCTCCCGTTGGTTAGGAGGAAAAAGAAGGCCTCAAGGTGCTGATCTTTAGTATGGGACATCTAACACTGTATAAAACTAAAAATATAGATAGTATAGATAAACAATATATCCTGTTAAGAGAGAAATAAGCCTTCACTGCTATTATAGTTAATGAGCATGATCAGCTTCGAATGTCAATTACTGCGAACAGACAAAATTGATATTTAATGAAGAAATTAAGGCGATTAAAACGGGCCAGGTAGGTATTTTGCTGCGATAAAGGAGTATAATCGGCGAGCTTGTACAATAAACTTCAATCTATGTCAGAAATGTGAAAGACTATAATGAGAGAATGAACACCCCTCTCATCTAGAATAAAAAAGGTAATCCGCTAAAATATTAAAGCAAAGATAAAAGTGATCCTGATCAACATCGCGGTCTGCGCTCCAATCTCATTAGCATGAGAGGTATAATGATGGCGCTATTGCTTTTCTATAAGAAATTGCAGACAGCATTGGAGGAAATAAACGCGAACATTTTATCTTCTCGTAAAATTTTAAAGAATCTATTCATCGTTAGGAAATTAAATTGCTTTTAAGATAAAATAGAGTTCTCTTTTTTACTAAAAGAGATAGAGTTGCTTTATGGATCTTGTAAGTTAAAATTTCATCGGAATGTGTATTATTTTAATCTAAAATAGTAATTATAGAGATATTAACCTAGGGATTTAGAGCTTAATATCCTTGTTTTTTATTTTATGAATTCTTTTTAATAACATTTCCGTTCCATGTTTGCCGAGCTATTCGTTGATAAAATAGCCTATCACTACATAAAATGCATTTATACAGAGCTGTGCGCAGGAACCCTTCTATCAGCACAGTGAACCCTGTTTTTCCAGTTTTTTTGCAAACTATTATCTTCAACACCTTATATATATTTGGTAAAAATATGCATTATTTATGATTCGACAAAAAATTATAGTAACACAGCACCTTAAAATACTTTGCTGAATATAGCTGTTATAGTGCCAAGATGATCTCTTTTTTTATCAGCGTATCTTGCCCGGTAATTGTTTAGTCCGGTAGTCTAGTAATGATGTACAACCATTCTCCATCAAAGATGGCACAGATTTGAGGTTAAATGTCAAGAAACGTTTAATATAGCACAGAAGGTATTTCACGCTTATGCCAGGCTTCTTTCGTCTTTATTAATGAAGTATACCTTCCAGTAACGTCTATACTGTACCTTCAAATAACGCCGCCATTGCTTCCTGGCGCGAATATGCAAAAGACCAGTAATTACCATGGGGGATTTATTAAGTTATCACTGTGACCTAACAGGCAGATAACAGCACCTCTCTAGATTTCTTTTATTGCTTTTTTTAAAATATCTCACTAACCATATAGCATGTTTAATATCCAGCCCGTCATAAGTAATGGAGATATGAACATACAAATACTGATTGAATTATCGACCATAAGTGCGCAAGGAAAGGAATAGAAAATACTAATTTCAATATTCTGTTTGCATGATTACTGCAACATAGTCATATGGCGCCTCGAAATAGAGCGTTAAGTCGCTAACAGTTATCCTTTAAAAAGGATAAAGAAAATAGGTATAGTAAAATAATGTGTGTTAAGTTGCAATCGATAAAATATCAACTTGCTATTAATCACTGCTCGG
Organism: Arsenophonus sp. NC-WZS1-MAG3; assembly: GCA_052174535.1. Lineage (GTDB taxonomy): Bacteria > Pseudomonadota > Gammaproteobacteria > Enterobacterales > Enterobacteriaceae > Arsenophonus. The sequence goes on along the minus strand of JBQMRQ010000052.1, from coordinate 44,169 downwards.
GAGCTTTGAAACTGCATGAACTACAGATTTTTAAATTTAGAGCTTTGGCAGAAAACAGCAGTGATAACAGTTCAGGAGAAGTATACCAATACCGATAGTAGACATCTATAAAAAGTTTCACAAACAAGCATTCTATCAACAGATAAATAGATCTACGAGTTAACACTTTCACCGTGTTTTCAAGAAAGTGATTCCAGCCATTATCAATAATAAAAAGGAGTTTAGTTAAATGGAGGAGAGATATACATCTGAATAAATTATTCTCTAGCATCTTTCCAGAGAAATAGAAATTGTCATTCTGTCTGCATTCGTTAAGTCTATCAGTCATTTATCTTTGTGTTTCTACAAATAGCAAAAGAGACTGAGATTATCTCTATATACCTAACCTATAGTATAAGTAATAAATTCATCGGTAATCATACTTTCAGCAATTGCTTTTAATGAGTCATGCCCAGCATTATCGCCTTTGACTTTATGTGCGTTTCTCAAAACTCTAGATAATCATGACTAGAGGTAGATAATACTTGGCATATCGAGAAAAATTGGTAGTATTAAGAAGAGTTAGATATATTCCTACATGACCTTTTATAGCATCAAAAGATTTAGTCTATCTCTATAATCATTGATTTCTGAAGGGATTATAAAATGATTTAGATAAACAGACGGTGTAACATGTACAGTCTCGTGTTATCTTCCTAATTTATCTAGTTTACGCTTTCTAGGAGACTTATTCCGAACCATTCGGACAAATTTCTGAAAAAATTAATGTATCGCAAAGTATAAAGCAGTACTTATATCATAAACATCCCATAAGTAATGTAGCCGTGCCCCTTACATTATAGTATAGTATGTTCTAAACTACTTCATGAGGTGAATTGTTCTAAAAAACGGTCGAGAAATCTGGCAAGGCGCTATCATCCGGCTAATGCGTCACAGCGATGACCTGATAGATTCCAATTTTCTTCTTTTTTAACTTTGTGGCAAATTAGAGTTAGGAGAAGCAGCGTCAGCCGTTTATCCTGAAGGGGGAAACGGTACGGAGGGCGTTACTGGAAAGTGCACTTCGCTAAAAAGATGAAAGATTAGTCTGGCATAGCATAAATACCTCTGTAGCTACACCTTAAACGACTCATCAGTATCCGCGTTAAAACTTGCGCATTACTTATCAGGGAAAGAGGTTACTTATTATTACTATGAGCATCGAACTTAAGAATATCGCCAGAAGAAACCCGTAATGCAAGAAGAGATGATTAGAAACTATATTAGCTATATTCGGCTAAGCATTTTAAATGATATGTTATTATGGTTTATTATCAAACGTAAACAAAGTACGCTATTACTGAAGGTCTATAAGCCACAGAAAAATGAGGATTTACAAAAAATCAGAAAAAATGAGTTTTCCCCTTCTGATAAAAGGATTTCTAGCTAAAGCTTCATATAAATACATTCTATGTGGCGATAAGGTACTTTTATCAACGCTCAGATTGAGAGTGAGCAGATAATAGAATTGTTGTTAGAAACAAACGCATAAACTAGAAAATAATGGTTTTTAAAAAAACTCTAAGGTTAATATCTTCAAAATTACTATATTAGATTAAAAAATCTATGCTCCGATGAAATTTTTACTTATAAAACCCATAAACCAATGCTATCTTCTTTAATAGCAAAAATTAATAGCATTATCATTCTCATTAAATAATAATTAAAGTTTTTAACTATCAAAGATAGGTGAGGCAGTGTTGAGCACATTTTCAATTGAGGTTGTTGATTAAGACGAAATAGCCGCTATATTCATTCAGCTATAGCTGAATTCCAGCGTAGCTCAATCTATTAGGGAATACAACCCGTCGTTTATAGATTTCGTCAATCAACAACTAATCCAGGATAACTCATTACAGTCAATTATACAGATCGCACTTATCATTAATAATGAGTTAGATCGAATGGCCAGATGCTTTACTGTCTTAATCAGTACCATCGACGCTTATATCGCACTATTATGGGTAGTCAGATTAATAGGTAACAAACGGCATACCATGATGGGGAAAAATCTGAAGTTATTGCCAATCACGGAAATAGAAGGTAAACAACGTACCTCGCGCAGCTATTAATAATCGATCACTTTTCAAAATAAACTGGTGATATAGATATCACTATCATTACAACGATGTACAACTCTCCCAGGCGCACTGTTTAATAAAAATATCTGCGCCTAAAAGTCAAAAGAGTACAGACAACCAGATCCAGAATGCTTCTGGCAACCTGAAATACAAACAGTTCACTCATTGATAACAATATTAATGTCTAGACCATATTCTTTTCTACTTACTCCATAATTCCATAAGTTGAGGCATAACTGCCTACCCTATTCTCAGTTCAACTCTCTGTGGAATTAGCAAAAGACAAAGGTAATAAGGACAAAGATAATATTAAATCAATTAAAATTGCTAACCAAGTAAATATTTTCCTGATATAGCCTAACAAGTTACAAACGTGGCCCAACAAGAGTATAAGGCGATAGTGGCGGATGGTCGGAGGGTCTCCATACAGGTGCAAAAATTAGCATAGGTTGGCGCACCAATAAAACAGCGAATAATGTTAATAACTTTCTAAAAACCGTATTCTCCAGAAACTAAAAATTTTTTTGTGATATTGGTATCGATATTAAAAATTCCTAATGCAACAAAAACGCTCATGATTTCACCGATTAAAATGGTGGATGAATACCATATTAACCTATCTGGCGCAAAAAAACCTGAAGCAATAACGCTGCAAGACAATACACTGTGCAATAACGTATTAATTAGCTCTACACCAGAAATTTAAATTAAGTGAGCTGTTTATTGATATTCAGGTAAATAAGTTTTATCCGTTCGATACTATTTAATATGCATAAATATCGGCAATTTGCATACAAGCACTACCTGTTTCTGATAAGCATATTAAGATAGTGAATATAAAAAACATCTTGAATCACCAATCAAGTAGATGAAAAGCTGGATATCGCTAGTTAAAATTTTATTACTGAGTCTTTGGTAATACACTAAAACCCTAAATAGGGTGGTGCTTTAAACTACCCCAGTATTTTTTACGTGGAGACGACTAATTCCCTGGTTAAAATAAGTATTTTAGCAAAAATTATTGATAGAAATCTCATATGTATTAAGGATCTCGCTACAGCAGTTTTCCATGAAAATTACACAGTCATATAGATTAAAAAGATTATTTCCTCACTCCATGTAAAGATAAAGGTACATTTTATTAGTTAGTTCGATGATAATCTATATGTATAATATCAATTTATACATTAAAAAAACTTATTCCATTTTACCCTACTCACTATTGTTATAGTGAACATGTTATTCACTGGGGGATATTTATTTAGGGTTACAGAGATATCATTGAAAATCCCAGATTGCAGAAAATATTTAATAATTTCGCCAGAACTCTCTGCTGGCGAAACTACATCACAAGAATAACTAGTTTAGCTATCTACAATGTATGGTGAACAGCTAACTTTACAGGAGTTAGCGAAACAAATAGGCATTGATTTTAAAGCAGGGTTTAGATGATAGCGTTACTGACTTCTTGATTCAACGTCAATATTCAACTTAAATGCACTAAGTAGTATTGTTGAAGTTAATGAAACATTTTTCCTGATTCCTTTTAATAGAATTATTATACCTGAGATATAGTAAATATAAAAATGATAAAGAGAAAGAGGAGGAGATAAAAGGAAAAACGAATTGCGGTCTTAATAGCTCAAGATTAAGAGAGTCATGTGAACGATGAGATTTTTGAAGAGTTTAGTGCAAGTATGTGTTAGCCATTTTCTCGAGCTAATTATTTATTAAAGAGTCTATCTTTTACTTGGATGGAGCTAAATAGTACGAAAACTTTGCTAGTGAGCATGAAATTAGTCACCATTACCTAATAAGTAGGATTAAAAGGTAAATAGAAAATTATTTGCAAGGAATTCCATATTTAAAATCTGAACAGTTATATCAGCTGATTAAAAGGATAGCTGAGTAGATTCTATAGTTTAGAGTATTTTATTTAAAAAAGATCTAGCCTGGAAAAAATTGTTTAAAACCAGAACAATTGAAATACAGACGTGATTAGAGCTTAGCTCTCCGAGCAAAGCAATAACCTTTGCCAGTATAATCTTATTCTCATTTTATCAACTAACATCATTAGTCATCTTTCAAAAAAATTAATTAATATTTCATTACTTTAATCGTCTGTTACATCAACAGAACTAATTGATAGTATGTTAATTTATTGACAGTATAACTTAATAAGTGTAGATAGTTTGCTTTCACTGTTGTTAGCCTTAATTGCTAAATTTTAGTACTTATGCATTTTTGAGAGTTTATACTCATTTATGGTAATGAGATTTCGACTGTGCGTACTGGCGTATTCTGCTGATTGATTTCGTAGATTATTTCAACATCAAAGAGATGATAGACCATAAAAGTCTATCCTTATAGGTATCATAAAAATTAGATATCATTTCTTATCCATTGCATAAACTTATCTGTAATAGTGCAGGCAAGGTGATAGGCACCGTTGTTGAGATGATGGAGCTCAAAGACATGCTACTCAATATACTCAACGACGCTTTGTCTACATATCTCATCCATCCTCCGTAACGATTATTTGCCTCAGTGAACCCACCATATAATAAACTGGTATTGCAATATTTAGATTAAAGTTCTTAAGGTTAAAAAGGGGATCACAAAGGCAATAAAATACCTTCAACAGCTTATTGCTATCACTTTATCTGAAGTGCGTAAAAAAGTAGCGAAGAGTTGTTATCATAGCTTTGTACCTGTAAGGATGGAGGCATTATTCGGCGATGATTTTCACTAGGTCTGTGCAGTTCTCTTGGTAAAAATCATAGATCTTTACTAAAGTATCATCATCAGATTAAAACAGCAATGACTTGAAGAGCATAGGCAATAATAGCTGTGTGATTTAAGCGATATGTATTATGTTTATTTTTACCTTAAGGTATATTTCATTCAAATTAGGCAGCTGATCGCCTTTGCTTACTAATTATATTGACGGAATTGCATATGGACGCAAGGAGAACTCATTGCGCTTGAAGATGCTTATCGAAATAGTCAGAAGTAAATTTACCTGACTTTTCAATGACCTTCTAAAGGAATAGCTTAACTATATCTCCCAGGCTTGCTATGGAAGACACTGTGTTCTTAGTTTTTAGAATATAACAATAAAAATATTTCCAGGCATGTAGCAAAAATGCTATTGCTTATATAAACAGCTAATGTACAGGCTTTACTCTCCAAAAGTATCTAACCAAAAATTAAGGGTGAATTATGAGGCTTTCTAGGTAACAGAGAGCCATGCGATGCTACTAATAGAGCTCTTAATGTTTTGTTGACAAGGTTTTCAGCATATCTCATTCAGCGATGAAGAAGCTGGAGAAAAAAAAAGGAGAACGCTAGCATTCTACGATTTTTTATCAGTGTACTAATGATCAATAAGAACAACGAATCCAATTGAGTCAGAATTTACGAAAATGAAACTATGAATCCAATGCGCACAGCACTCTGGTTCGAGGAAAGCAATTCTTTCAATGGTATTTAAATTCCTCTCGTCTGCTCCAGAAAATTAGACGCAGCTTAAGAAGTTTTAATTTGCTTGATCCTGTGGTGGTAAATAACGCCAAATTTAAGGATGGAGAAGAGATTTATCAAGCATTAGAGTGAAACCTAACACCTGATCATCAGGTACCAGATTTGCTAATAACTTTTTCTTTAAATAAAAATACAGCAATGAATCTTAGCTAAGTATATAGAGTTTATTAATGAATATATTGATGATCCTATTTTTCCTTTCATTGATAACAACAATATGCAGAATTAAAGAAAATTAATGGCGTATAGGATTATCTATTAATATAATTTGATATAATAATTTTATTAAAGATTGAAAATCTTTGATAAGATTTAATCCTTTTGATTAAATGATAATTTAAATATCTATATTTCGATTTAAATTCAGCAACGATTATTAATTTAATCATAAAAGTTTAGTGAAAAGTCTTTATTAGAGATATATAAAATTGATATTAGTAGTCTGAATTTCAATAAATAAGGAATTAAGATACTTGGTTTATGATCATAAATTAATTGTGCAATATTAATTACTCAGCAAATCTAGTGTAATTGTCGATAAACAACTCAATATGAAAGCGTTTAATATTTTCCTTTTATCTATGACTTATAAAAATAAATTTTATAAAATTTTTTTGTTGAAAAACTAGATCTATTATGATTAATAGATTTATTGATCTTATCAAACTTCTATTTAGGGAAGAAGTAGACATGAATATTCGTAATTTAGAGTACCTTACTGACTTAGCTGAGAATAAACATTCTCAGCGTGCCGCATTATACCTTTCATGTTTAGGTCAACCAACCTTAAGTGATAATTTTATAAATTAGAAGAAAATTTAACTTTAATGTTATTGGAGCGAACTAGCAGAAAAGTTCTGTTTACTCACTAAGGGGTTATTATTAGTTGAGTAAGGAAGAGCAAGTTTGCAAAAGTTAAAATATTAGAGAAAATGGCCTCTTTATAAAGTGAAGGAGGCATATCAGGTCCGTTACACATAGAATTAATTCCTATACTATTGGGTCCTTATTTTTTACCTCAGATCATTCCAGAATTACATCTTTTATTTCCTAAATTAGTGATATATTTACATGAAGCAGAAACACACCAGCTGTTAACGCAACTAAATAATAGCAAACTGGATTGTGCAATATTAGCCAAAAATGAAAGAGGCTGAAACTTTTATTAAGATTCTTCTATATAAGGAATAAGGGAACCTATGCGATTAACAATTTATGAAGCACATTTATGATTTAACCGTAAAGAAATTGAAATGCATGAGCTTATAGGAATCATCTTGTGTTAGAAGATGATTACTATTTACGTGATTAAATGATGAGATATTGTTTCTAGGGTCTGGGCAAAAGATATGATACCCACTTTCGGGCTACCAGTTTGGAAATATTACATAACATGGCAGCAACGAAAGCTGTATAACACTTTTGTTAGATTTATCTGTACCAAAAGAGATAAAACGTGATGTTATTTACTATCTTAATTGTATTAACTCTATTCCTTCACATTCGGTTATTTTAATTTATTGTCCTATTTCATTGCTTAGGAGTTATCATGAACAGTTTCCTAAAGCAATTCGTAAAGAAATGTATCCATACTATAATAAAAATTAATTGTTTACTTACTACTAAATAGTAAGTTTTTGTTTTAAATAATAGTTTAATTTATTAAGAACACAGTAATCTAAAATGTTTTTTCATACCTGGATAATTAAAAGTAGTATTATAAAATGCTCAATAGCATTACCTTCACCTTTTTACCTCATAATTGTCATACCTAATATGAATAATTTCTACTGCATTATTTATCGAAGTAATGAATTAGCTAAAATTTTTAATATTTCGGGATAAATAGGATTTTTAAACTATCTACATTCATTTTTTCTATCTGCGCGCTCTATCTAAATATTTAAATTGAGTACACTCGAGCCCGATTTTATAAGAGATTTTTATGTCAGTCAATTATTGTTCTATTTTATAAATAGAACTGATTTCTGGAATAGAATAAATGATCTAAGTTCTGGGATAATTTCAATTAAATGTATATCGCTGTAGGGAAGCTATTCTTGCCCAGGCAGTGAAGAGGACCTTGATCATAATCTGAAGAAGCTAAACTTAGATAGCCAATAAATATTGCCAACAGCATAAATATTTTTATTATAAGCACGGTAAGTAAAATATCTAATTTAATTAGACTTTGATTATTAATCAAAATAGCGATTCTCTAAATTTGAGAATTTAATTAACTAAACGTTACTAGTTCTTTAGAAGCAATGGTTCTCATGAGGAAAATAAACACAGCCCTAATTTTATCATAACGTTCAATGACTGGATTTTTTCCTTATTTTATTAACTACATTGCTGCACGTTTTCCACAGGACCGAAATCAATAAGAATTGCATCAAATTAAATTTATATATTCAGTACAACCTCTATTATATAAATACAAGTAATAACTCAGATAGATTAGATTTACTAGTAACTCTGGTGTATATTGATCAAGTTCTACTCTGATATTTTATTAATATGTTCTGCATCCTTAAATTAGAGGTTGTTTACTACTAGGATTAGTAAGTTAAAAATCCAATAAGGCAGCTCCAGCTTTTTTAAGAAGACGGGAACAGCTTTAATAGCATTAAAAGGGTTATTTTTGAACTACAGAGTTTCGTACATCGGATTTATAAGTTCACTATCGTGCAAAATCTAATTCAATTAGATTTCCTCGCTTTTATTGACACCAAAGTACCCTAATAGTGCATTATAGAATGCCAGTAGCTATTTTACTCTTTCTTTAACTTCTTCATCGCTGACTATTCTTTGGTAGGTACAAAACCTCCGGCAGATCTGCCTTAACTTTCGGTGCATTTCTTTGATGAAAGAAATGCTAGTAGATCAGCTATTTTGTGTAGCTAATGGAGTTTGTCCTGTATGTCTCCTGGAGAAAATCTTTTACCATTGCCTTCTAAAAACTAAGGATACGATACGAGTCTACCGTAATACAAAATTTTGGTAGATATAGTTAAGTCTTACGCTTGCAGGCCCATTAATGACTTAGACTTAAGTTCTCTACTGACTCTCAATAATCATCTTCGACTGGAATGAGCTCTTTATGTGTATGTGCAGTGCCGCTAACAATAACTAATAGGCAAAGGTTATTATATTATCTAACAGAATGAACATATACCTTCAGCCAAGAAATAAACATAGCGTGTATCGCTTAAATCAGAAAGCTGGTAGTTTCCCCTTTACTCTTCAAGATATTCCTGCTTTAGTCTGTTATTGACATCTGATAGGAAGCATATAATCTTACTAAGAAGCTCAAAGAATTTCGTAAAAATCATCAGTAATCATTTCTTTCTAGAATGCTAGAAAAGAAACTTTTTAACATTTTTTGCACGCTTTAGATAAGACAGCGTTGAGCATGTTGAGAAGCATACCTTTGAGTCCGCCTCAACAGCGTTCTTATCAGCTGCTTATCATTATTGCGGATAAGTTCATAGAAGGGATTAGAGGTAATATCTAGTTTCGTAGATACCTCTATAGCGTAGACTTTTCATGACATATCATCTCTCTATTGTTGAAATCATTTATGAAATCAATCAATAGGATATGCCAGAATTTCTGAAATACCATACACTAGAAATGAGCATAACTCTTCAAATTAATATTATCTTTTTTAATCAAACTTAAATACAAATTTAAGTTTTACATTTTAATAAATAAACAAAAATTCCTTATATATTAATAAAATTTAAGAATATTGCAACTCTGTTAAAATTTGCTATAATAGCCTACCTATCTTATTATTGAAGAGGTATATTAATTACTGTAAATAATATTACAGGCGTCAGAGCAAAGCAGAAAGAAAAAACATGTCGTTCTCTGATAGAAGCGAAGCGGCTTTCAGTCAATTAAGTGGTAAGCGTACTTTTACTAGTCTCAGCTTACATGAAATTGCTCGAAAAGCTGATATTACACCGACTTCCTTTTATCAATATTTTTGTGATCTTGATAAATTAGAACTAACCATGGTTGATGAAAGTAGTCTTATTCTCGTCAATTAATGCGTCAAACACAATAACGTTTTGCAAAAGGTAGTTGTATCATTTCAATATCTATTGCTACTTTTATAGAATTTATTAGTAATAATACAAATGCCTTTCGATTATTACTACGTAAATGTTCAGGTACATCGACTGAATTTCGTGCTGCAGTTGCCAGAGAAATTTAGTATTTTATTACTGAATTAGCTGAATATTTGCAACAAAAAGTAATATGCCTCGGCATTTTACTGAAATATAAGCAAAAGCCATGATTAACTATTGTATTTAGTGCGAGTGTTGAAAGCATTAGATATTTAATCAGGAAAAGACAATTTTTTGGAAGAGCGATTAGTTTTACAACTGAGAATGGCTCGCTAGAGGAGCCTCCTTTATTGGTATCGTCGTGAACAGGAAAATTCTGAGATTAAATTATAAATATTTTTTTAGTTAAACCTACCTATAATTGTAATTATTTATTAGTATTTTTATATTTTAGATTTTAAATAATTCAAAATTAATGTTTGAGAATTACTGGTTACACATCAATAATTATTTAAAGTTATTCTCTTATATAAGAGAAATATTAATTATCGCTAAAGCAATTCTTTTTTTATTATGAACTATAAAAACATTATATTTAATAACGTTTTTATCTTATTTAAATGCGTTTTCTCTTAAAAGAAAACCATATTCGATGTGGTGCGTATAAGAAAACTGATCGAATAATGTTAATTAGTAAATTTTATTGAGTATATATTTATTTAACTTGTAGTAACAGTAGTATCTAGACTACATTAGATTTACAGGATGTATAGATGTATAAATGATACATGGATATTTTTACTAATTCAAGGATTTTCATCTAACTACAGTAAGGCAGAGGGGAACCCCTCCCCGATCAAAATTCTCTTATATTTATAACTTATTAAATCAATATCTTCAAGTGTTTAAACTGACGTTTACCTTATATTGCTTGAATAAAATCCTCTCCCGACATTTAAATAAATTTATATTATTGATTTTATTAATTTTAATATTATATTAAGTGGCAGTTATTGATGAGTTTTGTAATCTCAATTATCAGTACACAATTAAAATTTTTTATTAATTCAATAGAAAATTGCCATTTTTCCTCAATAAAGCTCCAGTAAATCTCCTTTTCTATTTTTAGTAATATCAATCCCAATTCTAATATTTTGATATTTATCCAAGCATTCTTATTTAAGTAAAACTATTTTTAATTTAAGATTAGATAATTGATTTACCTAAAATAGGTAATACCTTATCAATACAATTTTATTCTAATAGAATTTTTATTTTTTCTGAGGAACAAGAGTTTAATGGTAAATTGGAAGCAAACATGTAAATCAAAACTCTGATTAAATTAAATCAATACATAACTGTTTAGGAGTTATGCTTATTTCTAGTGCATAGGAGTTTTCTAATATGATACCGTATCATGTTGATTGGTTTCGTGAATAATGTCAATAACAGAGAAATGATAGATCATAAAAGTCTATCATTTCTCTATTGTTAAAATCATTTACTAAATTAATCAGGAGGATATATCAGGATCTCCGAAATCCCATGCACTAGAAATGAGTATAACTTTTAATTTTATCAAAACTTTTTTTCATATTTAATATGATTAAAATCAGCTAAAATTAAATTAATTTTTATTAATTTTACTTTACTATTTAATTGGTTAGTTAACTTACAATACATTAAAAATTTAATGATTGATACAGAAAATTATTAATCTTGATAGATAAAATTACTATATTAGTGATTTATTTATCTATTTAAATAAGAATATGTAACTTTTATAAATGGAATGTTATGAAAAAAATCTTTTATTATGATCATTAATATAATTTAACTAGCTTGATTGGTTATGAAAATCATTTTATTACCTCGCTTACAAATACAAGTGCACTACTTTTTAAAAGTTAGATAATATTAATTCCCTAGAGTTTTATATAAAAATTATGATACGCTTAGTGTTCAGCCATTTTCAAGGAAAAAGGCTATCCTGTGTAACTTTTTGCCAAAGGCAAAGTATTTGTAGGACGCACCACATTATATGATATGAAAATAAAATATAATGCATATGGAACACAGATGTTCATTTTTCTTGCCGAGCATATTCCTTGTGATAGTCTGAATCATTCAGAGATAGTTTTTCTAATAGCAAATAATGGCTAGTTAATTAGCGCATTAGAATTGATAGTTCTATCTTTGATAGCTTTGATAAAGAGGATTAAAATGGGATAAAAATCTTAGATGTAATGCTTTTAAGCATTTAAAAGGGTATATTATACCAATATGTCTATAAATTAATGCAATTTAACAGTTGGTTTGCGTAGCAATTGTTTGCAACGCTATTATAATATTTCCTTTTCATACCTGCGTTGATTGGCAAAACCGTTATAATCAGGAAATTTCATGGAAAATCAACCTAAGTTGAATAATAGTAAAGAAATAATTGTTTTTTTGGCTCATCGTTTTCCTTATTGTTTTATTATTGAAGGTAAGACTCATCCACTGAAGATTGGAATCTTTCAAGATATTGTAGCAAGATTAACTGAAAAAGATGGCATTAGCAAAACTCAATTGCGATTTGCTTTACGAATGTATACTTCTAGTTGGCGTTATCTATATGGTGTTAAAGAAGGTGTTAAACGTATTGATTTAGATGGCAATTATTGTAGCGCTCTAGAGCTAGAACATATAAAATATGCACGTCAACAGTTAATAAATGCAAAGGTTCGTATTCAAGTGAAACAAATAGAGCAAAAATTAAAAAAACGAGAACTTCAATTCAAGGCTCAAAAAATAGATAACGAAAAGATCTTATCAGAAACTTCTGATAAGAAAAGTGAGGCTTATCGCTCAACGACTAAAGAAATAAATAAAAAAAATAAACATCATACTTACTCTAAAAATCAAGCTAAAAAGGTTCATAATATTAAAATAGCTAACCTGAATAAATTACAGTCTGTAACAGATATTTCTACCTTAAAAGTTGGTCAAATATTAAAGGTTATACTTGGTCAAAGTATTGTAAATGCATCAGTACTTGAGATTGCTAAAGATGATGTTCGGGTACAACTGCCGACAGGATTAGGAATGATTGTACGCGCTGAGCACTTAAAGTTCTAATACTGAGGCCAATTACAGCATGAATAATTCTATTAAACTGGCTTTTGTATTTGGTATAACTGCAATGACTACTTCATTTGCAAATACTGTAATGCCTACAAAACTGTTAACAACTCAGAAGCTTCCTCAACTTCAACAGGGACGCCTGGATGCTATTATTAGCGATAGAGTTGTTTCACGCTTTACACGTTCTCACTATCGCCAATTTAATTTGGATGAAAACTTTTCCAGCAAGATTTTTGCTCGCTATTTAAATCTGTTAGATTATAGTCATAATGTTTTTTTACAATCAGACATTGATAAATTCTCCACTGAGAAAACTAAAGTAGGACAACAGATTAAAATTGGTCATCTAAATGAGCTATACGCGATATTTAATTTAGTGCAACAGCGGCGCTATCAACGTTTTCAATATGCTTTATCGCAACTTAATATGCCGCTAGATTTTTCTAAAAACGATGTTATTGAGGTTGATAGAAGTAAAGCGCCTTGGCCTAAAACTATTGAGGAGATAAATAAGCTGTGGGATGCTAAAGTTAAGTTTGATTGGTTGAATTTGAAGTTGTCAGGCAAAAATGATATAGAAATTAAGTCAATATTAACAAAACGTTATAATTTTGCATTAAAACGTCTTGCGCAAACGCAAAGTGAGGATGTTTTTAAATTGATTATCAATGCTTTTGCAAGAGAAATAGATCCGCATACTAACTATCTTTCTCCTCGTAACACGGAACAGTTTAACTCAGAAATGAGCTTATCATTGGAAGGTATAGGTGCAGTACTTCGCCAAGATGAAGATTATATTATTATCAACTCAATGGTAGCGGGTAGTCCGGCCGCAAAAAGTAAATTATTAAAGGTCGGCGACAAAATCATTGGTGTAGGCCAAACGGACAAATCGATGATAGATATTGTTGGCTGGCGACTAGATGATGTTGTTGCCCTTATCAAAGGACCAAAAGGCAGTAAAGTATGTCTTGAAGTTATTTCAAATTCAAAACTTGCTAAGCCCCATAGGATAACACTAATTCGTGAGCATATTAGACTGCAAGATAGAGCTGTAAAACTTACGATTAAAAATGTTGGCGTACTTGATATTCCAGGTTTTTATATTGGATTGACTGATGATGTTAAAAGAGAGTTACAAAAAATAGCTAAAAGTCATGTCACGGCACTTGTTATTGATTTACGTGGCAATGCCGGCGGTGCTTTAACTGAAGCAATATCATTATCCGGTTTATTTATTTCAAGTGGCCCAATTGTTCAGGTACGTAATAACAACAATAAAATTCGTCAGGGTATAGATGATGATGATATAGTTTATTACAAAGGCCCACTTACGATATTAATTGATCGTTTTAGTGCTTCAGCGTCAGAAATTTTTGCTGCTGCAATGCAGGATTATGGTCGCGCATTAATTGTTGGAGAATCATCTTTTGGTAAAGGTACTGTTCAGCAATACCATCCTTTAAGTCGTGTTTATGATAATATATTACGTCCAGATTGGCCCCCTTTAGGTTCTGTCCAATATACTATTCAGAAGTTTTATCGTATCAATGGTGGCAGTACTCAACGCAAAGGAGTAACACCGGATATTATTATGCCAACGAGTATAGATCCGATTGAATCTGGCGAGAATTTTGAAGATAATGCTTTACCTTGGGATAGTATTGTCCCAGCTAACTATAGTGTAGTCGGTAATGATATTAGCAATTATATTCCTAATATAATTGCTAATTATAATAAACGTATAATGAAAAATCCTGAATTTAAATATATTCAGGAGGATATTGCTCGTTATCGTGCTATAAAGGAGAGTAAAAATATTATTTCGCTTAATTATCTTAAACGTGAAAAAGAAAATAAAGAAGCTAACACAATTAAATTATGTCGTATTAATGAACGCCTCGCTCAACAAGGTAAAGTACCATTAAAAACAATAGATGATTTACCTAAAAATTATGAATTACCAGATCCTTACCTTGATGAAACAGTAAGAATTGCAGTTGATCTTGCATCTTTAGAAGGCGTTGCTCGATCGCATCAAGCTAAAAATAATTAAAATTTATCTCTATACTAAAAACAAGTAAAACTAGCCTTTAGTATAAAGGATTTATTAATGATAAAATATTTATAAACCATTAGTGAATCTGGTTTATAATGATCAAATGTTCTGCTTTTGATGCTTCGTAAATCTATCTTTATATATTAAAAATTAAGATTGTTGTGTTACCACTAGGAGATAAATAAAGCTAATCTATTACCCTGGTGTTCAGCTTTTAAGAAGACGGGAGCAGATTAAATAGTATTGAAGGAGTTATTTTCAAACTACAGTGTTTCGCGCATCGACTTCATAGTATCACTATCATAAAACCCGATTCAATCGGGTTCGTCGTTCTTACTAATTCTTAGTATATTTAGAAAAAATTGTAGAATCCAAGCCGTTCTTCTCAATTTTTTCTTTACCTTCTTTATCGCTATACAGAATATACCAAAAAAACCTTTCCCACAAAAAACATCAAGGGACTTTATCAACGGAATCATAGCTCTTTGGTACCCAGATCTCCTACCAAACTTATAGCCTTTAACTTTTCAGTTATATGCTTTTAAGAAGTGAAGCTAGATGATTAACTGTTTTGTATATCTAGCAGCGTTAGTGCTGTATATCTAGAAATAGCTTTGGTATGATACCAAAGCTTAAGGATACCGGTCTCTCGTAGGAAGCTTGGTAGATACAGTTAAACAATGTGCTTACTTTTAGCCATTGAAAAGTTAAGTCCAGTACGCTTCTGACTCTTGATAGACAGATTCGAAGGCAATGAGCTCCTTACGTCCATTGGTGCAGTGCCACCAATAATAACTACTAGGTAAAAGCAATCAGCTTTCTTGACATATCCCAGTTATCTGATCGGATAAGAAATAAATATAGAACGCCTATCGCTTAAATAATGCAGAGACTCAATGTCTATGTTCTTCAAGACATTGCTGTTTTAGTTTGCTCTGATGGAGAGAGGTACTTTCTCTACAGAGAAAACATGTACTTTTCATTAAGAAAATCACCAAAGGCTTTGTCAAACCACTGCTGATAGCGTTTCGCAGCTATAGAGCCATTGCCTAGAAAACTCTTCGCTATTTTTGCACGCTTTAGATAAAGGTAGTGCAACGAGCTGTTTAGGGATATTCTGTTTCCACTGCGATCCCCCTTTATAACTTCAAGCGCTTTAATATTAACATCGCTAATACTAAGTTATATGGTTTGCTGCAGTAAATAACCATTAGAGTCGATAATACATAACGCTCGTTGATAAATTACTGTGCACATGTTGTGCAGGATGTTTTCGAGCTCCACTTCAACAGGAAAGTACACCTATCAGCTATTTAGGCACGCCATTACAAATGATTTCATGCAAGCGATTACAGATAATATCTGATTTTTCAGATTACCTGTATGGTAGAGTTTTTATAGCATATAATCTCTCTGTTGTTAAAATCATCCACTAAATTAATTAATAGGTACGACGCCACCATCTTTAAAACTACATACACAAAATGAACATACTTTTCATCTCGGAATATACTATGGTTTTTAAAATAATTTAAATTAATTTTGAACCAATCTTTCATAGATTGAAATAGAGTTTTAGTACTCAATACTAATTGAGGTAATTCTTAATTGTACAGATAAATATATTGTGTTGAATAACCTCAAGATCTTCACTAAAATTGAAGTTGTGAATTTAAGCTCATCTTACATACGCACATTAAATCTCTTGATCATGCCATTTTCGTTTAAAGATGCATTTAAGGATGCATTGACGAGCTTAGAAGTTGATGTTTTATACCAATCTCTGTATAAAAAATAAGCAAATTCATATTTTCCGGTGATAAACGTTTTTGCAGATCAAAAAGTCGCTGTAAATTCTTTGTGATTATTTATAAGTATTTGATAGATAGGCATAAAAATTCTTAGTTAAGAGCATGTAATAAGGGTTTTAGTGTATTGGCCGAGACTTTAACCTTCTAAAGTTGTATAAAAACCCATGGAGCAGTACACTTATATAGCTACAAAAAGATAATTTCGTGAAGTTTAATTTAGCATTTACGGAAGAATTTCAAATCTATATGCAGATAACTGGACTCGTAACTTTTAAATATTTTATCCTTTAACTTTAGTACTCTCCTATTTCATTTCACATAAATTTCCAAGTTCTCGTGTTCTACCCCAAGTGTCTTCGTAAACAAAGATTTAGGGAAGATCAAGATACAACATAATTAAGGAATTCGCATATAATAAACCTGTCAAGATATATAAATCTTCGAGGAAGAAAAACTATTTTCTCAATAAAACACCAGGATATTTTCCTGATCTGGCGACAGCATCATCTCCAAACAATTGAGAATATGACTGTGATTATCAACATCATTTTTTACCATTTAGTAATGGTAAGTTCGGAGATATTATAACGCTTAGCTAAAGTAGACGCAAACTACTACTACTAACCTGAAGAGTAGCATTGATTTTAGGTGTTTAAATTACTTAAAAAGAGAGTCACATTATCATGATATTTTGCCTAAACTTATATCCCTTAGTAGCCTTACTGTCATAAATAAGGCTATGTTATAAACATCTATATAATGGATCTGTTACTAAAGAATTAACTATTAGTTAGTAACTTCAATACAAAATATTTTCATATGAAACTAGCCTTTTTATTATTTTTTAATTGCACACTTATTGCTTCAGTTTATGAATTAAATTATTATATTTAAATATATAAATTAATAGTAGTATAAATTTAAACAAATGTGAAATAACAATTTCATAATAAAAATTTTTTAATTCTGGAAATAAATATCTTGTTTTCATATTAAAATAAACCCATTTTCCAAAAAATAGCGTTTTCCTTAAACTATCTTTTATCCTAACTTTATTTAAAGAGGATATTAGAATAGTTCTAAACTTTATATTTAAACTATAAGTTGAAAATAGCGTGATTAGTAATGAATTAATATGGCAAAATTTAGCACCTGATTATGAACCTTATCTCAATCTCTTTGCTTCTGCTGACAAGCTAGAAAATGCAACTTTAGCCATTATTCAACCGAGGTTATCTAATAGATTAGAAAGGTTTTTATTAACATCAACTTATTCTCCTTTTGCTATTATTAGAGCATTAGAATGTCAAAGCTACTTATCTGAATTAGCAAAATATATTAAAAATATTAATTTATCATCAGCGGTTATCACTGGAGATTATAAACAATCAAATGGAAGATTTTATTGGGAAACAGGCAGTAAAGGATCATTCACTTCTTGTTATTCAGTCTATTTTTGTAATTGGATAGAAATGCCGCAATTATTTGGTAGTGTTCATCAACATCAAAATAGCATTCACTTAGAACCAGGACTATTACACAAAATCAATGGCGGAGTATTATTACTTTCTGTTGGTACACTATTAGCACAGCCATTAATGTGGCAACGTTTAAAACAGATGATAATACAAAAACAGTTTGAATGGCTTCCAGTAAATGAAAATCAATTTTTACCAAATCCAATTGATTCAATGCCACTTAATATTAAACTTATTTTAGTCGGCGATCATTTTAGTCTTGATGAACTTGAAACAAAAGAGCCAGAGCTTTTTTCTGAAGCTACGTACGGCGAATATGAATTCGAGCTAGATTTTGAACATGGTGGTCAATTATCACTATGGATGAAATTCGTTAAACAAATTATTACAGATTGCCAATTCCCTGCTTTAACAATTGATGCATGGCCACCTTTCATTACTCAAGCAATCCGATATACTGAAGATAAATCTATTCTACCGTTAGATAGAATCTGGCTAATTCGTTGTTTAGCTGAGGCAAATCAATTTCAACAAGATAACCAGTTGACTGCAAAATCATTTCAAACAGCACTTCAACAGCGTCAATGGCAACACAGTTACCTCGCTAAACGCAATTTAGATGATATTTTGCAAAAACAAATTTTTATTAAAACTGAAGGCAAAATCATTGGACAAATTAATGGATTGTCTGTCATGAAGTATTTAGGGCATCCAGAACTTATTGGTGAACCATCACGTATTACTTGTGTTGCTCACTTTGGTAATGGTGAATTTACTGATGTAGAACGTAAAGTTGAGCTTGGAGGCAATATTCACGCTAAAGGCATGATGATTATGCAAGCCTATCTCAATTACGAATTAAAACTTGAACAACCACAACCATTTTCTGCCTCAATTGTATTTGAACAGTCTTATAATGAAGTTGATGGTGATAGTGCATCATTAGCTGAGCTTTGTGCATTAATTAGTGCACTTTCTCTTCAACCCATTGATCAACAAATTGCGGTAACAGGTGCAGTAGATCAATTTGGTTATGTACTACCAATAGGTAGTATTAACCAAAAAATTGAAAGCTTTTTTGATGTCTGTTTCCAACGTAAGTTAACTGGTCAGCAAGGTGTTATAATTCCTGCAGCTAATATTCGTCATTTATGTTTAAAAGCTGATCTTATTTCAGCAATTAAATCTGGCGTATTTCATATTTTCCCTGTTGAACATGTCTCTGAAGCAATCTCAATTTTAACAAAACATGCTTATTATAAACAAGAATATGCTACAAACAACTTACATCTATTAGCTTTAATACATGAACGAATTTCTCAAGCCAATAACCAAGAAAAGCCTAAATTTATGGGGCTTCTAAAGTGGTTAAATTAAAAAAATAGCTGATCAGAGTTGTTCAGCTTACAAGCGTAAGCTATTCTTTAACCTTATTAAAATAATAAGGTTATTTAGTAAAAATGGTTGATAAAAATAGCTTTTATAGTAAAGAAGATTTGAATGCTTCCGGAAGAGGTGAACTTTTTGGCAAAAATGGACCATTATTACCTTCCGGTAATATGCTGATGATGGATCGCATAACAAAAATAACTGAAACCGGTGGTAACTATGATAAAGGCTTTATTGAAGCCGAATTTGATATTAAACCTGATTTATGGTTTTTTAGCTGTCACTTCACTAATGATCCTGTTATGCCTGGTTGTTTAGGTTTAGATGCAATGTGGCAACTTGTTGGATTTTACCTAGGATGGCTAGGTGGTAAAGGTAAAGGACGGGCACTTGGCGTAGATGAGGTCAAATTTACTGGACAAGTTTTGCCAATCGCAAAAAAAATAACCTACCGTATTCATTTAAAACGTGTTATTAACAGAAAATTAATTATGGGTGTTGCTGATGGTGAAGTTTTTATTAATGATAAGTGTATTTATACAGCAAACGATTTGAAGGTTGGTTTATTTCAAGATACTAGTAACTTTTAAATCCAGATCTTTTTTATCAAAACCCCTTTGTTATCTTAACTGCTAAAAAAAAAGGGGTAAATATTTCATACATTTATGATAGTTGGCTCGCTATAGATTCTCCAATCTGAGTCCAGCCTCTTGCTAATCTCTTAACTAATGCTGAATAGCCATTTTCATTTTGATCAAGAAGCAGGCTAAAATCTTGCTTGATAATATTTTTGTCACTTTTATAAATCCAGTTTCCTTGAATAATTACTTTACCATCATAGCGGCCATGAAAAGCAATTAAAATAACATTAAGACTATCAGGTCTGTTTTCTAGCGGTTGAGCTGATACCAATCTATTGGGCAAGCTAATAGATAACTGATTGACTAAATTTTGTATCAACTGCTGTTCTAACGGGCTTGCCCATAGATGATTGCTAGCATTAATATAATTAACATCGCTAGTTTGATAAGTAATACCATTAGCCGCCAATATTCCAGATAACTGGACTGTTTGTACCCAAAGCTGTTTTTTGGTTAGTAAATTATTTTTTTTAGTCACTACGTTTAGTGTTGTTGGTAATTGATAATAAGATTTTTCAATTCCATTACTACAACTGATAAGTAAAAAATAAAAAATCCATGCCAAATATCTCATTATTTATTTGCTCATCTTCTTCGGTTCAGGATCCTTCATCAATTTTGCTTCAAAAAGAAATGCATTACTCTTATTATTTAATGTCTTGATTACTGGTTGAATATCTCTTAATACCTGATCAAGATGCTGTATATTATCAATCATTCTATTATAAGGAGGGGATCCTGGTTGCAAACCTTGCATGACTTGATTCAATTTAATCAAGGTTTGTTGCAAATAAATAAGAATATTTTGAAAGTCTCTATTCGTCATCAGTTTATTTAATTCAGAAAAGGTACGTTTCGCTTCACGAATAATTTTCTGACTTTCTACTAGCGTACCTATAACTTGACTTATCATAGGTTCAATCGGCATATGATTGATTTTATCTAATGCCTCAATTACTTTTTGTTGAATCTGCGATAATCCAACGCTAACCGTTGGAATAATATCATAATCAGAAACTTTTAATAACCCTTTCCATTGGACTTTTTCGTGATAGAAATCTAAATCAATATATAATGCTCCAGTAATTAAGCTAGCTGATTTTAAAGCTGCTCTTAATCCTTGTTTTAATGCCGACGCAAACTCTTTTTCTAGATCAATATCAGTACTAACACGACCAGGCTCAATATGGATTAAAACCGGAATACGGAATTCATTATCCAATTTTTGCCATAATTTCTCAGAATTAAAGGGGACTTCTATTACTGTTCCTAATCGAATTCCTCTAAATTCAACTGGTGCTCCAGGTTCTAATCCACGAACTGAATCAGAAAAGAACAAAATAAAATCTTTATACACAGTATATAAAGAGTTTTGAACACTTTTTTGATCTTCATAAAGCCTGAATAGATTTTTATCTTCGACCTGTTTGCCTGGTTGCCAGCCTTCCATAACATCAAAACTAACCCCACCACTATATAATGTAGTTAAAGAGCCAATTTCTAAGTGAACACCTTGTGCTGATAAATTAAAAGCAATACCGCTATCTCTCCAAAAACGAACATTTTCTGTCACCAAATCGTCATAAGGGGCATTTATAAAAAGCTGATAATGCATATTACGGCTCTTAATATTAAACGAACTAGCTTCTACCGAACCGACTCGATAGCCATGAAATAGCACTGGAGAACCGATATTTAATCTACCAGCCTGAGCACTAGTCAAAATCACTCGAATACCTTTAGCATCAGGTAAAGCTAATGGTGGTGAATCTAATAAGTCAAATTTCTCAGCATACTGTTCGCTATTACCAGGTTGTACTTCAATAAATACTCCAGAAAATAGCGTATTTAATCCAGTTATTCCTTCTTTGCCAATAGCCGGTTTAACAATCCAGAATGCAGTATCTTTCTTTAACAAACCCCTCATTCCGTCATTTAGACGTGCTTTAATAATTACATGCTTAAAGTTTTTATCAAGGAAAATTTTTTCTACCAATCCGATATCAACACTACGACTTTTAAGTTTAGTTTTTAGCGCTTCAACCCCTTCAGCATTATAAGTAATCAATGTCACTTCAGGGCCCAAATGACTAAAATGATAAATTAAGATCCAAGCACCAATAAATATGGTGACAATTGGAATGATCCAAATCGGCGACCAGCTTTTTAGTTTGCTGATCTTTGCTTGCGCATCAGTGTTATCTTTATTAACCACCTTGTAACCCTTTTCTTAACCAAATTTTACTCGGCAATACAACATTACAACGATCCCAAGTTAAACGCGGATCAAAATTCATTACCGCAAACATAGTTAAAATCACAACAGAAGCAAATAAAATTACTCCAAGCGCTGGTGAAACGTTTATTAATGGTCCCATTTGCATCATTGATGATAATATAGAAATCACAAAAACATCAATCATTGACCAACGACCAACCAATTCAACAAGTTCATAAATAAAGTGCATCTGCACCGAATCCTGATTACCATAACCTTTAGCATTAAAACATAACCATCCTAGTGCCACTATTTTTAAGCTGGGTACCATAATACTAGTAATGAAAATTATAATGGCGATAGGATACGAGTCATTACCCCATAATAAAATTACACCAGACATAATAGTAGAGTCTAGTCTAGTACTTAATGTATTCGTAATCATAACAGGTAAAATATTTGCTGGAATATAAAGGATTAATGAGGAGAGTAACAATGCCATTGTATTCTGTAAACTATTAGGCCGTCTAACATAACCTTTAGCATGGCAACGAGGACAGTATTTTACTTTTCTTGCTAAAATAGCCATACAGATATGACAGGACCTAAGGTCTTGACTAATACCGCTTTTTCCTTCGTGCAGCTGGATCTTAATCTGTGGCACTTCACCTATTTGCTGCCATAGCCAATAACGATCTAAACATTGAAATGCTCTAATCTGTAACAAACAAAAAAAACAATAAGAAATAAAACTGATACCAAAAGTAATTTTACAATAGGCCATTAGTTTAATAAAACTAACTAATACAGCAGCTAGAAAAATTTCTACCATGCACCAAGTTTTCATTTGAAATAATGTCCTAGCAAGATTTATTTTTAACCAAATCGGAAGATTAACTCGTTGACATAATAAAATAATAGCAACCATACAAAAAGCAGGTATCGCAACGATAAAAAAAATAAAAAACAACCCGAGACTAGTATAATTTATTTCAAACATAGTATGGGCAATATCAAATATTGAAATCTGATTTTCAATACCCATGATACTTATTTTTACGTAAGGGAATAAACCAGAAATAAATAACATAACTAATGCGCTAATCGCAATTATACTTGCAATTGGCTGATTAGCTAAATACTTCCACTTGGCAGATAAAACAGTATAACAACGTGGACAACTGGCTTTAGTACCTTGTTCTAAAACCGGTAATGCCACCAATAAATCACATTTTGGGCAAAGTATCTTATTGTTATAACTTTTATTAAGATGATTATAAGAGCACAACTTTCTTTCCTCTATACAGGAATAATGCCAAATTATTAGTTATCTTTAATTAATTCAATTCTTTATAAAAACTTAAATATAATTTCCATTTCCGTCTTTTTCTTAGCTAACACTTTTAATGTTGATTTAGTAAGAGCAAGAGCTAATTAAAAACTCCAATTGCACTAACTTGAAATTACAATATAGTAATTTCAGCCTCTTATCTCTCTAGGGGGTGTCCCGGTAATTATTCTAGTTCTCTCAATAAATTAAGCTATTTACTTACTTTTCATTTTAGAAGCTCTTTATCACTATTTCCGCTGTCATAATATTGATTATGATAAACTATCTTTACAAAAATTATTAATAGAAAACCCTTAATTATATAAGAATTTTCGCTACAGAAGTTGTCTTGAAAAATAAACAGTTATATAGATCAAAGAGACTTTTTTTTGCTTCTGCTGTCAATATATAAAGCTGCATTTCATTAGTTAACTCAGCGACAATCTATCAGATAATATCGATGCATGCATTGAAGTAACTCATTCCAGTTTATTCTACCCACATTATTATCACAGTGAACATGGTATTCAGTAGAGACAATTCATAATATTAGAGAGATATCGTTGCAAAACCCCTATTACTGAAAAACATCTAACAATCTTATTTGAAAGGCCTCTAGCGAAACTATATTACAAAGATAAATGATTTACTTATCTATAACATATGTTGCAGATAGCTTAACTTTACGGGAGTCTACAGTAAAATAAAGAGGTATTGGATTTAAAATCAGTGTTTAGATGGAACGTCTCATTGGTTTCTTGCTTTATTGACAATAGCAGCCAAATAGCAGCTATAGTAAATTAAACTAAGTAGTATTATTGAAGTCGAGGAAATATTTTCTCTTAATTCTTTAATTGGAAGTATTAAATTCCACTATTCTATACAAAAAAGGTAGAAAATGCTGGAGATCAGGAGATAAAAGAAAAGAATAGATACAATCTTAATTAAAGGAGATCAATAGGTTATGTAAGTAATAAGATTCTTGAAGAGTTTAATGCAGAGTATAATTAGCCGTTTTCTTGATCCGATTATCAATAAGAGTCCATCTTTTTCTCAGATGGAGAAAATAGTATAAAACTTTTGCTAGCGATCATGAAATTAGTTATTATCACTTAATAAGGTTGGATACTCAGGAAATTATTGGTAAGAAATTTCATATTCAGAATATGAACAATTATATCAGTCAATTAAAAGACTGGATGAACAAATTCCATAGTGGAGAGTCTTTTTATTTACTAAATTATTTGCCCTCGAGACAATTATAAATTATTAGCAAATTTGGTGTATAACAATCAGGCTAGATTTTACTCTAATGCTTTATAAATTTATTTTTCATTTTTAAATTTGATATTATTTACTACCAGGTAATCAGAGCTAATCTTCTTAGCTTGTCCAGATTTTCTAATCAGACTATAGGATCTCTTAAATACCATTCAAGGGTTATTTTAACTACAGTGCTTCGCGCATTAGCTTCGTATCCTCACTGTTATAAAATTCGACTCAATCGAATTTCTCGTTCTTATTGACGCCACAGCACACTGATTGAAAATCATAAAATGTCAACCATTCTTCTCAATCTTTCTCTAACTTCTTTATCGCTGTAGGATGCCGCTAAAAACCTTGCTAACAAAACATTAAGGGATTTATTGCAGCGTCACAGCTTCTGGTAGCATAACTCCTGTAGCTTAACCTTAATTTTCGGTTACCTCCCTTTGAAGGCGTGAATGGCAGAATATTAGCTATATTATATAGCTAAATAGCGTTGCGCTACATCTCTAAGGAATATTTTTATCATTCTATTCCAAAAAAATGAAGCACCGTTTCTCCAGTAATAAATCTGGGAGATACAATTAAGCTGTTCTCTTGCATAGAGAATTGAGAGGTTCGATAAATCTCATTTCTAACATTGACTAGCATCTTCAACTCAAATCAACTCTTTACATCCATGTGCAGTGTTGTTGATAATGAGCAACATGGAAAGGTGATCAACTTACCTGACAGGCTAATCATATACCATTAGAAAGAAATAAATGTAGTGCATATCGCTTAAATTATGCAAGGGAGAGTAGGTGGTACGAACCTTACCTGGACTCTTTAAGTCATTACTGTTTCAGTCTATTGATGATACTGTCAGAAGAGATCATGTGCTTTTCACCAAGAAGCACTCAGAAGTTCATGAAAATCACCTGTGGATAATGCCTCGTATATACAGGCTATGGTAGTAACTCTTCAAGAGTTTTTATAGATTTTAAATAATACCCTAATAATAAGATATTGAAGTATACTCTATTTTCAATAGAGGGGTAGGTAGTGGGGTTTGCATACCTCTGCTAGACCTTAGATACTTTAATCTCAACATCGCTAGATACCCATCTTGTATAGTTTAATGTGGCAAATAGCCGTTACGGATAATTTTATGCACGGGATCCTCTATAAATAATATCTATTTTTCTAATATCTCTTAGGCTAAACTTTTTATGGCACATCATCTCTCTGATGATGAAATCATTCAAAAAATAATCAGAAAAATATCCCAGCATCCCCGAAACTTCATAACACTAAAAATAAATATAACTTAGCATTTTATCCTTGCAATCTAGTTTTGCCAGAGCACTTACAGTAAAAATTATTAAATATTTCCTAAAATTCTTGCATTTTATAATAATATCGCTTTAATCCTAATAAATCTCTCCAGCGGAGAGATTGTTCACTGCAACAAGTATGTAGCAGATTAAAGTGGAATGAGTTTTCTAATACATAGATCACATGATCTGATAAATTATCGCAGAGTTAACTAATTAAATACAGCTTTATGTTGGCAGAAGAAGCAATGAAAAAAGTTTCTTTGATTTATATAACTATTTGTTTTTCATGACAACCCCTCTAGCAAAAATTCTTTATACAGTATAAGGGTTTTCTACTAAGAATCTTTGCATATATCCTAATGATAACAGGAATACTCCCCTATTATTATTTGCGATAATTTTATCACTCGTTCAAAGGCCCCCCTAGTCGTTCTCTTGCGAAAGAAAGTTTTTCCATCTCGATTGGATCTGCTGACAGTCATACGCGAATTCCTTAACCCCTGTGTTGATCTCTATCTGGACTTAATCGTTATTTATGCAGACCTAGAGAGGCAAAATTTTCGTGAAATCGGACAGAATAGGTTGAAGCCAAAGTGTAAAGCATTTAAAAGCTACGAACCTGGATTATAAAACTGCACGTAGATGTAAAATATCTTCCACAAATATTAAACAGATCTTCATAACGTTATCTTTTCGTAAATATAGTATAGATTGTTTCCTTCGATAGGTTTTTATCTGTTTTTAGAAGGCTAGACTATCTCGGATGTTAGACACTCTTTACATAATCTTAACCGAGCATATCATAGCTATCCATCTTGTACTTACAGACTAACGATAGTAAAGGATTTATAAACTGCCTTTTGCTATAAAAACGTTTATCCCCAGAAAACAGGAGTTTGATTGTTTATGTGTATAGCTTAGCATAGAAAAACGACTTAAAGACCGACGATGCATTCTTAAACGAATAGCATTATCAAGGGATCTAATCGGTGTATAGAAGGATTAGATGAAAACTTTCATTTTAATTCTTACGAAGAGTTTAAGATCACTCTTGATGAATATCCTTATCCGTACAATCAGGAATTACTTGAATCAATATTGGGTAGTAAAGCTCCATTGCAGTCTATAAAAGATTAGTTTAAAGTTAAACCTGAATTATTTAAAAATCTCCTTATATCCTCTTGGATGTAAGAGGAGATAGTATCAACTTGAACAATGTTATCTTTCAGCAACCATTAAGATCTCGCGATGAAATCTATTTATCACCACCTTGTACTTAACACTAAAATTATCAATTAACATTTTATTGCTAATGCGATAAATTGATATTATCAACCTTAAATTTTAGCTTGCTAAAGAAACTTTCATTGAAAACTTGCATTTGCCATACCCATTTTTTGTATCGGTCAGAATGTGCTATCCCGATAATAATTCTTTATTATTAGTTAGATAATCGTGATTAGCAACCAGACAGTAAGCTAAATTAGCTAGATCAAGATCACCGATACGAGTTGGGTATATGGTGAATAAAAATGATCATAAAAGACTAAACACGATACTACTCTGGAAATCTTTTAAAAAATCTTCCAATCAGAAAGATAGTAGTTAATATCCAGATAATTAACTGGTTCATCGAGAAAAAGAACTAGTAACTCTCATAAACTAAAACTACGATAATTTAATCTTGCGTAATAAATAGGGCCAGCTAATAGAGCTAATGAATTATTAGCTAGTAGATGTAATTGTTTAATTACATCATTGATTTACGTATTGAGTTAATTATAAATTAACGGAATCTAATACCTATTTCAATTAATCTAATTTATTAGAATTCTTTTCACTTGAATTTTGTTTGAATATTTTTACTATTTTATGAAAAGATTTAATATAATTTGTCTGTTTTTATCACCTTCAGCAATAAAACCAAATCAGTGCCACTGATATCTCTCGGCGGATCTTTATTATAAACGAGCAATACGAGCAACTTGCAGATTTTGCTGATAAATAACCTACTCATCATAAAGCGGCTGTTTTTAACAAAACGCAAATTATGGTTAATTTATTAGCAATATTACGATAACCAAATCGATCTTGCATTATCTGCATAGTGCAACTTCATATGCAACTCTACATTATCTAATAATGGCGCATTACTAAAAACAAGATAGGCAGCTTGACATATTAATTAATGATATAAATTATTTTCATCTAGATAAAAAATCACTCAGCAGTTATAGATTTGGCAATTACCTATAAAATCAAGTAAAATGATCTGCTGAGTGATTTTCTTGACCGTTAATCATAATTGAGTAATCCCTAAAATATCCACTTTTAAAGTATGCTTATTATTAAAAATTATACTACTGGGAGCACCTATAAACCCTCATTCCCGGAATGCAACAAGCGCTTAAATCTGCATCATTAAGTTATTAATGATCATCTTGCATATAAAGATAAATAAAGATAGTATTAATGTCAATTAAATTGAAAAAGTGCCTGGATAAAGTGTTTAGATTAATAAAAATCAAATAAAATTTGCTGTTATCTGTGTGTTAGCCAAAACCTAAATATTCAGCTTAAATAAATTGATGTTGCTTACTGATTAATTTAATGATCTCTAATTTTTTATCAATTCTAAGTAGGTATGAAAATTTAACACTAATGATTAAACAAATACAACAAAAAGATCTGCGTGTTGTAAGCAGACAGATTCAAGAATTTTTTCTTTGCTTATAGTGCTGATATTTACGCATCAATCGATGACATAAAAACAATCCTGTATCTAAATAATCGATCAATTTATCCATAATTTGATATTATGCATTCATGTACTAATAAAAAATTATATCCTGCTGGGATAATTTCTTATATTCCTGTTTACCGGATTGTTGTTACATATTTTTAATATCAATTGGGTGGAAGTTAACGCCAATACCTAGATGGTTGCATTGATTATATCAAACAGACCTTTGTTTAGCTTTATGGCTATATGATACTCTTGAACAGAATATACGCTTGAATAGCGTTATGTTTTCCATAACGATCAACTACAATAGATATTCAGGTAAATTACATCATACTATGCGATAATAATTAATCTCTTGTTGCTTGGCCCATTATAAGTTTTTTCTTATTTTTCATCCTGTTAACAACATTTTCACCATCTAAGCTATGGATGATAATTATTTAGCAGATAAAAGATATTTTTTAAACAAAATTTAACGATTCATTTTAGCTTTAAACTGACGTTCAGCTCCAAATCCTAAACAAACTAATAACTCTGATGAACCACTAAATAGTGCAAACATTAACCGAAAAATTGATTTTTTAGCACTATGTCTAACAGACTATATAGTCTAATTAATGCAGGTTTATTTTTTAAACATTTATGATAGAGTGCATTGTTGGCGATAAATCCCTGTTGGTCTTAAGTAAATGGATATACTAACTTAGCTGCATCATTAAATTGAAATTTATTAAGAATTGATCACCAGATTGTTTAGCATGCTTTTAGCTAGCTCTAAAACATAATGATCAATTTCAAAGCCATAGAAAAGCGCAGCAGCTTACTTGACACCAATTTGAAAACATTTTTCTGCTACAGCAATTACTGTAGTTTAAGGCGTTGAATTATAACCTAAACAGCATTGAAATCCTCAAAATTAACGCGATAAACCGATCGCACGATAGAAAGTTATCATTGCTGTTTTAATTAATAATCTGCCGGAATCCCATAGATAGGATTAGCCTTTACTAAAGGTTACTAAGCTAAGCGTAAAAATAATTATCGCTACTAAACTCTCTTTGAGAGGCGCTTGGCCTAGCAAACTATGATAGTCACGAATATGTAAAGGATTACCACTTTAAATGCAATGATATTATAGCATTATATTTATATAAATAAATATTAATGCGTATATCCGAGTTGTTATTTATCAACATTAGGTCGTGTATATATTTTATTCTGAAAACTGTCCACTAATAACGT
Source organism: Arsenophonus sp. NC-WZS1-MAG3 (assembly GCA_052174535.1). Taxonomy (GTDB): domain Bacteria; phylum Pseudomonadota; class Gammaproteobacteria; order Enterobacterales; family Enterobacteriaceae; genus Arsenophonus. The sequence goes on along the minus strand of JBQMRQ010000052.1, from coordinate 13,802 downwards.
CTTTAACTCGTAAAGCTCTATGCTTGTTATTACGGATAACTTGCTTCGTTCCCACCATAAAAATAAACAGCAAAGGTTTCATTAACGGTAAACAAATCCGGTCAATTCCTTACCTGTGCTGCAAGGTGAAAGATGCATATCATTAAAAACCTTAAAGGTTAATTAATGGTAATAAAATCCTCCATGCTAAACGACTCACTCTATAATATACTCTTATACATGTCACGTTCGTCAATTTAAAAATGCACAGCACTTTGAGCAACAAAACAATACTTGCACCTAATATTCAAGTTCACTTTTAAGTAATTCTTCTAGTTCAAATTCCGTAGTAGCAAACAGAGCTCTTATATCGCTGTTACTTGAATAAAATTTCTGAATTTTATAATAAACCCTACTTACATATTATAAAGTTACTAGTAAATTATTGTGCTTAGACAGGAGTTAAGAATAATCTGGTTATCTAACCTTTATGTCCATCTAGTTAAATCAATGAAAGAAATCCTATTATTACAAACTTATCCAAAAAATAGTGGCCTGATTTTTAATTTATATTTTATAATTACTTCTTACACCCCCCGGATGATAGTATGTTTTTAAATAATTCAAGTTTAATTTAAAACCAATCTTTCATAGACTGCAATGAAGTTTTACTACCTAATACTGATTGAGGTATTCCTGATTGTACAATCAAACATATCAATGCAAAGTGATATCAAACTCTTTATAAGAATTGAAATGAAGGCTTTTAACTCATCCTTTTACACCCATTAAATGGCTCAATTATAACATTTATTTAAGAATGCATCGGCAGTCTTTGTCTTTAAGTCGTTGTTCTATACTAAGTCCTATACATAAACGATCCAATTCCTGTTTTCGGGGGATAAATATTTTTTATAGCAAAATGGAGTCTATAAATTTTCCATTCTGTAAGAATCGATGAATATCTATGGAATATATTTAGTTAAGATCATGCAAGAAATGTCAAGCATTTTACGTAGTCTTATAGTCTTATAAAGACAGATAAAAATCCATTGAGTGGTGCGTTTTATACATATGAAAAGATAACGTTGTAAAATTTCGTTTGGCAATTACGAAAGATATTTCGTATCTACGTACAAATAATCAGAGTAATATCTTTTAAACACTTTATAGTTCAGCTTCGTAGCTTCTCTTCTACCTCATTATCACACAAATCCCTTCCCATGTCTGCATAAACAGCGATCCAAAGTAGACGAGAATAGAATATGGGTTCAGGAATTCGCATACAACTGCTAGCAGTCATTGAAAATATAAGGTTTTTTATGGAAACAACTACAGCTTCTTGAATTGGCGACAGCGTTATCAGAAAACAGTAGGGAATCTACCTGTGCAAGAAGAGGGTCTATAATAATAATCCGAAACTAAACAGTTATTAATAATCAAGATAGATTTATTATATTACGCAGCAGTATTTATAAATACTGTTATTTAAGAGCGCGGCTATACCTGACAAAGATTATTGCTTTTCTCACAGAGAAATTTGTAGCCATGTCTCTATATTCCAATTGTTTTAATTTTAAACAATATTATACAGTCTAGATAATTCAATAAATAAAACAAGTTCTATCATGGAAGTTACTCAGCCATCCTTTTTAATCACCTGATATAATTGTTCACATTTTAAATATGGAATTCCTTACCAATAATTTTCTGGTTATACTATCCTAATTAGGTGATGGTGGCTAATTTCATGCTCACTAACAAAAGTTTAGTACTATTTAGCTCCATCCGAATTAAAAATGAACTTTGATCATCTTATCAAACTCAAGAAAACGACTAATCACTCTACTATGAACTAAACTCTTCAAGAATCTCATCATTTACATAATCCTCTCAATCTCCCGAGATTAAGAGCTTAATTTGTTATTTTCTTTTTCTTTTCCTATTTCAAGTTTTTTAACTTTCCTAATGTGAATATAACGCTTTCTTTTAAAGGATTCATAAAAAATATTTTATTGACTTTAAACAATAACCTTAGTGTATTTAAGTTGGCTATCACTATCACCACTAAAAAAGAAGCAGTAACACACTCTAAACCTATTTCAAATCAATGCCTATTTGTTTCTTTGATTCTCGTAAAGTTAACCTATTCAACATACATTGCAGATAACTAAACTATTTATCCTTATAATGTAGTTTCATTAGAAAACTTTTAATAATTTTGTTAAATTTTTTCATACAATCGGAGATTTTATAATGATATAGCTATAACCCTAAATGAGTAGGTCTCTATCCCATAGTGAAATAAGATGTTTACTATAAAAGTATGGGCAAATAAAGTAAGAGTAGTTGCTTAAATGTATGAATTAACATCATCCAACAGATTATTATCGAATCAACTAATAAAATGTAACTTTATTTTGATAGGGAGTGAGGAAAGAGTCTTTTTAATTTATATGACTATTTCCTTTTTCATAGCAACCTCTGTAGCAAAAATTCTTTTTAGAGTATAATGGGTTTTTTACCAATAACCTTTACTAACATAGTCAATCATCAACATCATCTTGTTTTAGTTTTTAGCAACGCTAAGTTTTCAGATATACTATAATAACGCTTAATAAAAGTAAACATAGATGCTCTTCTGACTTGAAACGGCTCTGATTTTATGTGTTGTAGTTACCTGATGATGGAAATTCATCACTATCATTATGATACTTTGTCATTAACTATATCTATTTAGTAGCAATCGTGCCAATGAATAGGGTTAAGGCAAGGGTTTATATAATGGATCCGGAACCAAAACCTTAAAAAGCGTTTTGATGTTATCTTTATTCATCTATTGCCTACTAGTTTAATCCTATAATGAAGTATTTTATTTATTTCTATTAGTTTTATAACTTAAGCTAAGTTTATATTTTACTATTTTTTGTAACTTTATTTATAAATCATTCCAATAAATGATTCAGTTAAGTATAGTGATGAATAATTTATTGTTAAAAAAGAAGTACAAATATCCTGTTTTGCTTGCTCTTGCTTATTCATATTTAGTATTAGGATACTAAGATACTGATATGAGAAGAAATTTAGATTTTATTGTACGTTAAATAACAATTAACTATATTTATAATGCGTCACTAAATTAAATGATTTATTGATTAATAAAACAAAAATCGCTCAGATTTAACGTATATCATTAACTTTTCTTTAACGTTAACTAATCAACAAGGAAAAGAAAATTGTACAGCAGAAATAATTTCTGTTGCTAATTGATAATTGTAAAATAAAATCAACCGGGCTTTCTTAGCCTATTGTTAAGGAGTTTAAGTAGTAACTAACATGAATATCATAGATTTATTCCTAAAAGCGAGTTTTTTTGTTCAACTCGTCATATTGATTCTAATAGGATTTTCCATTGCTTCTTGGGCTATTATTCTTCAAAGAAGTAAAATTTTAAATATCGCAACCCAAAAAACAAAAGATTTTGAAGATCGTTTTTGGTCCGGTATTAAGCTATCGTGTCTCTATAAAGAATCTCAGATTCGGCATAATACATTAACTGGATCAGAATATATTTTTTATGCTGGATTTAAAGAATTTACTCGTTTACGCCAAACTAATCTTCATACACCAGAAGCAGTGATGAATGGCGCATCTAGAGCTATGCGAATATCAATGAATCGTGAATTAGAATCATTAGAGTCACATATTTCTTTTTTAAGTACTGTTGGATCAATAAGTCCTTATATTGGACTATTCGGTACCGTTTGGGGAATTATGCATGCTTTTATTGCTTTAGGCTCAGTTAAACAGGCAACATTACAAATGGTTGCCCCAGGTATTGCTGAATCATTAATTGCAACAGCAATTGGCTTGTTTTCTGCCATTCCAGCTGTGATGGCTTATAACCGACTGAATCAGCAAGTTAATAAATTAAATCAAAGTTATGATAATTTTATTGAAGAATTTTTAATTATTATACATCGTCAAGTTTTTGTTTCTGAAAAGCAATAAATACGGAGAACAGAAAGATGACATATACTCGACATAGACGTGAACTGAAATCTGAAATTAACATCGTTCCTTTATTGGATGTATTGTTAGTACTGTTATTGATTTTTATGGCAACAACGTCGATTATTTCGCAAAGTATAAAAGTGAAATTACCTGATGCTGCACAGTCAAAAACTGTGTCAGGTACTGATAATTTACCTATTATTCTTGAAGTCTCTGGAGTAGGGAAATACAGTGTTATTGTTGATGGTCATCGAGAAGAGTTTTTATCGTCAGAGCAGATTGCAGAAATAACAAAAGACGCATTGGTAAAAAATCCACAGACTATTTTTTTAATTGGCGGTGCTAAAGATATACCTTATGAAGAAGTTATTAAAGCGCTAAACATACTTCATCAAGCTGGCATTAAATCAGTTGGCTTTATGATTAAATCTATTTGATTTAATTGCATAATTACTGGTTTGGAAATATGTTGTGAAAAAAACAAAAGAGCAAAAAAATAAACTAAGTCGTTCTGTCATACTCTCTATTATACTTCACGTTTTACTATTTAGTTTTATTATTTGGGGTTCATTAGATCAAGTTATTAAACTTAGTGGTGAAGTAATTGATATTGATACCATTATGGTTAATCCAGGCGCAATAATAGAACAGTATACCCAACTGAAAGAGCAGCAAAATAGTCTCAAACAAGACAATGTTGAGCAAAAAAAATATTTTCAACAGCAAGAAGAATTCCGAAAAGAGAAGGAAGAAGAACAAAAACGCTTTAAAATAATTGAGGAGGAACGTATTAAAACAGAACGAGAAGCCGAACAACAACACAGACAAACAGAAGAAACCGTAAAGCAAGCTAAAGAACAAAAGAAAAGAGCTGAAGAGGCATCAAATAAAGCTAAAGCAAAACAAGAATTGTTAATAAAGGAACAGGCAAAAGCAAAAGCGAGAGCAAAAGAGAAAGTTAAAAAAGAATCTGAAATAGCCAAAGCTGAAGCACAAACAGAGTTAAAAGAAAAAGCTAAAAATGCAGCTAAGGCGCTGATGACAGATAAGAAAAAGACAGATGTAGTAAAAGAAACTACTCCTGCTTACTCTCTTCTTGGTGGATTAACTGCTAAACAGCCATCTCAGCAAATGGGAAATTCAGAAACAGCTGAAGTAGAAAATAGAAAAAACGGAGTATCCAGTTTAGATGTAGATAATTATGCTGGTAAAATAAAAGCTGCAATTGAGAGAAAATTTTATAATTCTGATATTTATCAGGGAAAAACATGCGAATTAAATATAAAACTCGCTCCTGATGGCATGCTAATTAATGTTTCGCCTAAAAGTAATACGGAAAATGATCAATCACTCTGCAACGCAGCGATACGTGTAATCAAAACAACAACAATGCCTAAACCACCTAGTCGTAATATTTATAATGCATTTAATGAACAGGGAAGCTCTTTAATATTCAAACCTTAGTTAGGTAAGGTTAGGAACAACATAATGTCAAGAAATTAATAAAAGTTTTTATTTGTCTGGTTTTGTGCGTGCACCTTTGTTAATATTCAAATTAATTATTACGGACTGAATACGTAATAAGGGAGAAAAAATGAAGCAGGCGTTTAAATTATTATTAGGTTTTCTAATATTATGGGCAGCATATGCTCAATCAGAAATTCGAATTAAAATTACTCAAGGTGTCAACACTGCGCCGCCTATCGCTATTGTGCCTTTTAAATGGACTGGAACAGCTACTTTATCTGAGGATCTAGGGCGAATAGTTGCTGCTGATTTACACAATAGCGGTAAATTTAATCCTATTGATCCCAGTTATATGCTTCAACAACCAAGCACCGCATCGGAAGTCAGAGCTAATTTTTGGACTGCATCAGGTATTAATGCAGTTGTTGTTGGTCAAATACAGCCAGCTGCTGATGGTCAATATATTATTAATTATCAACTGGTTGATGTGGTGAATTCCCCTGGCGTAGTATTAACACAAAACCAATTAAAAGTAGCAGCAAAATGGTTGCGTTATGCGGCACATACTATTAGTGATGAAGTCTTTACTAAATTAACTGGTATTCGAGGTGCATTTCGTACCCGTATCGCTTACATAGTTAAAACTAATGATGGGAAATTTCCTTATGAATTAAGGGTCTCAGATTATGATGGTTATAATCAATTTACTGTTCACCGATCAACTGAACCACTGATGTCTCCAGCCTGGTCGGCTGATGGCGAAAAATTAGCCTATGTAACCTTTGAAAGTACTAGTTCAGCATTAGTTATACAAACGTTAGCGACAGGAGAAGTCCGGCAGATTACTGCTTTCCCGCGTCATAATGGTGCTCCCACTTTCTCCCCCAACGGTAGAAAGCTTGCTTTTGCCCTCTCAAAGAGTGGAAGTTTAAATCTTTATGTAATGGACTTAGTCAGTGGTCAAACTCAACAAATAACAAATGATCGCAGTAACAATACTGAACCTAGTTGGATGCCAGATAGTCAGACACTTATTTATACTTCTGATCAAGCTGGGCATCCACAAATATATAAACTAAATATTAATCCTGGTAGTATGCCAGAGCGCATTACTTGGGAAAGAAATCAAAACCAGAATCCAAGCGTTAGCTCTGATGGTAAATTTATGGTAATGGTCAACTCAAGTAATGGTAAACAGCAGATTGTTAAGCAGGATCTGGTAACGGGTAATGTTGAATATTTAACGAATACCTTCCTGGATGAAACGCCAAGTATCGCACCTAATGGTACTATGGTAATTTATACGGCATCACAAGAAGAAGGTACTGTATTACACCTGGTATCAACAGATGGGCGTTTCAAAGCACGCCTGCCTGCGACTGATGGAAACGCTAAATTTCCTGCTTGGTCGCCGTATTTATGATGTATAATTAAATAAGTATGTCAATACTAATTAAAGGATTGAAATAATATGCAATTGAATAAAATGCTTAAGGGGTTAATATTAATATTACCTATACTAGCTTTTACAGCATGTAGCTCAAAAAAAAATAATAGCAATATAGGTGCTAAAAACAATATAACAGATAGCAATGTTAGCTTGACATATGAGCAATTAGATCGTCAGCAAACAAAAGAATTGCAAAGTAACAACATTGTTTACTTTAATTTTGATAAGTATGATGTTAAACTAGACTATATACAGCTGTTAGATCAACATGCAACTTTTCTACGCAGTAATCCTTCAATTAAAGTTACCGTGGAAGGACATACTGATGAAAGAGGTACACCAGAGTATAATATTGCACTTGGTGAACGTCGTGCTAATACTGTAAAATTTTACTTACAAAGTAAAGGCGTAAACGGTAAGCAAATTGCTATCATATCTTATGGTAAAGAAAAACCGGCTATACAGGGTAATGACGAAGCAGCATATGCTAAAAATCGTCGTGCAATACTTGTGTATTAATAGTATACAAGAGTACTATATGAACAGTAACTTTAGATATCTTTATTTGAGTCTATCGTTATTGGTTGGCATAGCGAAGCCAGTAGGCGCTTCTGTCCAAGCACCAATCATTAATGTCAGCTCAAGCTCTACAAGTAATAGGCTAATGCAAATTGAGACAGCGGTCAATTCTCAAGGTCAATTATTATATCAAATTCAGCAACAGTTATCGGATGCTCAGAGAGATATTGATACATTGCGTGGTCAGCTTCAGGAAACTCAATATCAATTAAGTCAAGTTATTGAGCGGCAAAAAGATCTATATAGGCAATTAGATTCATTTGATGACTATTTCAAATAAAGTCAAGAAAATATTTATAATAAAAGTAATTGTACTATTGTACATCTAAACTAGAAAATAAAACGGCTAATTAGATGCGGCCGTTATAGTTTCTATATAAGAGCAAACCTAAACAGTATCTGTATGCAAAGAATTATTTCTTTTTTAGGATTTTATTAAACCTTACTATAAGTCTAATTATCAGACTAATATGAATTATTAGCTTCCCTAACTAAAATTATAATTAGGAAAATAAAGATAATGCGGATTTTTGCTACCGTTGTTAAAAACAATGCGTAATTTACTAAAATAAAGCAAATTTACTTTATAAAAATAGGACTACTGATATAAGTAAAATGGTAATAATTATTAAGGGGCCCGACTTGTTTATTAAACAAGTAATTAAAACATATCTGGTAGCGCGCCACAAAAATGCATAATTAGCAAAAAAATTGGCATCATTCTAAATGAACAACTCCAAATTATATATTGTTATCTATTTCAGGGATAATTGTATGCTTAATAAGCATTAAAATTTTTTAGTAAAATTGCATATATAGCAAAGTAAGGGGAATATACTCGGCCATCACAACTTCAGATAACTTCAAATGGGTCGTTAGCTCAGTTGGTAGAGCAGTTGACTTTTAATCAATTGGTCACAGGTTCGAATCCTGTACGACCCACTAATTAAACAAGTAAGCACCAGTTCATAGCGATTATATAATTTTCTTAGATGTAAACATTGGTTATATGAAACCGAGTATCCTAGCAATGGTTTAGCATACTTTTTGCATGTATTAAAGAAAATAAATGAACATACCTTTATTTTCCAATCAACATTTCTTTACAACGTAAACAGAAGCACACCAGACTGAATTAACCAACTTTTCAAAAAGTATGCCTCAAATCGTGAAATCGAAATCCTTCAATTCTTACTTTATGTATAGTAGACTTAAATCCCTTGTTAGCCTTCTATATCATTGGTATGATATTAATCATGGTGTTTAATTTTTGTTCTCTGACAATTATAAACATACTGTTTCTATTCTTTATATCTATATAATCATGGATCATCTGACAGACTGTATTGTTGAGTGAAACTACTAATCGCTCTAAGTTTTTAGACTGATCAGGATTAATTCAAGCAACTTTATAAATCAAATAAATCTGTTACCATTATATTGTAGAATATAAAATCTTTTTAAATTCGTAACAAAAACAATATTATTACTGGCTTGAAGTAATAAACGATTTCATTAATTAAGAGATGCGCTTGCTCTTTTGTAAACCATTTAATTCTCAATTGCTTAGGAGAGCTTTTTATATATGATAAATTTTTATTATTCCCATTTGTTTAATACCATTCTTAGTAAGAAGAGAATAAAAACCAATTACGCTACCTTGATGATTGCGATAATAAATCTGCTTCACTTCTTTTATTTTTATTTTTAAACCAATATTCTGACATTTATTATTTATGATCTCAATGATTTTTGATTTAAAAAATACTGACGTCAAAATTTAATTTTTTATCTTTATTATTGTTTGGTTGTGTTAATTTTTTTTAAACTAACAAAAATCTCTTCTCAAAGAGAAGACTCTAGATCTTCACCTAGATGTTAAATTTTCTAAGTATCGGATTTAAGTTTATTATCTAGTTATTGTGCTAATTTTATCAGTTATACTAAGACTCTATCTAATTCGTTTACTGCTTGCAAAACAAAATCACAGTGCCAGAGACATTATCTTTTAATTTAATTGACATATTTTAAATCTTTATTTTAATTTATCACAATAATCACCTTTTACGCTGATATTCCAATGTAATTGATGCATATACATAACAACGCAAGAGGATTTTAACATTTCAGAGTTATTAGTAAAGCTTTGTGGTATGATGGTCAGGCTATATTTCCACTCTGATATTTTTCTTGAACCTATTCTTTATCCTTAAATAGCACGTTACTTGCCAGAACATCGGCAAGGAGATAAAAACTCCCTAAGCTGCTTCTAAACTTTCTGAGGAGACAAGAGCAGATTAAATACCATTGAAATGATTATTTTCTCGAATTACAATGCTTCCTAACCCGTTAACTTCATAGGCTTGCTGTTATAAAAGCCAATATTTAAATTATATTCATCATTTTTATTGACACAACAGTACGCTAACAGGAAGCTATAGGATGTAGTCATTCTTTTAAATCTTTCTCTAGCTTTTTCATCGCTACAGAATAGTACTTCGCTAAAATTTTACTAATGAAACATTAACCTTTATTAGCACATCGCAGACTCTCTGCTAGTTATAACTCCTTCAGCTCACCTTAATTTTCGATTGCATGTTATTGCTGAGTGAAGATAGCACATAAAATATTTTATGTAGCTAATGGCGTTGATATTACATCTCAAGCAATGTCTTTGACATTGCATTCTAAAAATCAAGTGTCAGAGAATCTTCCGTAACAACAAACCTGGGAGATATAAGTTAAGTCACGTGCTCGCAAGAGCATTGAAGAACTAACCACAGTTTACTTCTAACTCTCGATAAGTATCTTTAAATGCAATGAAATCCTTACGTTCATGCACTGTGACATTAATAATGAGCAGAAGGCAAATGTGATCATCTTGATGATAGCATAGTGTATATGCCATCTGGCAAGAAATAAACATAGCAGTATCGCTAAATCATACAAACACAGCAATTCCCTATGTATTTCAAGACATTGCTGTTTCAATCTATTGATAATACTTTGCAAAATATCATACGCTTTTCACCGAAAAACGCCTAGAGAGCTTCATAAAATTACTAGTGCATAATACCTCGCAGGTACAGTCATAAGAACAGCTATTCGACATTTTTTACATATTTGAGATAAAAGCTAGTACAAAGAGTTTTTAAAATGTATTCTGTTATCACTGCGATCTCATTTAACCTTAAGCAGTTTAATCTCAATGTCGCCAAAAACAATCTATATAATTCGTTATAGCAAATAACTGTTACGGATGACGTATGAACTCCGTAGATAAGGTAGACGTTGAACAGGTTAAAAGAAGATAGCTTTGAGCTCAACCAACAGCGGTGCCTATCATCCTACCTAGCACGCTATTACAAATGAATTCATGTAATGGATCACAGATAATATTTAGTTTCGTAGATATTTGTATGATAAATTTTTATAGCATATCATCTTTTAATGTTGGCATTATTCACGAAATCAATCAACAAGATAAACACGCCACCATTTCAAAACTCTATACATCAGAAATAATGATAATTCATAAGATAATGACAAATATTAAAATATGTAAACTATTTTTGACTACGCGTCCCTCTCCTAGCAAGATTTTATCAATGATATAATAAAAAATTGGGTGAATAAGGACAAAAATTTGCACCACGTGTGCGAGGATAAAGATATCTGCTGGTTATTTACTTCTGACGAAGAATCGCAAAAAAAATAAATTTAATCCAAATTCAATTTTTTGCAATTAATTTTTAGCCACAAAATAATAGTTTAAATTTGATTGAGCTATTTAGCTTATTATGATAAGAAAATTAATATATTATCTGAACACGAATTTATTTCTTTAATTATTTATTGCATCATATTGCTATATATCTACAATATTCCTTCTATTTCAATTAATGCGGCAATGAAAAATATTCCAGTTCAGTAGTTGTAAAAAAGGTTATTTTTCTTTTTAATTATATATAATTCGCGCACTTTTATAATTACAAATCGTGAGGTGTTTAGATTCTAATCCTAAGAGATTACTTAATTATTCTATAATGATGGATTTAGTGAGTTATTTACCTCTCTAAATTATTGTAATCTAAGATTAGATTAGTGGTGTTGCTAGCTATTACTACGGTGGAAAATTTTCATTACTTACCTTTTCTACATTGCTTCAGAGGAGAAGTGCTCACGCAAATTTAACTTAATAGATAATCTATTGCACATCATTTATCAGTTTTAGTTTCCAGTATAAAAGATATACTTCTATGAAGATATCAATTAATTGATCATAAATTATTAGATTATTTTATTTTAGACTAATCTATGCGAGAAAGATAAGTCCTAATCGCTCATCTTTATCAGAATCATAAGAGATTAATAAATACTTCGCTTTTGGATGGTATACTACCATAACATATATAAGAAAAAGCATCAACTTTAACGGATACGTATTTACTCAGGGAGAATAAAACCCCATATTTCTACTTAAGATCTTGACTTTGACAGTTTATCTATCATTATCAGGGATAATGACTATCAAATTTTGCGTAAGTTGTTATACTGCTTCTAAATGTATAAATAGTTAACCGTTAAATGGCACAAGTAAATTAGTAAGCACATAATTTCTAACTATTTTCATTCATCAAATTTTATATATTCTTGTTCTAACATCGATAGGTGGGGGATATCTAACTATTTTTATTATTCATTCATGATGTTTTTCGATTGAAATATATTGATCTGCTATTTTTAAGTTTTTTCTTGCAAAGATGAGATCTTTATCTCAGTTGTTTATTTGATAATTAAAGCTTAGTTGTTGCATACCAAGAAGATACTATGGTTTTTAAAATAATTCAGATTTAACTTTGAATCAATCTTTTATAGACTAGAATAAAGTTTTACTGTCAATACTGATTGAATAATTCTTAATTGCACAACTTAAACATATCATGCAATGCGATATCAAGTTCTTAATCAGAATTGAAATGATGCCTTTGAATCTAATCTTCTATTCACCCATTAAATCACTCAATTATATTATTCGTTTGGGATATCGGGAGTTATATTCATTTTTGATATATCCGATTTCAGAGATAAGCAGGATATCCTGATTATTATTTCATCAATTATTTCAATAACAGAGAGATGATATGACATGAAAAGTTTACTAAAAATATCTGTAAAATCAGATGTTATCTGTGATATTCCATTATATGAATTTATTTGCAATACTGTCATGGAGCTGATAGCTCTGCTGTTAAGACGGAGCTCGAAATCATTCTATGATAATATTGTTGAGCGTGGGACTTTAATCAAAGAATATCAGATTCCGTCATTCGTAATAGTTATTTGCTACAAAAAATCATATAGATTGCTATTAACGATATTAAGATTAAACTACTTAAGGTTAAATGGGATTGCGGTAGCAATAGAGTATACTTTTAAAACTCCTTATTTCACTTTATCTGAAACGTGCAAAAGTAGCGAAGAGTTGCTCTTATAGCTGTACTTTCGAATCATATTCAGTAGTGATTTTCACAAATCTCTGTTAGGTGCTTCTCGATGAAAATATATGGTCTCTCTGACAAGTATAATTATTAGGAAACTAAAATAGCAATGGCTATGTCTGCGTAATTTTTAAGCGATACCACTATGTTTATTTCTTAGCTGATAGCATATACACTATACTATCAAACAAGATGATCACCTTTTTCTACTTGCTCATTATCAACGGCACTAAGTATGAATATAAGGAGCTCATTTCAGTCGAAGATGCTTATCGATAGCTAAAATCGTGAACCGAACTTCTAGATGATAGCGCGTGTGTGGGGCTTAACCGTATCTTTTAGGGATTGGGATGGGGACGTGGTATCCTTGGTTTTTGGAATACAATAAACAAAGATATTTCTGTATGAAACCGGCACTAACCTGATTAGGTACACAAAATGCTAATATGCTGGCCCTTTACTTCCTAAGGGCATGTAACTAAAAGTTAAGGCTATAAGCTACAGGAAATCTGGCTAGCAGAGAGCTACGATTACTACTGATAAAACTTTTAATATTTTGTTGGCAATATTTTTAATGAAAGTATACCCTTATTAACTATGAATAAGCTGAAGAAGATAGAGAAAACTACTAGTATTCTACGACTTTTTATCACCACAATAGGTATCAATAAGAATGACGAATCTGATTAAGTCAGCATTTGCGAAAATAAAACTATGAATCCTATGCATAAAAAAGTGTAGTTCGAGGAAAACAACTCTTTCAATCCTATTTAGCCGCTCCCTTTTGCTCAGAAAATCTGAAAACCAGATCC
>JBQMRQ010000051.1:0-17066 GCA_052174535.1 Arsenophonus sp. NC-WZS1-MAG3 | reverse complement strand
CCCCCTTTTATTCTTTTATTCTCTAAAATCAGTAGCAAAATAAAGTAGTGATTAATTTAACTAGTCATTTTACTAAATAGTATTATCTTCTACTTCTGCTTAAGTTGCTTTACTAAAAGCTTTTATTAGATTTACTTCTTATCTGGTTTTTCTGCTTGCCGCTGTTGAAAAAACTACTTAATATCGCTGAACATTCCTCAGACAAAATCCCTCCCAATACCAGAATACGATGATTCATATCAGGATGATTAAAAACATCAATAACTGAACCAGCGGCACCAGTTTTTTGATCGGATGCACCATATACTAAACGGCTAATACGCGCATGGATCATGGCACCAGCACACATAATACAAGGCTCCAGTGTCACATAAAGCGTAGTATTGAGTAATCGATAATTTTGTAAATATCGACCAGCTTCCCGCAAAGCTAAAATTTCTGCATGAGCACATGGATCATGAGCTAAAATAGGATGATTCCAACCTTCTGCAATCAATTTACCTTTATGTACTAATAGTGCACCAACAGGAATTTCACCTTTTGCTTGTGCATTTTGCGCTAGTAAACTAGCTTTTCGCATCCAATAAATATCTTTTTTGCCTTGCTCCACGAATCAAAACCTCAAATATTAATTTGAATCAATAAAAATAGTTATCATATATATTCAACTTATTATTTAATAACTTTTTAATACTATAACAATTATCTAATATAATAAATAGCTTATTTTAGCAAAAGTTGTTGTTTTACTAGTAGAGTAATTTCTATCTAGATCTCTGTATTTCAATTATTGTGGTTTTAATTAATCTTCATGAAGCTAGATAATTTAGTAAATAAAGAATCTACACCATGAAATATATTCAACTATCCTTATAATCTTCTGATATAACTTTTTATATTTTTAAATCTGAAATTGCTTACCAATAACTCTCTAATTACACCATAACCTTATTAGGTTATACTAACTAATTTTATGATTACTGATAAAGGTTTTGTACTATTTTGCTGCATCCAGTAATAGATGAACTATTTATCAATAATTAGCTTAAGAAAACGGCTAATTACACTCTGCATTAAACTTTCAAGAATCTCATCACTCACTTAACTTCTCTCGATCTCAAGCGATTAAGAGTGAGATTCGTTCTTTTCTTTTACCTCCTTTCTTTGCTGCGTTTTCTACCTTTTCTATAGGATATAACACCTCATTTTAAAGGATTAGGAAAAGTATTTCATTAATTTTAACAATACCACTTAATCTATTATGTTAACTGTCACCTCTTAATTAAAGAAGCATCGACGTCTATCTAAACGGTGTTTTTAAATAAATGCTCATTTGTTTTACTAACTCTCATAAACTCAAGTTATTTAACATAAATGACAAACAACTAAACCATTTATCTTGTAATGTATTTTCGCTAGATGACTTTCAATAAGATTATTGAATCTTTTCGCGTAATCGGGGATTTTACAACGATATCGCTGTAACCCTAAAATGAATATTTCCAGTGGGTATTATGTTCAGTATGGTAATATTTGCAGAATAAAGTGGAATTAGTTCTTCAATACATGAATCGATATCATCCGATAAATTATTGCCAAGTCAACTAGAGTTATTAGCAAAGCTGGTATATGATGATCAAATTCCGTTCTGATACTTTATAAATCTGTTATGCATTCTTAAATTAGATCTTATTTGCTACCCAGTTATACAGCAAATGTCATAAAATCCTCTTAGTCGGTTACAGCCCATCTGAACAGATGAAAAAAGCAGATTAAATACCATTCAAATAATTATTTTGCACAGTTCTTTTGTTTGCGATAGTTTTGTAGTCTCAGTGTCGCAAAAATTGATTTATAATTTAAATTCGTTGCTCTTCTTAATCTTTCTCTAACTTCTTAATGACTGACAGAATACGCTAAAAACCTTATCAATAAAACATCAAAAAGCTTTATTTAGGGGTATTACGGCTATTTGCTAATTAAATCTCCCGCAGTTCACCTTAACTTTCAGTTGGATGCCTTTGTGGAGTGAAAGCAGTGCATTAACAATTTTCTACAGTTAATGGCGTTTGTCCTATATGTTTAGGAATACCTTTGCTATTGTTTTTCAAAACTAAGGACACCCCATCTCCTATAGGAATTCTAGGAGAGACGGTTAAGATCTATGGTTTATAGACTATTGAGAAGCTTGACTCAATCCGCTTCTGATTCTTGATAACCATATTTTACACAACTGGTTTTCTTATTGCGTCTATATTCAGTGGTATCGATAAATGAAGCACAGGAAAAGACGATCAGCGTCCCTGATAGGACGAAGCATATGGCATCCATTGATCAAGAAATAAACGTAGTGCGTATCGCGTAAATTACGCAAGCATCAGTGCCTGGTACACTCTTTAAGTTATTGCTGTTTTAGTTTACTGATGCACTGCAGAGGAGAGATTATGTGCTTTTTACTAAGAAGCATTTACATAGATTAGTAAAATTTAGCGGTAGATATGCCTCCCAGCTATCCAGGTATCCAGCTATGAGAGTAACTCTCTGCTACTTTTTATACACTTCAAATAAAGGCAGGAGCAATAAGCTGTTGAAGAATATTCTATTAACGCTAATATCCCTATAGCCTTAAGCACTATAGTCTCAACATCCAGACAGTACTTATTTTTATATGGTTCGGTGTAGCAAAAACCATTAGATCGACACATTGGGACCACACGTGTTCCCCCTCAGTAAATCGACTTTGAGTATGTCAAAGGAGCATGACATTCGATCTCAAACTTAACAGAGGTGTCTATCAAATTCCTAACAGTATTTACGGATAAGTTCATGTATAAGGATCAGAATAAATATTCATTTACAGATTACTGTAGGGTAGACTTTTCTATGTTGTTAAAATCATCCTAAAATTAATCAGGTAGGATACGTTAGGATCTCCGAAACTTTTTCACCAAAATAAAGATAACTTCTACAATCAGAAATTACTAAAATCAATATTGGGTAGTAAAGCTCCTTTGCAGTTTATGAAAGATTAGTTCAAGGTTAAACTTAATTATTTAAAAAAATATACATATCTTCTGATATGTGAGAATTAATAAACAGAATAAATTCATTCACTCTTTCTTTTTTACTAAATAGCAATCTGCTAATGCCTCATTAAGTATTAATCATCAAGGATGATTAGTCTTATTAACCATTTCTTTTAATCTTAATAAAAGCTACATACTTAATAATATAATTGACTCATAGAGTGGATGATCATTCAATTAAGTGAACCGTAATATTGTAACTGATACTTTTTTCTGATACAAATAAAATATTTTAATAAACCTTAAAAATTCAACTATTTTTGATTATTGCCTAAATGGGGGCCGAACCAGGCTACATATCTATATCTGGTTTTCTTAGTTTCCTTTATAAGATTATATATCTCCATTAAACATTATTCTAATCTTCCGTCTATCAGTTTAAACAATTTCTTAGCATAAGAACTATTTAATACCCACTTTTAGTTTAATTTTCTTAATTGGAATTGCTAAGAATTAATTCTATTATTATGGTTATTTTTCCATTTAAGCATAAAAACAAAGTCTACTTACCAGATATGATGCCATATCTAAATCTAGATTATTACGTTTTAATCCATATTAATGAGAATTATTACATCAATTTTTGGCATGCTTGGTCATCTGGCTATAAGTTATAGTGATGCTATAAATTACATGAACTCTTAGAAAACAATAATTGTTGGAGGTTTAATTTGTTAGTGAACTATTAATAGTTCATATCACTCCAGTGGTTTATTGTTCTTCAACAAACTTCGGAAGTATTTAAGAAGCAAAGTATAGTTTTACAAAAACTTAATAAAAGTATACTTTATAGGGTATTATCAGTAAACTTTTTCTATCTTTAATTTCTCAATCCTATTAATCATCTTACTATATACTAAAGAACTTAGATTAAGTTTTAAGCAAAGTTTTATTAGCTATTTAATAGAAATTAAAAATTTTATATCAGTCTAATTGCTCAAATACTGACTGAAAAATACTAATAAAACCAGTAATTGAATATTTTTGCATCATACTAGCCATACAGTAATCTAGATTATTAATACTCTAAAATAAAAAAATGATCTGGCTATTAAATTTCCAATAAAAAGCTAATATACTCAAGTTTAGATTATTGATCATAACATGGGCAGATTTTTAAATCATAGAAATTACTACTACCCAAAATATTATTTAAAAACCAGTCAGGTACTAACCAAGATTATAGAATTGGGAAATTATTAGTAATCCAACTGATAAAAATCAGTCGTTAAGTTGATATTAATTTTGATCGTCAACAACATATCACTAGTTCTCTTCTGACCATATTCTCATTACTGCTAGCGCTGATTAATACGTTTTAGTAGCCAGAAATTTCTAAAATTGATTAAAGATATTCTTGAAAGTATTCATCAACTTACTACTGGTAATTTTGTTATCTAGTGCGGATCTCGAGCCGATATATGAGCTAAATTAATGCTATTAATTTCAATTAACCAACTTTAAAACACTAGAAAAAATTAACATATACGACAGATTCTTAGATAGATATCCCTTACTAAGACGCATCATTAAATATTTTATGAGTTTGCTCAAAACAATACAGGATGATGTCGGGTTACCCACATCACAACATTGTATTACTTTTTAAATAATACAAATATATTAATAAAATTAATATATTACTTATATTAATTATCCCTTTTTACATCAATTATCCCTTTTTGTTCTTAGTTTATTCATTTATTAACAATATTAATTTAATATAATAAATTAAATTAAACATCAGTAGTTGTTACTGTAGATTTACTAATTTAAATTACTTTAAATATTACTTTACTTAATATGATAATTTTAAATTCTAATCTTGATTATTGAGTTCAATTATGACATATTTTACTAGAAAATAGAATATTTTAATTTATTTATCACAGCTTACTGACTATCCAGAGTTATGTTTTACAATAGCAGTTTTATTCTTACATATGGCAAGATGAAGCACAATACGGCTTATTATTAGTTTAATACTCAATTATATTATGAGTTTGTTAAATTCATCGCGAAAATTATCGGCAACTACTACTATTTAAGAGTAGCCTACAAACTAGGATAGTTTATCCTTAAATAATAACCATAAAAACCAAAATGTATGAATTGTGATAGACTATAACTCTTTCATTGTAATTATAAAGATGAACCTATTTATAGAAACTGCTAATTAATTATTTATAGCTGTTAGCTTTTAAATTATATAGGTGTAACAGTGTCATTAATCAAATGAACAATTCCACCGAATCTGATGTTGACGTACAGTGGATAGCTTATCAATTTGCCATCAATTATGACAAATTTTAGATAAACTACTATCATAGTACAGTAAAAATGGGAGAATTTAATCGCTTTTTGGATTAAAAATTAGTGCTGATAATTATATCAGTAAACTCACATTTAATCCATGTAAAGTGATTACTAGAATTATAACCATTTAATATAGTTTTTATTGAAAAACTACAACAGAAAATATTTACTTTAAACTGATTTTCGATTAAATCGACTATCATATACATGATCAAATCAAACCATTAAAGTAACAGTACTTGAATTTTAATTCTTAAATTAATTATCCAAACATCTAAGTAAAGTTTTTCTATGATAAATTATTGAATAACCTCTATTGAGATTATCAGATTCTAACAGATTTGACTCCATTGATAACCATATAAAACTTTCTCTGCAAGCGAAAATTTTTAGATTAAAGAACGGAAATTTATTTGTTCAGTATACTGTTTTAGGTTATCAGTAGGAATTAATTAATAAAATTTTGTTAATTCACTCATTGGTTAATTTAGATCTCATCACATGAGACGTTAGAATTAGCTATTTAAAAACTTATTCGATTAAGCATAAGTATTGACTTATTATTAAATTGAGAACTTATCATGTTTACACCAGAATTACTTTCTCCCGCAGGTTCCCTGAAGAACATGCGATACGCTTTTGCTTATGGTGCTGATGCTGTTTATGCCGGACAACCTCGCTATAGCCTCCGTGTTCGTAATAACGAATTTAATCGTAAAAATTTAGCTAAAGGTATTAAAGAAGCCCATGAAATGGGAAAACGTTTTTATGTGGTAGTTAATATAGCGCCGCATAATGCTAAGTTAAAAACCTTTATTCATGATATTACTCCGGTGATTGAAATGCAACCAGATGCTTTAATTATATCTGATCCTGGCCTAATCATGTTAGTGAAAGAAACATTTCCAACAATGGAGATCCATCTTTCTGTTCAGGCAAACGCAGTTAATTGGGCAACAGTAAAATTTTGGCAACAAATTGGATTAAGTCGAATTATTTTATCTCGTGAGCTATCAATTAAAGAAATTATCGAAATTCGACAACAAATACCTGATATTGAATTAGAAATTTTTGTTCATGGTTCTCTTTGTATGGCCTATTCTGGTCGTTGCTTACTATCTGGATATATCAATAAGCGTGATGCTAACCAAGGCACTTGTACTAATGCTTGCCGTTGGGCATATAAAGTAGAAGAAGGAAAAGAAGATACAATTGGTAATATTGTTCATCAAAACCAACCAATTAAGATGAAAAATATTCAGCCAATACTAGGCAATGGGAAACCAACAGAGAAAGTTTTTTTAATTGAAGAAACAAAACGTCCTGGTGAATATATGACCGCTTTTGAAGATGAGCATGGCACATATCTTTTTAATTCAAAAGATATACGGGCGATAGAACATGTTGAGCGCTTAACTCAGATTGGCGTTCACTCATTAAAAATAGAAGGTCGGACCAAATCCTTCTACTATTGCGCCAGAACTGCCCAGGTTTATCGTCGGGCAATTGATGATGCGGTATCAGGTAAATCTTTTGATCCTACATTATTAACCACATTAGAAGGTTTAGCTCATCGAGGTTACACCGAAGGTTTTTTACGTCGACATAACCATGATGCATACCAAACCTATGAGTTTGGTTATTCTGTTTCTGATACCCAACAATTTGTTGGTGAATTCACTGGTCAACGAAAAAATGGGTTAGCAGAAGTGGAGGTAAAAAATAAATTTAGTCTGGGTGATAATTTAGAGTTAATGACAGCAGCAGGTAATACTCAATTTACCTTAACTGAATTGTTTGATAAAAAAAATCTATCTATTCAAGTTGCACCAGGAAATGGCTATAAAGTTTATCTCTCTATTCCTGAAGATATTGATCTCCAGTTTGCGCTATTAATTCGTAATTTAACTGGGATAACAACCAGAAACCCAAGAGCAAGGAAACGGCTTGAAACGATAAAATAAGTTCAAAAACTAAAATAAATAATAATATGCTTTACTTTAGTTAAAGCTATTTATTGCAACTTTAGTACACTTAAATAAAGATAATAAAATACATAATTTAAGGAAAAGATTTCATTTCTATTATTAGATCATAGTAATGATCATATTCTTATGATGAGATAGTACTCATCACGTTAATAAGAATTCACCTAAAGCTAATATTAAGATGAAACGAGAGTTATTAGTAAATCTGGTATGTTATACATCAGGATACATTCCACTCTGATGCTTCATGAATCTTATTGTCCATCCTTAAATCAAACCTTGTGCTTACTACTATTGTCAACAAGATCAACTCTCTTAGATGTTTTCCTCTTTTCTGAGGAAAACAGAAGCAGATTAAATAGCATTGAAATAGTTGTTTTTCTTGAGCTTCAGCGCTTAGCAAGTAGGCCTCGTAGTCTCGCTATTTTTCGCAAAATCCGATTCAATTAGATTCGTTATTTTTATTAACACCAGTACGTTGACGGGAAGGCATAGAATGCTCAACCGTTCTTCCTTGCTCTTTCTGCAGCTTCTTCATCGTTGCAGGATATGCTGAAAACCTTGCTAACAAAACATTAATGGATTTATTATCTACATAGCAGGTCTCTGATACCTAAAGCTTTAGAAACTTACCATTAACTTTCAGTTACATACTTTTAAGAAGTAAAGGCAGAACATAAGCTATTTTGTGTATCAAATAATGTTAGTGTTGCGTATTCTGAAATATTTTTCCATTTTATTACAAAAACTAAGAGTACCATCTCCTGTAGCACAAGCCTAGAAGATACGGTTAAGCTGCGCTCTTGTAGAGTATTAAAGAGTTGCTTCAATTCACTTCTGACTTTTGATAACCATATTTATCGAAATTGATTTCTCTATACGTCTATATTCAGTGATGTCGATAAATGAATCAACAAGTAAAAATAATTAACTGTCCTCATAGAACAGTATATATCATCAGCCAAGAAATAAACGTAGCGCATGTCCCCTTTAAATCACACGACTACCATTACCTATATTAATTCAAGCTATTGTTGTTTTAGTATACTAACAGGAATTGATAGAAAGCTCTAGGCTTTTTTCATCGAAAAATCCTAGAGCTTTGTAAAAATCACCGATAATCATTCCTGGTCAGGTACAAGGAATGGTAGTAAATCTTCGTTACTTTTTCAGACTTCAGATAAGATGATGGCAACTCAAACTGTTGAGGTATATTCCGTTACCACTATACGATCCTTGATCTTATGAACTTTAATCTCAAGATTAACAATAGCAATCTATGTATAGTTCACTGAAGCAAATAGTCGTTAAAAACTAACAACATTAGAATTCGAGTTCCACATCAACATCGGTGCCTATCACCTATCAGTTGTCATAGACTCCCCATTAGGGATGAACTCGTAATGGATTACACGATAATATTTATTTTATTGGATACCTATAAATGGTAGACTTTTCATAGTATGTTATCTCTTGTTGTTTGAATAATTCATGAAATTAACCAATAGGATATGGTCAGTTTCTTCGAAACTCCTTATACCAGAAATAAGTATAACTTATGCAGAGTATATTTAGTCGTTTTTTATAGTCTATCTTCTATAAAGAACCAATTCTTTGTATTTAGAGCTAAATAGTACGAAATCTTCTTTCTCAGCAAGCACGCAATTAATCGCTATTGCTTAATGATACTAGATACTCAGAGAGTTATTATTAAGAAATTACACATTTAAAATGTGAATATTTATATAAGCTAATTAAATGATGTCACTACATTTCTAACTAGTTAAATTCCACTTATAACTAACATGATAAGGTTATTATCTCAAGTATTCTTACCAGTCTTCAGCAATTCATTAATGGCTAAAAGAATTTTTCTTGCACCTGGTTCTGAAAGTTGAGCATTTACTGGCAAATACCACCAATTTAATTGAGCAAAATTAAAACATTTCACTGCATCTTTTTCAGTCATTAATAATGTTTGATTATCAGCTACTAAGGTTATTAATTTAGAAAAATTATAATATTGATGATCAGGAAAAGAGTATCTCGCAATCAATACCAACCCTTTTTGCTCAAGACTTGAAAAAAAGCGTGCTGGATACCCAATTCCTGCAATTGCGATAACTTGTTCTAATTTACAGACTGATCGTTTTTCACCAGTTAACATATTAATAGCAATATCACCTGTTAACTGCATGCCAATCTCACCATATCTAGCAATACCACCATTAGTAATAACAGCATTAACGGTATTTAAACGACATTGACACTCTCGTAATGGGCCAGCAGGCAGCAACCAACCATTGCCAAAACGACGGATACCGTCGATAACAACGATCTCAAAATCTCTTTGCATAGCATAATGTTGGAGACCATCATCAGTAATAATAACATCTAATTTTCGTTGCCTAAGTAGCATCTTAAATGCTTCTACTCGTTTAGGAGAAACAGCAACTGGCACACCAGTTCGCCGATAAATTAAAGAAGGCTCATCGCCAGTTTCCTTTATTGATATACTTTCATTAACTAACAGCGGATAAGAAGTTGCTTTACCTCCATATCCGCGGGATACAACGCCAACACAATAACCTTGTAACAAAAGCTGTTCAACTAACCAAATGACAACCGGCGTCTTACCATTACCGCCAACAGTTAAATTACCTACAACAATAATAGATATTGGCGCTTTCCAACTAGGAAAAATTCCCAAATAATAGCAAAGACGTCTTAATTTAATAAATATACCATATACTATCGATAACGGTAGTAGCAAGAAATATAGACACGAACCACCTAACCATATTTTATCAATCATTGTTTAAATTGCATATTATAAAGTTGAAAATATGCCCCATCTCTCTTAAGTAGAGCTTGATGAGTACCTCGTTCAATAATTTTACCATCCTGAATAACCAAAATCTCATCTGCACTTTCTATCGTCGAAAGACGATGGGCAATAATAATTGAAGTTCGATTTTTTTGTAATTCGTCCAATCCTGCCTGAATAGCTCTCTCTGATTCAGTATCAAGCGCAGATGTAGCTTCATCAAGAATTAATATTGATGAATTATGTAATAAAGCACATGCAATAGCGATTCGTTGTCGCTGCCCACCAGAAAGCATTACACCATTTTCACCAATAACGGTATCTAGTCCATGATCCAGTTTTTGAATGAAATCCATCGCATAAGCCATTTTAGCAGCTTTTTCAATTGCTTTTCGACTAAAACGACCATCAGTTGCATAAGCAATATTATTTGCAATAGTATCATTAAAAAGATAAACATCCTGAGAAACAAGTGCAATTTGGCTACGTAGAGAGCTTAATGTATATTCACGTAAATCATGATCATCAAGGAGTATTTGACCTTTATTAACCTCATAAAATCGGGTAATTAGATTCGCAATAGTTGATTTTCCTGAACCTGATCGTCCGACTAAAGCAATAGATTTTCCAGCTGGAATTTTAAAACAAATATCCTGTAATGCAACATGCTCATTTGTTTCATACTTAAAAGTAACATGTCTAAATTCTATTTCACCTTTAGCTTTTTTTAATGTTAATTTACCCTCATCTTTTTCCTGTTCCATATCTAAAATAGTAAATATTGTCTGACAAGCAGCCATACCTCGCTGAAATTGTGCATTAACATTTGTTAATGACTTTAATGGACGCATTAATGCAAACATAGATGAAAAAACAACACCAATAATTCCTGCTGTTAATGTTTGCATAACTTCAGGCAAACTCGCGATATAAAGCGTAAATGCTAATGCTAGAGAAGCAATCAGTTGTATAACTGGGTCAGAGATCGAAGATGCTGTCACCATTTTTATGGTTTGCCGACGCATATAATTACTTACTTTGCTAAAACGCTCAGTTTCAATTTTTTGTCCACCAAAAATTAAAACTTCTTTATGACCTTTTAACATCTGTTCTGCACTAGCAGTTACTTGACCCATACCAGTTTGCATACTTTTACTAATATTCCTAAAATGTTTAGAAACTGAGCGAACTGTTAACGAAACAATAAGAGCAATAACAATTAATATTAATGAAAGCTGCCAACTATGATAAAGCATAAGCCCAAATAGACCAATAATATAAGCACTTTCTCGAACAATAGTAATTAAGGCGCTAGAGGAGGATGAAGCAACTTGCTCAGAATCATAAGTTATGCGAGAAAGTAAGGTTCCTGTCGACTGTTGATCGAAAAAAGCAACTGGCATTCTCATTATATGGCTAAACAAGCGCCGACGCATATTCATTACAACTTTACCAGAAACCCATGCAATACAATAATTAGAAATAAAACTTGACATCCCTCTTATCAACATTAACCCCAATATAACGATGGCTAACCATTTTAGCATGTTATTATCAGCTTTACCAAAACCTTCATCAAGCAAAGGTTTTAATAAAGAGATCATAAATGCATCGCTAACAGCATTAATGATTAACGCAACAGCAGCTACACTTAATCCCAGCTTAAATGGCAAAATCATTGGCCATAGTCTGCAAAATGTTTGCCATGTAGAAAGATCTTTATCATTCATTATCATTATCTTATTAAATACCCATAAAATAATCCGTTTTTACTTAAAAAATCTCTAAATATCAAACCGCTAATGATACTAGCGAGGATAAACATCCTATCTATAACGTATTATTCAATTCTATCAAAATAGCTTTTGATCTTTAATCCAGGATAGGTTAATAACAAACTACCTATCGCATCACAGTGTGACGGTTATATTTATAACTAAATACAACACCTTCACAGGTGCTAAAAAATGATGATATCGTAAATATGGAAAATAGTAGTATTAGAGATACTGTCTTCTATTAAATGCTAGTATATTATTTTAATACTTTTATTATCTATTAATTATCTATTACTCGATAATAATCGCTAAGCTGTACTTAACACCTGATATCCTGATATAATCAACCGCTAAAATAGCGAATCATTTATTTTAGAATAGTAATTGACCAATAAATCAACATTAACTTCAAAAACTTATACTGAAAAACCAACTAAACTGCCAACATAAAATAATAAATTAAATTAAGCCAGGTTATGATAATTGGCAAATATCAGTATCAAGCTAATAATGCTCAATATTATTCAGAGGCCATAGTGTTAAACTAATGTTTTATCAATTACTATAAATAATAAATTTAGTACTGTGTACTAAAAAATATAAATATATGAAAACATAATTATCTGTATTAGTTATAAACTAAATAATTAGCACAGCCATAAATTAGTAAAAATCTAATAAGATTAATATCTTGAAATAAATTAACTGAAAAAAAATTGATAAGATCAGAATACCTAGTTACAAATTAATCAATTTAACTATCTAATTAAACCAATTATATTAAAATTGCACATTTAATTTGACAAACAAAAAAATATTAATCTGTAAACTCGGAATTATTAGAAAATCTAGTGTATAGCGTGTCAGATTGTACTTAGTTTTAATGCTTCGTAAATTTATTCTCTATTCTTAATTAGCATTATTAGCACCAAGGTTAACAGGCTAAATTCCATTAACCAGTTATAGTTTTTTCAGCAGACTATAGTAATTCAAATTTTATTAAAATGGTTGTTTTCTCAAATCATACTTCTTTTCTGTAATGACTTTATATCCTTAAGCTTCACTGTCACAAAATCCAATTCAATAGAATTTATCGTTCTTATGACGCCCAGTGCTCTAACAAGAAGGCATAGAATGTCAAAAGTTCTTCTTAATTTTTCTCCAATTTCTTCATCCCTGCAGAATATTCGCTAAAACCTTGCCAACAAAAACATTAATTGGGTTTATTAGCAACATCGCGGCTATTTAGTAGTCAAATTTCTCTCCAACAGCTCAACTTTAAATTTTGGTGTTGAATGCATTTGGGGAGTGAAGTTTAGCACATCAGGTATTTTGTGTAGCTAATAGCGTTAGTGCTGTATGTCCAGGAATATTTTTGTCATTGCATTCTAGAAACTAAAGGACATACTCATCTTCCGTAGAAACTCTTAGAGATATGATTAAGCTACGCGCTCGCAGTCACTAAGAAGTTCGGTTCAATTCGCTTCTGAACCTCGATAAGTATCTTCTGCTGCAATCAGCTCCTTACGTCCATATATAATGATGCCGATAAGTAAGAAGCAGGCAAAGGTATCAGATTTTACCTGATAGGAATAAGGTTATATGATACCGGCTAAGAAATAAATATAGAACGCCTATCGCTTAAATCACGTATAGGACACCATTGCCTGTGCTATTAAGGTATTAATATTCAGTCTACTGATGGGTACTTGGCAGAGAAACCATGTGATTTCATCGAGAAAAGACTTAGAGCTTTCGTCAAATAAGCGATGGAGATCGCTAACAACTACCATATCTAGTAACAATTCTTTTACTGCTTTACACGCTTAGATTAGGTGGTAGCAAGGATTTTAGAAGCATATTTCATTGCTACTGTGATATCTCTCTAGCCTTAGTCATTTTAATTTTGATATCACTAATATCAGTTTATCTGGTTCGCTGTGGCAGATAATCGTTACGAATTATGAGATCATCCATCCAATAAAGGCGACCTTCAAGATACTGTTGTAGGATCGCTTCGAGGTTCCGCCTCAACAACAGTGTCTATCAGCTTCATGGAATTACTACGTATGCGTTCATGTAATGAATCAGAGGGCAGTATCTAGTTTCGAAGATACTTTCATGGTAGACTTTTCATAACATATTATCTCTATATGATTTAAATCATCTAAAAATCAATTTAGCGGGGATACACGCATACCATCTCTGAATTTTATAGACCAGAAATGAGAATAACTTTGATAACTATAACTTATACATAATTTAAACTGAGTGAATTAGCCACTGAAGTTATCTATTAAAATTGCCTTTCGAAATACACATAGAGATAAATTTAATAGCCTTCCATATAATGGAAGAATAAATGTAATTAAATAGTTTTAAATGTAGTCTTAGTTTCATTACATATATAGTTAAATTATTTTGTATTAAACTAACTATATACTAGTCATTATTATATTAATTAAAAACGATATATTTAAGAAAAGATGTACCTATAAAAGTTAGGCATTTGCATAATGTATTAATACAGATCAGTTAAATAGAATCTATTGAGCGATTTAGTCATAAAACAATTTAAGGATTTTTCAAGTTTTGCCAGATAAAACGCCGTCCTAACTTGATTAATAATCAAAATCTGTTTATCTGATCAAGTCATAGATCTATTTTCAGCTTGATTTCAGGATAATTATGAGTACTAAAAGCATCGCTGAGATTCGTCAAACGTTTCTCGACTTTTTTCATGCTAAAGAGCATAAAGTTGTATCTAGTAGTTCATTAGTACCAAATAATGACCCGACCTTATTGTTTACTAATGCAGGAATGAATCAATTTAAAGATATATTTTTAGGATTGCATAAAAGAGTTTATTCTCGAGCAACAACTGTTCAACGTTGCATTCGAGCTGGAGGCAAACATAATGATTTAGAAAATATTGGCTATACTGCTCGTCATCATACTTTTTTTGAAATGTTAGGTAACTTTAGCTTTGGTGATTACTTTAAACAGGATGCAATCAAATATGCCTGGGAACTGCTAACAAGTAAGCAGTGGTTTAATTTGCCAAAAGAACGTCTTTGGATCACTGTTTATCACACTGATGAAGAAACTTACAATATTTGGCAACAAGAAATTGGCATTCCAACTGAGCGTATTATTCGGATAGGTGATAATAAGGGAGCTCCTTATGCTTCTGACAACTTTTGGCAAATGGAGAATACTGGTCCTTGCGGTCCTTGTACAGAAATTTTTTATGATCATGGTGAACATATTTTTGGCGAACCACCAGGGTCGCCTGAAGAGACAAGTGGTGATCGTTATATTGAAATATGGAATATTGTTTTCATACAATTTAACCGTCAGTCTGATAACAGCATAAAGGAACTTCCAAAACCTTCTGTTGATACAGGTATGGGACTTGAACGTATTGCCGCTGTATTACAGCATGTTAATTCAAATTATGAGATTGATTTATTCCGTCAATTAATTTCTGCTATTACTAAAGTGATCGCTTTATCAGATTTAAATAATAAATCATTATGCGTAATCGCTGATCATATCCGATCAAGTGCTTTTCTTATTGGTGACGGTGTATTTCCTGCTAATGAAGGACGTGGTTACGTATTGCGTCGTATTATCCGGCGAGCGATTCGTCATGGAAATATGCTAGGAGCGAAAGAGACATTTTTCTATAAATTAATTGCACCATTGATTCAAATCATGGGTAACGCAGCTGATAAGATAAAATCTCAACAAGCAATAATTGAAAAAATATTAAAGAATGAAGAAGAACAGTTTGCTCGTACTTTAGCATGTGGACTTCATTTATTGCATGATGAATTAACTCAATTACAAGGAGACACTTTAGCTGGTGAAATCGCATTTCATCTCTATGATACATATGGTTTTCCATTTGATTTAACCGCTGATATTTGTCGTGAACGTGACATTAAAGTCGATAAATTAGGCTTTAATATTAAGATGGATCAGCAAAAATATCAAGCTCGGGAGTCTAGTAGATTTGCAACTAATTATAATAATGTTATTAAAGTAGATGGCCATAGTGATTTTTCAGGTTATAAAAATAACAACCAAAAAGCTACAGTAATAGCTATTTTTCAGCATAGTAAATCTATTAATGTATTAAAGCAAGGTGAGGAAGGGATTATTGTTCTTAATAAAACTTCTTTTTATCCTGAATCAGGTGGTCAAGTTGGTGATAGCGGCATACTTAGTAATCGATCTTGTCAATTTGTTGTCTCTGATACACAAAAATATACCCAAGCTATTGGGCATATTGGTAAGGTAATAACTGGATCAATAACTTTAAATGATTCGATCGATGCAAAAATTAATATTGAACGTCGTAAGGCTATTAGTCTCAATCACTCCGCCACCCATTTGTTGCATGCGGCTTTGCATGATGTATTAGGAAATCATATAATCCAAAAAGGATCTTTAGTAAATGAAAAATATTTACGCTTTGATTTTTCTCATTTTGCTCCAATGATGTCTATACAGATACAGAAAATTGAAGATATCGTAAATTATCAAATTCGTAAAAATGACCATATTATAACGACATTAATGGATTTAGAGACGGCTAAAGAAAGAGATGCGATTATGCTTTTTAATGAAAAATATGATGCACAGGTACGCGTTCTCAGCATTGGTGATTTTTCTATTGAGTTGTGTGGCGGTACTCATGCCAATTGTACTGGAGATATAGGGTTATTTCGTATTAGAAACGAATCAGGTACAGCAGCTGGAATTCGACGGATCGAAGCAATAACCGGGCAAGTTGCTATAGATGACCTTCACCAGCAATCTCATTTATTGGCAGAAATTAGCCAATTAATGAAAGGTAATATTAATAATCTAATAGAAAAAATTAAAGCGACTTTAGATAAAGTTAAACTATTAGAAAGATCGTTAAATCAATTGAAAAGAGAGCAAGCTGTTCAAGAAAGCATTTCTTTAAGTAAACAAGTTAAAAAAATTAATGAAATCAATCTGTTAGTTACTCAGTTAAATAACACTGAACCTAAACAACTACGTATTATTGTTGATAATT
>JBQMRQ010000050.1:0-28136 GCA_052174535.1 Arsenophonus sp. NC-WZS1-MAG3 | reverse complement strand
ATAATTTCTTGCATCATGCAACTCAACAACATAACCAAGAGCAGCTAGAGAATAATCTTTAGCGTACATATTTACTACGCCAACATGGCGATATTCAGAAACATGAATATTGATAATTGGTGTCAGATACTTATTTAATCCGTGCCATATACCAATTTGACTAAACTGCTGGCAAGTTCCCTGAGCCAATGCAATTGTTCTGGTATCAAAACCAGGATGCTTCTTATTAGGTAACCTCGCTTCAATTAATGAAACTTTTACCTTTCCATAACTGAAGGCCGAAATAGCAAGGGCTAATAACGCTCCTATCATACCACCGCCAACAATAATTACTTTCATCACTTCAAATTCCCTGCTTACTTAGCTGCTGCCATAGTGCTTCTATCTCATCAGGATTTTTAATAACACAGTCGTTGCCAGGTTTTTATTACTCTCTTTAAGAGATCAAATATTATCTTAAATACGAATACCAATTCCTCGATATGCTCCAGGCATATTAACATCTTATGAAATATAAAACCCTAGTTTAACGATCAATACCATTTCCAGTTCTAACAGATAATCGTAATTGCTACCATAAGTCATCAACATGATGGGCATTAAATTCTAAACATAGATTTAAACTATACATAAAAAGTCAGCTGAACTTTAATTTCGATAAGTTTATTTATTCTTACCTTGCAAAAAAACCAATTTAATTAAACCTTTGATTTTAATTATTATTATTGTTATCATCACTTGATGAATAGTAACCTTAGGTTGATATAGGTTAAAGCAGAATTTAGTGCCAGTTAATACAAAGTTATAAACTTTACGCTACGATTAACTGAATTTTCCATTCACTGAGAAGATAGACGTAATATCACTAGTATAATCTTGATATTCTATAGCGGCATTAACTAGATTAAATTGCTCATCTTCATCGCAGCATCATTTTTTTAAAATGCAAAATATAGGCATTTTCTCCTACATATAATGGTATTCATGCAGATAATTTTGCAGCTTAATTAATAAACTCATGTTCAATTTATGCAACCAGCTAATATTCATATAATCAGGCTGGAAATTTACATTGCAAAAAATCTTTCTAGCTTCATGTATTAGAGTAAGTTTTAGGTGATTTAAATAATTGTATTTCATCAAAATATTAGCTACCAGTTAATTTAAGTAGATGGAACTTTTAATTTTTACTAAGCATCTATCCTTAGATAATTAAGAGCTGCACTAATGATTTGATCCGTATAGATAAATTCAATTTGAATATGACAAATAACGACTAAATCAGTTAATAACTTATAAAGTTATTGATCAATTTCATTAAACAGTATTCTTGATTGATGCCAAATTTTACAATTACAACTTAGCTTACCAATAAAAGGACAAGCAAAAATAAGTTTTTCCATAGTTTAATCACGCATACAATTAAATAAGCATGTTCTCACTATAGGTTTCATTATATTTAATGAAAAATAACACTGCTTCATATTTACTAAAGCCAATTAAATAAAAAACACTGTCCTGCTCTATAAGCATATTCACAATCTGATTTCGTAAAAAAACAGATAGAGCGACAAAATAGCTATGCAACATATGCTATTTTTAAAAATTTATAACGAGGAATATGAGATATAAATTGTTGTTGAGTCATATTTTCAAGTTATTATAAAATCTAGTATATGATGGTTAGGCTACATTCTATTCTGATGCTTTGTAAATCTGCTTTCCCATCCTTAAATTGAAGGTTATTTACCATCAGGATTAATAGGTTAAATTCCCTTAGGCAATTCTAGTTTTTCTAAGCAACTTGGTGAACAGGTTAAAGATCATTAAAAGGATTATTTTCTAAACTATAGTATTTGGATATTAACTTCATAACTTTACTGTTACAAAAATCGATTTAATCGGCTTCTTCTTTCTTAATTGACTGAAGCGCAATGCGGTGTTGTGCTGACAGGAAATTATAGAAGGCTAGCTATTTTCTTGTTCTTTCTTCAACTTTTCATCGTTGTAGAAAATACTTATGCTGAAAACCTTAACAACAAAATATCAAGGAGTTTATTATCGGCATCACGACTCTTTACTAGCCAGGGGGAACCAACTCCGGCAGATACCTTAACTTTTAGTTACATTCCCCCTTTAGGGAATGAATCTAGCACATCAGCTATTTTATGTACTCAATAAGATTGGTGCTGCATATCCTCGAATATCTTCAGCATTACATTCTAAAAAATCAAAGCACTGTTTTCCTTAGCAAGCTAAGGAAATATATGGTTAAGGAATACCGCTCTCGCAGTCATCCAGAAGTTCGCTCATTGCGCTTTTGACTCTTGATGATTACTTTTGACTCCAGCTAGCTCCTTACATCCATGGCGCAATGCTGCTGATAATGAGCAGCAGACAAAGGCGATTAGCTTCCTTAACAAAACGCGGCATATGCCTTCAGCCAAGAAATAAATTATAGAGCACATATGTTGCTTAAATTACGCAAGGGCACCATATTGCCTGCACTCTCTTGAAGCCATTACTGCTTCAATTTGCTAATAAAGTATCTAGGAGGGGAAGACTCTGTTCTTTTTACTAAAAATTACCCCCAGAGTCTCGCAAAAATCCACCAGTGGATTATCTTCAAGATAGAGTATTGAGTATCTTGCGAATTGATATAAAACACAGAATAATACGCTTTACAGAAGACTTAAAAGTGATTTTTAAGCCATCTAGTCCACCCTCAAACTTATTATAAGCCTGCAGAATCATTAGTTTTATATTGATTTACTTTATGATCTTTTAGTGTTGTATCTATTCTGCTTTATCTTCCTGTAACTACAGTAATTTTTGTCAAGTAAAAAAGACATTCGATTTTTATTTTAATGCACTTACCGTGGAAAGATATCTTGCGGCAACGTTATTTAAAGACACTATACTTGTTGCAAACAGCTTGCGAACTGCTATAATTTTTACATTGTAGTTCATAGATGATTCCTTGCCAAATCAAGTATCTAAGTTAAGTACAATAGTTATTAACGGAAATCTATCTGTAATAGATTTTAGCTTTGTTTTCTGAGTTCTTACTGATTACTGAGGCTAGAAAAGCCTTTGCTATTCATTAGCGATACTGGCATTAATAATTTCCTCAGTCTGATGTCAGTTTTTACGCAACTTACTTAGTAATTTAATAGCCTGAATGAGCATCATTTTATATTTAATCGACTTATTAATTTTCTTAAAATACTGAACCCAAAACTTCCAGATTAGTTTTGATAACAAAATAAGAAGTTATATCGAGCTTAGATTAAACAGTTTTTATTTTGTAGAAAGGAATGGGTGTTTAAGTAGTCTATACTTATTATTTTTCTATTTTCTGTAATAGTATCTTTTGTGTTTTTCATTTTTTGAAGAGATCGACTTTCCATTTCTTGGAAAGTTTTATTTTCTATTTTTTAGAATGTTTCCTGTTTTCGGTATTACTCATTTTATAAAATCATTCATTTATTAGAAGAGACTTCTGTCTCAAAAGTTGATTTCCTTAACAAAAACTTATAAAAGATATTGCCAGATAGATAAGCACTTTCTTTCTATAAAAAAGGATTTGACCGATTAGAAATTAAATTTAACTGTTTACAATGATCTTTCTAGCTGGTATTTAAAATTTTAAATGAGCCTGATACTACATTTTACTTTTTACCGTTTTCAATTCTTAATATTATTCATCAGTTATCTTAAACCTTAGCATTTTCATCGCTTCATATTACCTTATTTAAAATAGTATATTTTATTGTAAAAATAATAAACCAGTTATTTATTGATCTAATAATGATATTTTAAATACGTATTGTTAATTCTTTAAAGTATCTTAAAATAACGTATTTTTGGACGCATTCCTATTCGGCATCGCCTACTAATATGTAGGTTTTGTATCTTCTGCTTCACTCCATAATCGGTTAAATTCTCTTGTGTATTTTTCAGCAATATCTGGGCAGTTACGCAGGTAAATTACATTTTCTGCATTACGAAATGCGGCACTTTTTGTATAGTTGAACGACCCTGTTTCAACTGAGTGACCATCCACGATCATAAACTTATTGTGCATAATTGCATACTTATCATTAAGTCTTACTGGCACGCGGTGATTAACTAGATATGTCACGGCAGTATATTTTCCACGGTTCGACTTCTTATCGGCAACGATACGGACATTAATACCTCGATTTTGTGCGTCAACAAGAGCTAACGCAATTGGCTTACTGGTAAACGAATAGGCAGCAATATCAATTGATATTTTCGCCTCTTCAATTGCTAATAAGATTATCTCTTTTGCTTCTTTTCCCGGCGAAAAACCAATTTTAACCTCCTGAATGCTCGTACTGACTGAAAGCGGAGATGTAAATATCATAAGAAATGAAAAAATTGTAGCGATTACTTTTACTTGTTTACTCATCGTTACTGGGACCTTGATACTGAGAGTCGCTATTCTTTTTTTAATCTAATTAAAATCGCAAGGAGTTGATGAAAAGGCATCACATAATTAAGCATTTATGTTATAATTTCACCCACACACAAACAGCTATACACCCAAAAGCTGTATAAATCTGTCAATCATAAAATAAAACCCTTAAATGCATATAAAAATGAAAAGAATACGACTGCGGTGAGATATGTAATATTTTGACAAGAGTGATATACAAAAACCATAACCAGTAAATACCAGTCATGATTAATTCATCCCTCTCTTTCCTAACTAGCTGATGTTCTGCATCTTATGAAAATTAATAAATATTATTTTTATTTTTTACCTCGCTTAGTTTTTATTGAATTTTTTAAATTATAAATTTCTCATTTATCTTTTTTAATTGTTGCTATTTTATACTCATATTTATACTCATATGTCAGATTACGATAATTAAAGTCACCTACCCTATCCGATTTGCTAATCTTAATGAATACTAGAATCAGGTAAGTCATTTGCTTTAGTTAGTTCCTTAATGTTATGTCTGAACATTTTTAGCAATGTAGTTACTTCCAGTTTTTAACTGCAGCTTTTTAATCGAAATTGTAAACTCTCTCTCTGATTACCGCAATACTTGCGGACTATTTCATAAATTTTTCTGTCTCTCATTTTTCTGATACGGAAGGTAGTTGGAACTAATTTTTATCATTTTCCTTTTATGTAATGGTTAATGCAGGGAGTCAGGTAAAGTTATCTCAATCAGATCAATACTAGCTTACCTTTTTATCTAAAACTATTCGCCAACTATCGATAAGACCATATCCTATATACTTTCTTGCTTATTCTTCTAAATAAAGTATATTTGTTTTAATTCCTGTTTCTTTATAACTTATCTAATAGCCTTTTTCAATTCTTGATAAGTTCTATCGCTAATTGTTCTTTTTGTTATGATAAAAAATTATAAGGAATAAAATAAACGTTTTACTGATTTCTTGATGATTATTCATTGTTTCCTGTAGTTTAGATATACTAAAAATTCATACATCTTTATCAAAAACAATTCCTAATCTGTAACACCTTTTGACTTGGCAATAACAATTACATTATCATTTGTGTATTTTCTAATCTTCATATCGCCACCTTTCAATACAGAAAAAGATGTTGCATACTTACTATCTCATCCTTAAAAATAAAAAGATTAAAACCTCATCAGCAACAAAAAATTTAATTCATGTTTACGATTGTGTAGTATTTTTAAGTTGCTTACTCTCTGATTAATTATATAATCTGTAATAGTCTAAATCTCACTTATCCTAAGATTCTTGATAAGAATCGATCACGTGTTATCAGCACTTGATTTAGCTCCTTTCTATGATTTAAATTTGCTAAAATTCAGAATATACTATTAGTTAGAAACTAATATATTATGATTTAAAATCAAACATACCGTAAAATTATTACATTTTATATATACAGCTAAAACCCACATAACTTATTTTAAGTTATGCATAACTATTTTTTAACCAAGTTTAATCTAATTAAATCTGTGGATAACTTTACTTCCCAAACTCAAAAGATAGCAGATTTTTATTCTTTTCTGATAAAATTCTCTACGTCAATTTCAAGTATCACTGCAAACATACCTCAATCAGCATTCGTACATCTTTCTCCTTGGCTATGTTCCACCTGCAAGTATGTCTTAACCAAAGACTGCAGAAGAGCCGTGGAATTAGAAAGCGAAAAAATCGCTTACAGCGGCAAAAAATTTCTGACAGTGCAAAACGGAGATGTTATACGGTATACTATCATTAGATAGTATAGTAAATGCTCATTATACTGGACCTCTTCCCAAAGAGGTAATCTATTAATTAAACTTAATCACTACATGAAGCTAGTAGCGGTTTTTTCTCCATTATCAAATATTTTATTTCTCAAACTCTTCAACATTTTTTACGATTCAGATAAGGCAGTAAACAATATGAGCTGTTGAAAGCATTCCGTTGCCTCTGTGATTTCCATTTAACCTTATAGACTTTAATCTCAAGATAGTCAATACCAATTAATATTATTTACTGTAGCAGATAACTGTTATGAACTACAGCATGGAGACGCTATCCGATAAGGTAGTATTCAGGATGTTATTGCAGGATGGATTTCAAATTCAATCTTAACAACTGTGCTATCAGCTACCTAGCACGCATTACGGATGAGTTATCACAATGGATCAGAGATAATATCTAGTTTCTCAGATACCTATACATGGTAAACTTTTCATACATATGATTTCTATATTATTGAAATCATTGACGAAATTAATGAGCAAGATATGCTAACATCTCCTAAATTCTATACACCAGAAACGAGAATAACTTCATGTCCGGCTCCCCCATTCTCTCCTAGAAGCGATTAAATAACAAAATAGATTAGAGTATTAATTCTAATAATCTAATGTTAGTTATCGTTTTTTGTTTTTATTTACCGATCTTTTAAATCCATAAAAACTATAAAACAGAGCTGAACTACAATATTAAACATACTTAATGATAACTTCTAAGATCTGTTCTAATTCATTTAGATCATCATTTTTGACATAACTTAATATACTAATATTGTAATATTGTATAAATCCCTAATAATTTCTTTTATTTTTTCTCCCATAAACTTATGTTGGTTAACACCTAAGCCTAACAAAAAATATTTAAGTCAACCGGATAAGGTATTAGAGCAGATTGCTTACCATTTTCAGACAACAAGAAATTTAAAATGAAATCTTTCTATTTAAAAAATAGAAAGATAAAGTTGTAAATTTACCTAAAAATATTAGTTAATATTATTAAAATCTAATGCATTATTGGTTAATTCATAAATTGACTTTTCCACTAAAATAATAGTAATTACCGCCATAAATTATATCCGTCCGTAATTAAGCAATGTATTTCTGCAAACTATTAAAATAATATACTGTTGTTACATAACAATAGTTCAAAAGTTTGATAAATTATGTAAAAATTTTTTTATTAGTATATCTGCTTAATTACGTTAATAACATTGATATATAATATGCCACATAGAAATTGTGCATATATTATTTATAATTATTTTAATATCATAATAGAATTATAAACAGAAAAATGTTATCACCATATTTTATCTCCCCACATAATTAGGAGGGGTATAAATGTCTACACAACCTGTTGATATTCAAATTTTAGGACGAACATTAAGGGTTAATTGCCCAAAAGAACAAGAAAATGCCTTAAAATGCTCTGCGGCTGAACTTGAGAAACGGCTAAAAGATCTAAGAAATCGAACTGGTGTCACAAATACCGAACAACTTATTTTTATCGTCGCTTTAAATATTTGCCATGAACTTATGCAAGAAAAAACGAAAACACAGGACTACACTCATAATATGGAACAAAAAATCCGCGTATTGCAACATACGATCGAACAGGCATTGCAAGAACAGGCACGTATTACTAGCCAGACAATTACTCCGTTAGAATAAAACTGATGAATAAAAAACTATATTAGAAAAGGTTATTAGTAGAAATCCCTTATACTGTATAAAAGATTTTTGCTACAGAAATTCCTATGAAAGAAACCAGTAATACTGATTAAAGGATCGATTCCTTACTCCTTTCCAATATAAAGATATGTATTATTAGTTGCTTCGGTGATAATCTATTGAATGATGTCGATTATGTATTTATGGATTAAAAAACTGAATTCTACTTTATCCTCCCCATAAATTATGCTTATTCTGCTGTATGAGGTTAAAAAATAAAGGCCTATCCTACTGATTGATTTTATGAATAATGTTAACAACATATAGATGATATGCCATGAAAAGTCTACCATATATACCTAGGAAACCAGGGATTACCTGCAATCCCTTGTATAAACTCATCCGTAATGTTAATAACTAGTTAGTATGGGTTACTGTTGAGGCTATACTCGAAAGCATCTTGCAATAATAGACTGAATACTGTCTTATTAATGGGTGACTATGCCATCGTTCGTAATAGTTATATTAGAGGGAACTATAAACTGATATTGAGGATGTTAAGATAAAAGTCCTTAAGATTAGAGATTGCAGAAACGGAATATACTTCAATAGCTTCTTGCTTTCTTACTTTAAACCGTGCAAAAACGAAAAAGAGTTCTATCGTGCCTATACCTGTAAAGGCAATTTTATCGGTGATTTTCATTAAGCTATAAAGGGTTTCTTGATGAAAATCATCTGATCTCTTTTCTAAGTACCATCAACAGACTAAAATAGTAGTGCTTTGAAAAACACAGACATTGGCGGATACGTGATTTAGCAATACGCATTACGTTTATTTCTTATCTGAAGTCTTATATCAGTCTGCTAGATAAGATAATCACCTTTGCTTTTTTATCATATCGGCGGCACTGCACATGAATCTAAGGAGCTTATTGCAGTCAAAGATGGTTATCAAGAATCAGAAGTGAACTTAGGTTAAATTTATGGATAGTCCTATGAGCGCACGGCTTAACTGTATCTTACAGGCTTACTAGGTAAGATGATGTGTTTTTAATTTTCAAATGCAATGCAAATATTCCTAAATATCAAGAACCAACACTGTTTGGTACACAAATACCTCTATACTAGTTTTACTTCCCAATGGCATGTAACCGAAAATTAAACCAGCTACCTGGGAAAGATCTGGCTAGGAAAGAGTCGCGATCTCGCTGATAAAGTCTTTGATATTTTTGTTGGTAAGTTTTTCAGTGTATTCTGCAGCGATGAAAAAGTTGAAGAAAGATCGAGAAAATAGCTATCATTCTATAAACTCCCCGGCAGCGCACTTGGCCTCAAAACGATGAATTCGATTGAATTGGCTTTTCGGTAGAAAAATACGAAGAACAGTGCTTAGAAAAACAATCCTTTAATAGTATTCAAACTTCTATAATCTGCTCAGAAAAACTGGAACGATTAAGAGAATTTTGACCTTCTGACTCCCCTAAATATAAACAATGCTCTTCTAATTAAGAAGAAAGAGCAGATTCATAAAGGATTAGAACTAAGCTTAATCTGCTATAATTTACACTAAGATTTACTAATAAGCTGAATAAAGTTGCATTTTAATAATTTTATGTTGATGGCACTTATTCGCATTCTTATTCAAGAAACGGATATATTGTAACTCTACTAGAAGCGATAAGCGGTTGAACGTGCTATTTGACCAATCAGTATTTCTTCTACTATTCTTGCCTCGAGTAAGAATAGAATTGCGTACTATTTTCTGTTTACCATTCATCATAAAGTTCATAAAATGAAGAATAATGTGACTAACGATATATTAAAAAATTACTGGCCTGATATACTATATGTCCAACGTCCACAGTGTTCATCTAACAAGGATTATACCTATTGCACCTCTAATATGATAGTTTTCAGGGGAATAACTGATCATTCGTAATTCTGAGTTTTTAGGTATCTTATTATACATCTACAAGCAGTTAATTTCTATATACTCATGATTTCCTTGTGCTGGCGACCATTTTTGTATCATTACTAGGATTCAGAACGTATCCCATACTTGTATCACGACCACAATCAGCGCCAGATCTTAGAATACCTAGAAAAACCTAATCAGAATTTAATTTCGCAGATAAAATTATTGAAAATTGACCTATTATGACCTGACTTATTAGCATGCAGAAACTAATTATTAGCAAATCTGCTATATAGCGTCAGGCTATATTCCACTTTGATGCTTCAGAGAAGCTGCTCTCTATACTTATACTTAAATTTAACGTTGTTTACCACCAAAATCAGTAGCTTAAATAGTATTAAAGGATTATTTTTCTAACTACAGTGCTTGAAGCATCGGCTTCATAGCCTCACTATTATAAAAGCTGATTCAATCCGAATTTGTCGTTCTTAAATTGACACCACTGCGTTGATGGGAAGTCGTAGACTACTAATAGTTCTTCTCACTCTTTTCCAGCTTCTTCATCGCTGCAGAATGCATGCTACTGAAAACCTTACCAACAAAATATCAAGAGATTTATTAGCAACATTGCGGCTCTTTGCTAGCCAAATCTGCAGCAACTACCTTAACTTTTGATTCACTTCCCTTTAGGAAAGCGAAGCTAATATTAGAATATTTTCTGTAGCTAATGGCATTAGCTCTGTTGTATTCGGGAATATCCTTTGCAGGCGGTGTATTCCAAAACCTATAGAGCAGGTTTTTCTAGGAAACCTGGGAGATACAATTAAGCTACATACTCGTAGTAGATCGAAGAGTTCGGTCCAATTCGCTTTTAACTTTTGATAACCACATTTTACTGAAAATGGCTTTTCTTATCATCTATATTCAGTGATGTCAATGAATGAGCAGCAGGTAAAGGCGATCAACTTCCTGATAGATAGCCATATTCTATCATCGGCATAAAAATAAACGTTATGCGTATTACCTAAATCACGCAGCTGCTATTTTCTGTGTTCTTTAAGGCATTAGTATATCAGTCTGCTGATAACACTTGACAAGATATTATGTGCTTTTCACCAAGAATTAGCTCAGGGCTTCTTGAAATTATCGATAGATATGTCTCCAAAATATTCAACCAAGGTAGAAACTCTGCCGCTTTTCATGCTTCAGATAAGGTGTATCAAGAAGATTTAGAATAATATTCTGTTGTTTCTTGAAGAATCTTTGATTTTAGCTACTTTAATTTCAATATGTCAATATCAGTCTGTATTATTTGCTGTAGCAAATAACCGTTATGGAAAAGGATGACATATGTCGACAAAGCCATATTCAGTATTTTATTGCAACATGGTTCAATCTTAATCTTAACAGCAGTTCCTATAATTAGCTGCCTTGCTCCATTCTGGATTTATTAATGAAATGGATCACAGGTATAAATATCTAATTTTGCGGATACCTTCCTGTAAGATAGATTTTTCATGCCATATTATTTCTCTATTGTTAAAATCATTCATGAAATCAATCAAGTAGGATACACACCAAGATCTCTCGAAACTTTATACACCAGAAATAAGCATAACTCACCTTATCTTCTAAGCTAGTAATTTTGAAACT
Source organism: Arsenophonus sp. NC-WZS1-MAG3 (assembly GCA_052174535.1). GTDB lineage: Bacteria > Pseudomonadota > Gammaproteobacteria > Enterobacterales > Enterobacteriaceae > Arsenophonus. The sequence continues at coordinate 16,616 of JBQMRQ010000050.1, read as the reverse complement.
AAGTTCATCATGTTTTTGTAACCAGTAAATAGTTAGTTCGATATAAGAAATTAATATTAAATAACTTGTCTTTGTGTGCTTTTGAGCGTATCAAATGATTTATCGTGCTATCATATGAAGAGTATAAAACAGTACTGAGCCCTGAATATCTTCAAAGCAGCGTAACTGCACTCACTCAGGTTTAGTGAGTTACATTTTTACATCGATTTTATAATGAGAAGTTAGTCACGCATATTGCATCAATACTTTACTAATTAATTAACACCTAAATAGGTGAGATAAATAGTATTTTATCCGATTTTTAATGGCCATAAAACTGATAATACTGTTATGCTAACTTTACTGACATGTAAATATCAATATTGGGTAAATAATTATTTAAAATTCAGTGCCTGAAATAATGTATTATATGCACATTTTTCAATAAAAATCATGAGTAACGGGGTGCTTGCGGACCTTTTTTCCTTTTCTGTACTGAATTTTTTTAAATTATAAATTAATTGAACAAAGTCGCTGGTGGTTATTTGTTTAATAACCAATATACTTTACCTTACTATAAAGGTAGCTATATTACTGTCTATAATTTTAGTTTAAGTGTTGTGAAGTTAAATTAGTTTAATTATGGTAGACTGAATTTTAAAATTAGTAATCCATCTGTACATGCAATTTGATATTCACAACAGTAGCATCATATTTTATTTTATCAGTGATTCAATTTTCCACTAAAAATAAGGGGACTCATTCTAGAAATAATGGATACATAAACGATAACTATTATCATGGTACACAAAAGTAAGATTGAAAGATTTCCGGCTAAATAACGGAATTGGCTTTATTTTTAGATTAAATTCGCCGGTAGAATAAACTAGAGTACATATTAAACAGTCGTGTGTCATACAAGAGCAAAAATTGACATTAATCTCAAGCAGATTATGATTAATTAAGATCAAGTCCATAGGAGAGAAAACATACAGGCATTTATCGCAATCAATACATTGTTACAGATAATTAATTTCATCAATCGTTACTTTGGCTGGGAAGATAGTATGGTAAGCAATAGTCTTATTAATGAAGTCAGTAATAAATTTCTTATCAGTACTGAATAATCCTTCGAAATACCTGAAACAGCTAATAAAATGATGTGATATTAATACACGATAGCAGCTTTCATCTTGTTTATCATTAGCCATATTGACTGACTTAAAGAGAAGTAAGACATTGATACTTAAGTTAGTATTATTTTAACTTATTTTGTTAAACGCAGGGGCTGATTAATCAATTTTTAGCTAATTTTACTAAAGCTAGCGAAACGTAATAAATCTTTGCAGAAAACTTGAATTCCATTGCACTATGTCATCTTATAGTGAGCAGAATAATTGTATTTCAAGCTAAATAAAGCGCAAGAATTTATATATTCCTAATAGGGAATGCAGATTTCTATTCTGTTTACATTAGTTTCAATAACGTTTTGGTCTGCTATTAATTCAATATAAATCATCTTTCTGTCATGTTGATTACTATATCAATACAGGAGCTAGTTGATAATCTATAATAGTAGTTCAGTTTCATAATTTCTGGTTAAGGTACCTATGATGAGTTTATTAGATAAGAATGAAAACATTTAGCAATAGAGAAAATTGGTGTCTTTATTTTATCTGGTTCCTATGGATTCTAGTAGTGGTGCTGTATATAGCAAACGTGATTGCAAAGATATCGTTTTTTGTTTTAGTTTTTTCATTCATTTTTATTCTGCTATTTATCTTTATAAAAGGGAGGTTAATCTTGATGTTTAAAAATAAAAAGTTAGATGTTTCAAGTACAAATATATTTATAATGAAAGGTGATAAAAAAAATAATCCTAAACAAAAAGAGGTAACAACTATTTCAGAAGAAAGTTTTTTTAAAGGTAATATTACTATTTTAGGTGATATTCATGTCTGGGGGCATATTAAAGGTAATATTACAGTAACTGAAGGAACGATCCATATCATGCAGAGTGGAAAAATTGAAGGTGAAGTTCAAGCACCGGATATAATTATTGATGGTTTGGTTGATGGTGCTTGTTTAGGAAATAACCTAGATATCCTGGAAAATGGTGAATTACGAGGGATCAGTCGCGTCAGTTATATGTCAATTAAGCGTGGAGGTATATTCATTGGTCAGTCTGAACGACTTGAGCTTCAATCTGAAGAAGGGATTAAATTAGAAATTATTGAAGAGATACCAAAAAATAAATAAGTATTTTTTGCTAATTTAATAAAATACCGTGTTATATTAATATTATTTTCACTTGGTGATGAATAATTTTTATCCTAAATATTCCTGAATTATTAGCAAATCTGGTGGTGTATAGCGATCAGAATTTTCACTCTGATGCTTCATAAATCTATTTCTGTCCTTAAATTGAAGATTATTTATCTCCAGAGGGATCCATAAGCAAATCAAATCCCTTAAGCTGATTCCAGATTTTTTGAGCAGACCAAAATAACTTAAATAGGATTAAAAAATTTATTTTTCGTATAATGCTTTCGCATATCGGCTTATAATAGGTTCACTGTTGCAAAAGGCAATTTAATGGTATTCGTCGTTTTTATTAACACTCAATTCACTGATGGAAAATCATAGAATGCCAGCTATACTTTTCGATCTTTTCTAACTTCTTGATCTCTTCAAAATACTCTGAAAACTTTACCAACAAAATATCAAGAAAAGTTATTAGTGGCATTACGGCTCTTTACTACCCAGATCTCTCCTAATCAAACTCACAACTTTTACTTTTTGTTTTCTCCTTTGAGAAGTAAAGGTAGTGTATTTAGCTATTTTGTGTACCAAATACAGTGCTGGTGCTACATATCCTAGACTATTTTTGCTATTGTATTCAAAACCAAGAACACCCAATCAATCCAATAGCAAGATTGATAGATAAGTCAGATATTTACAGAGTATTGGGAAGTTTAACTCAGCTATTTTCTGACTCTTGATAAGCATCATTGATCACAACTGGCTCCTTATTGTCCATGCACAATAGTGATGCCGATTTGATAAGAAGGCAAAGATGATCAGCTTACCTGATAAAAGAGTATATGCTATCAGCTAAGAAATAAATATAGCACATATTGCTTAAATCATGTAGACACTTTCCTTAATGCTCTTTAAGAAAATCAATAATATTTCAGTCTACTACTAATTTGGTTTTCTGCAGAAAGATCATGTGCTTTTTACAGAGAACTGCTTGAGAGTTTCGTGAAAATCACCGGTGGATGTTGCCTCGCATATACAGGCAACAGTAACAACTCTTCGCCGCCTTACACGCTTCAAATAAGGTAGTGCAATGAGCTGGTTAGAAGCATATTCAATTGCCGTTACGATCCCACTAATCTTAGGCACTTTAATCTCAAAATCGCTAATAACATTTTATTTGCTTCCTTATCCTTATAGTAAATAACTGTTACAAAGGACAAATAGTAATTTGTAGATAAGGTGGTATTTGACATCTCTTGCATCATGGCTTCGAGCTTCCTCTTAACAACGGTTCCTATTAACTTACTGTCAGCATTACGAATCACTTTATGCAAAGTGATTAAAGTAATATCTGGTTTTGTAGATCTTTGTAGCGTAGACTTTTCATAATATATTAGCTTTTTGTTATTGAAATCATTAACAAAATCAATCAGCAGGATACACGATATCATTTCTAAACTCATACAAAAGTGAGCATTACTCTCACTTTACATTAATAAATATGTTTAGTTGTACAATCAGGAATTACCTAATACCTAATAAATATTAAATAGTAAAAATCCATTTATAATCTTATGAAAGATTATTAAAAAGTTAAATATGAATTATTTAATATAAAATACTATATTCCAGGATATGAAAAACAATTAGTATCATAACCTTACGGCAATTTTTAAACAGTTATTTGACTTTTAGAAAAAATTATCATTTAATTAAATGAATAGCAGAAATAGGTATAAGTTTTTTCTTGATAATACCATCTTCTTCAAAAAATATGTTAGCATAGTAGTTATTTAGTTGAAATAACTAGGATCTAAATATGGCAATCCATATATTAGCGATTGATACTGCTACTGAAGCCTGTTCTGTTGCCATATGGCGAGATGGAAAAATTTTTACTCAATTTGCCATTGCTCCACGGGAACACACCAAAAAAATTTTACCAATGATAAAACAGTGTCTTATTGATGCACATTTGGATTTAAAACATATCGATGTTTTAGCTTTTGGGCGTGGGCCAGGTAGTTTTACTGGCGTACGTATTGCTATTAGCATTGCTCAGGGATTGGCGTTTGGTGCTAATTTACTACTGATAGGTATCTCTTCTCTATTAACTATGGCGCAAGGCGCTTATCGTCAATCAGGTATAGAAAAAGTATTGGTAGCGATAGATGCAAGAATGGGTGAAATTTATTCTGCTTGTTATGAACTTAAAGAAGATGGTTTTTGGCAAGGTGAAGAGACTGAATCAGTACTCAAGCCAGAGCAGTTTTTAGCCAGAATAAATAGCTTAAACGGGCAATGGGTTATTGCCGGGACAGGTTGGTCAGCTTATCCTATATTAAGAATGACAAATTTAAGTTTACTAGAAAGTAACATTTATTTACCTGATGCGCAAGATATGTTGTCTGTAGCTCTGAAAGAGTGGCAAAAAGGTAAAACAATTAACGTTGAAGAAGTCAAGCCAGTTTATTTACGTAATGAAGTTAGTTGGAAAAAAGTATCCGATCGATGATACTTGTTTTAAACTATTATGCTGTTTAAAGAGCAGTTCATGAAAGTAAAGATTAAGGCTACCAGAATGGTATAAAGATTGTTCTGTTGCCTAGCATTTGTTATATTAACTCGGCATGTTTTAATTCATATCTCAACTAAGAGAACAACACAAATACTATTTGAACATTTATCAGTAGTACGCGAAAAGCTACTAAGTTTTATTTTGGTCTCAATAAGGTCACTTTGATGTTAATGTGATCTATTTTTTAAAGAGTAATTATTTAGTTCAGGATATTATATAGACCTCCTTCCACAGCCATATTCATGGAAATATGGCTACTAAGAAAAATAATTGAAACAAAAATGTTTGATGATAAGGATTGATCGTTAGACAAGTACAACACCTAAAATTAATCTTGCTATTCAAGCAAGCAAGATGAGCACCTACTTTAACTAAGGATTACGAAATACTTCAAACTTACCTTTACTAAAGAGTAAGACGAGATATTATTGATAATAACAGCCATATTCCAATCGTTTGTCGATCACATCATTATCCGCTCATTAAAGGAAGCCCGTAGTAATTTCCTGAAAAATATTTTCTATCTCTTCATGATTTTCTGCTAGTCGTGCATGAATTCTTGAACCTTGTAGTATCTTGATCTCTGTCAGAGATCTCTATTTATGTACGTATGAAAGGGGAATTTGCGAGAAATGAGGTAAAAACCTATGACTGAAATATAAAACGTTTAAAAGACAGGAATCTACTTATCTATAGAGTTATTAGCAATTCTAGTATATAACGATCAGGCTAGATTCTATTCTAATACTTTATGAATCTGTTTTCTATTCTTAGAATTAGATCCTGTTTATCAGCATGGTCATAGAATGGTTAAATTTCTTTAATAGATTTCATTTTCTGAACAATTTAAACAGCTTAATATCATGAAAGGGTTGTTTTATTGAGCTACAGTGCTACTTTGATATTATTTTTATAAACTCACTGTTGCAAAACCAATTTCAATTGGATTACTTATTTTTATTGATGGCTACCAGTGTGCTGACAGGAAGCTATATGGAAATCCCCAGCCGTTCTTATCGATCTTTCTCCAACTTATTCGTCGCTGCAGTATGCTCGCTAAAAATTTCCCAAACAAAACATCAAGAGTTTTATTAGAGATATCAGGGGGCTCTCTACTAACCAAATCTCCTGCAGCTTAATTTTAATTTTCGGTTACATGTCCTTGTGAAGTAATTTAGTAATAATGTTGTTTTGTATATCTAACAATATTAATACTACGTGTCTGAAAATATATTTACCATTGCATTCTAAAAAATAAAGCACTGCATCCCGTATCAAGTCCTAGTAAATACAATTAAGTCACCTACTTAAAGGGCATTCAGAGGTTGGGCTAAGTTTACTTCTAACTTTTGATAACCATCTTTGAGCACAACTATCTACTTACATCTACACATAGTAACGCCCATAATGAGCAACAGATAAAAGCGAGATTAGCTTACCTGATAGAACAATATATCCCATTGATTCAGAAATCAATGTAGCGTATATTTACTTAAATAATACAGGTATTATTACCTATGATCGTTAAGTCATCAATGTTTCAGTTTGCGTATGATGCTGGTAGAGAGACCATGTGTTTTCATAAAAAATCGCTACAAAGATTCATAAAAATTACCAGTAAATATGCCATCACAGAAATAGATGGCAGTAATTTTTTAACGTTTCTATACCATTCGGATGAGACAGTAATAATGAGTTGTTAAAGCATACTCCATTGTCGTCGTAATCCAGGACTGTAAACACTTTAATCTCAATATCATCAATAGCAGTTTATATGTGATATACTATAGAAAATAAGCCTTATGAATGACGGGATGTAATCCTTACCTAAAAGGCGGCGTTGAGCATATTGTTGCAGCATTCTGTTGATGGCTCTATTTAACAACAGTGCTATCAAAACTACATGGCACCATTACAGATGAATTCATGCAAGTCATCAGAGGTAATATCTGATTTTATGAATATCTATAAGGTAGACTTTTACAACATATCATCTCTCTTTTGTTAAAATTACTCATGAAATCAATCAGGAGGGGGAGAGAAATGGAAATATTCCAAAATCTCAATACACTAAAATAAACATAATTTGAAGATTTCAGATGAGGGGAATAATAAAAGTAATGTCTTGCTAGTTGCAATCGAATAAAATTTGAACCTGCTGTGCTAATTAGTACTCGATAGCTTTGAAGCTACATGAACTGAAGAATTTTAAACATACATATTTAGCAGAAAGCAGCCGTGGGAAGATTCAGGATAAGGACAGGAGTAGAGGCGAAAAATCACCAGACAAGTGTTACAGGTAAGTATTCTCTTGATAGATAGACAGGACCATAAGTTAACACTTTTTATCGTATTTTTTAGGAAAATTATTTTACAACTTTCATCAATAGTGAAAAGCAGTTTAGTTGGACGAAGAAATATGCATCTGGATAAATTACTCTCTTGGTCTATTTCCAGAGAAATAAAAATTATCATTCTGTCTGTATTCTTCGTCAGATCTATCTGTCTAGTTATCTTTGCGTTTATTCCAGGAATCGAAGGAGATATGAATTATCTCTAATTCACTATCAGTAATGAATTCATAGGGTATCATACTTTTAGTCATCCTCTCATTCAATGCAGTTACATGCATAATTATCGGCTTGACCTAATTTGGATTACTTAAAAAGCTAGATTATCGTAACTAAAGTCGGATAATATTTTCATGTCGAGAAAAAAATTAGTACTGAGTCTGGGGAAACGCCCCCTACATTCCTATATGGCCTTTTCTGGAATATCTAAAAATAAAAAAATTCAATTTGCCTATCATTCTATCATTATTAATGCCAAAAAGGAAATATTAAAGCGCTTTGGATAAGCAGAAAGTATAATACGTGAAGTTACCCGTCTTATCTTCCTGATTTACCGGTTTACGCTTTCTAGGAAATTTCTTCCAAGTCATCTAACTGAATCCCTGGAAATTAATATATGCAGAGTATAAAATAGTGCTTAGCTCATAAACATCATAGAGAAGCAATGGATACTTGCACACACATATACTATAGTGTGTGTACTATATTCTTATAGTACAGCAACTTAGCACATCAATGAATCCTAAAATTAATGATATAGTCGAGCTATTATCGTATAAAAGATGCACTGCAAAGCCATCATTTTAATTTTTCACTCAAGAGTTTGAAATTACTCTGCATTAATATGATTGTCTGTAGAATCAGAAATTACCTTAATGAATATTTGGTAGTAAAACTCCATTGCAACTCTATGAGAGATTGGTTAAAAATTAAACCTAGTTTTTTAAAAAACTATATTATTTTTTTTGGAAGTAATAAATATTAATGAATATTATTATCAGTTTTTCTACATTAAGTTTGTTAATTAGTGAAGCTAAACAGCGTTATCTGGTCGGTAAAACACTAAACAATTATCCTGACAACAGTATAAAAATAATGTTGAAGGGGATTTAATTAACAATATTAATTAGGATCACAAGAAAAAATATACAGAGATCACGCAAGATATCAAGTTAAAGACTAAACAAATTTTTAAAATTGTTGATCGAAAATATTAATAGATAGGAGAAAAAAAAGTGAATATGTGTTAGATTTTAATAAATGACCTCTAGACACAAAACAAGTTACTACATTAACTTGTTACTTTAATAAAGATCAGTATGATCAGTCATCTCCTGTTTTGATGATAAACTCAGTAAACAAGGTTCTTCAGTAAGGTCTCATTAAAAGTGAAATCTAATTTAACAGCTTTATATGCTGATATTAATCAGCTACCTTTACGTGATCAATTTTTATTAAAAAAACGCTTAACTAAGATAAAAAAAATAAAAAATAAAAAATCCCGCCAATTAGTTATTGAATTAATTAAAACAAATATAGCCTTCGGGCAGAAAAAAATTGCTAATAGACAAAGTGCTCGCCCAGTAATTATTTATCCAGAAAATTTACCTGTTATTGAGAAAAAACAGGCAATTTATCAGACGATTCGTGATCATCAAGTCGTCATTATTGCCGGTGAAACGGGTTCAGGAAAAACAACTCAGATCCCGAAAATTTGTCTAGAACTTGGACTAGGTATAAAAGGCTTAATTGGTCACACTCAACCTCGTAGGTTAGCTGCTTGTTCAGTCGCTAATAGGATCGCTAAGGAGCTTAATGTCCCATTAGGTAACGCTGTTGGTTATAAAGTCCGTTTTGATGATCAGATAGGTGATACTACGTTAATTAAATTAATGACAGATGGAATTTTATTAGCAGAATTACATAATGATAAATTATTACTGCAATATGACACGATAATTATCGATGAGGCCCATGAACGCAGCTTAAACATTGATTTTATTCTAGGCTATTTACGCCAATTATTACCTAAACGTCCCGATTTAAAAATTATTATTACATCCGCAACCATTGATCTCGAGCGTTTTTCTAAACATTTTAATCACGCGCCAATTATTGAAATATCGGGAAGAACTTATCCAGTAGAAGTTAGATATCGACCAATTATTGCTGATAACAACGATACTCATCGCGATCTGCTTGATGGAATCATTGATGCGGTTAATGAATTAAATCAGCAAGCTATTGGCGATATTTTAATTTTTATGAGTGGTGAGCATGAGATTCAGGATACCACTGAAGCACTTAATAAGTTGAATTTAAAGGATACCAAAATATTACCACTTTTTGCTCGTTTATCAAACAGTGAGCAAAATCTTATTTTTCAACCTCATCCAGGAAGAAAGATAGTATTAACAACCAATATAGCAGAAACCTCATTGACCGTTCCTGGTATTAAATATGTGATTGATACTGGTTATGTACGTATTAGCCGTTATAGTTATCACACAAAAGTACAGCGATTGCCGATCGAACTAATTTCACAAGCATCTGCTGAACAACGTAAAGGGCGATGTGGCCGTGTCTCTGCAGGAATCTGTATTCGTTTATACTCGAAAGAAGACTTTTTATCACGACCTATATATACCGATCCGGAAATTTTACGCACCAATCTTGCTTCGGTTATTTTGCAAATGATAGCTCTTGGCTTAGGTGATATTAATCAATTTCCTTTTATTGAAATACCTAATAAACGTAATATTCAAGATGGCCTTCGATTACTCGAAGAATTAAACGCTATTATCAAAAAAATCAATAATAACAATTATCAATTGACACAAATTGGCCGTCAACTGGCACAATTACCGCTTGATCCACGTTTAGGTCGTATGGTTTTAGAAGCAAGTAAACAGGGTTGTGTCCGTGAAATTATGGTGATAAGTTCTGCACTTTCTATTCAGGATCCTCGCGAAAGGCCATTTGATAAACAACAAATTGCAGATGAAAAGCATCATCGCTTTATTGATAAACGTTCAGACTTTCTGACGTATTTAAATTTATGGGACCTTGTTAAACAACAACAATCTATTTTATCCAAGACACAATTTCGTAAACAATGTAAACAAGATCTGCTTAATTTTATGCGCTTATGCGAGTGGCAGGATATTTATAGCCAACTGCGACAAATGATTAAAGAGCTAGGTATTGTGGTGAACAGTGAGCCTGCTGATTATCAGGCTATTCATATTTCATTACTTACAGGTTTACTTTCTCATATTGGCCAAAAAATAGCTGATAAAGCAGAATTTTTAGGCGTTAGAAATACGAGATTTATGATTTTTCCCGCTTCTGGTTTATTTAAAACTTCTCCTAAATGGGTCATGGTGGCAGAATTAGTTCAAACAAATAAGCTTTGGGGACGTATTGCGGCAATCATCGAACCTAACTGGATAGAACCTCTAGCTAGACATTTAGTAAAATATCATTATAGCGAGCCGCACTGGTCAAAAAAGCAAGGTGCTGTTATAGCATCAGAAAGTGTTATCCTATTTGGGTTATCTATCGTGGCAAGCCGTCAAGTTAATTACAGTAAAATTGACCCATTATTATGCCGTGAGCTTTTTATTCGTCATGCGTTAGTTGATGGTGATTGGCAAACCAGCCATACCTTTTACCAACAAAACTTAACATTATTAGCTGAAGTAGAGGAGTTAGAGCATAAATCTCGTCGTCGCGATATTCTGGTTGATGATAATATACTATTTAATTTTTATTTACAGAGAATAAGTAGTCAGGTTATCTCTTCCTCTCATTTTGATCGCTGGTGGAAAGAGGTAAGTAAAACACAGCCTAATCTACTGACATTTAATAAAAATATGTTAATTCGAACAACTGCTAATAACCTTACCTTAGAAGAATACCCAAATTATTGGCAACAAGAAACGCTTAAATTGCAATTAACATATAGGTTTGAGCCTGGTAGTGCAGCTGATGGAGTCACGGTTCATATTCCACTATCAATACTAAATCAAGTAAAAGATGAAGGTTTTGATTGGCAAATACCGGGATTACGCAAAGAATTAATTATCGCACTAATTAGATCATTACCAAAAGTACTACGACGGAACTTTGCTCCGGTAGTAAATTATGTCAAAACATTTTTAGAACGAATACCTGCACCGCAAGGAAAATTATTAGATTGCCTAACACGAGAGTTCCATTGTATGACAGGTATTACCATTGACACCGAGACCTGGAAATGGAATCAGTTACCTAATCATTTGAAGATGATATTTCATATTGTTGATGAAAATAATCAGATTATTGCTGAAAGCCGTGATTTAACATCGTTAAAAATACAATTGAAAAAACAAATTCAACAAACATTAGCTGGGGTTGTTAATGAAGTTATTGAGCAAAGTGATTTACATATATGGAATTTTGGTAGTCTGCCTCAGATTTATGAACAAAAACGTGGTAATTATCTGATTAAAGTATATCCAGCTCTGGTAGATAAAAAAAATAGTGTTGCAATTCGCATGTTTCAAACCCAAATTGAACAAAAACAGGAAATGAATAAAGGATTAAGGCGATTACTATTGCTCAATATTCCTTCATTGATAAAATACCTCTATAAAAAATTACCAAATAAATCTAAACTAGAGCTTTATTTCAATCCTTTTGGTAAAGTTTTTGAGCTAATTGATGATTGCATCAGCTGTGGAGTCGATAAGTTAATTGCTCAATTTGGTGGTTTGATATGGACAACAGAAGATTATCAGCGATTAGAAGTTTATGTTCGTACTGAACTTAATGAGGTAGTTGTTGAAATAGCTAAACAGGTTGAAATAATTTTCACTTCCGTATTTGCAATTAATAAACGTTTAAAAAGCCGAATAGACATTCATTTAGCATTACCGTTTTCTGATATTAAAATTCAACTTAATGGATTAATATTTAAAGGTTGTATTACATCTCATGGCTGGCGAAAACTGACGGATATTATTCGTTATCTCAATGCGCTAGAGCATCGTTTAGATAAATTAATTGTTACTCCAAACCGTGATAGGGAGAATATGCTGCGTATTGAGCATATTAAACAGGAATGGCAGTACTGGCTAGCTAAGTTCTCTATCGTAGATAGACAACTTCCTGAAGTACAAGCAATCTTCTGGATGATAGAAGAGTATCGGGTAAGCCTATTTGCTCAACAGCTTGGCACAGTTTATCCTATTTCAGATAAACGTATTCTACAAGCAATGTCGAAAATTTCCTTATTGGCAGAGTAAGAAAAAAGTAGTGCTATACTTACTCTTTAATATTACTTAATGTGATAAGTAATAAGCGAATTAGCTTGATTTGGGGTTACTTGTTTTTCCATTTAAATATACTGTATGTAAAGATAGAGGAGTACTTTATTATTAGGCATTTTTTAAAGTAAACCGGTGATTGAATTACATAAGTGGGTTCACCTTCATATTTAATACCTAAATCAATATTTTTTTGCAGCACTATATTTATAAAAAGCTAAAATTTATCATCACTTAACGATAATATATCTCCTTCCATTCTTATTTCAACTTTTAATAGATGAATACAACTTCATTTCAAATAAAATTCTTTTTACCCACTTACACTATAATATATCGTTAAAAACAGTTATTTTAGGCGACCTAAATTAATCTTCAATATAGCTATTATTAATGAGGCGCTTAGTTTATGGAGAATAATTTTGGTATCCGCTAATTGAAAATAAGTTATTAATAAATCTGTTGTATGGTGCCAAGGTTCCCCACCTTTCACTTTGATGCTTAATTAATTTATTCTCTATCATTAGATTAGATATTATTTGTCACTAGAGTCAGTAACTAAAAATTTATTTAAGAAATTCCATCTATTTTTAGCAAATGAGAACAACTTAAATTTTATTGAAATGGTTGTTTTAAAATTACAGCGCTTCATGTATTAACTTCGTAGCTTCAAGCCTCATATTATTATAAAAGTTAATATTTAATTGGATTCATTATTCTTATTGATGTATAGTTTGCTGATATGAAGTCCTAGAATGCCAGCGCTCTTCTCGATCTTTTTTCATCTTCTTTATCGCTGAATAATACTCTGAAACTTTATCAACAAAATATTAAGGGATTTATTAGCAACATCGCGACTCTAGTAAACAGATCTCCTAGCAAACTTACAGCTTTAACTTTCGGTTGCATACATTTAAGAAATGAAATAAGTAAATTATCTATTTTATAGAGTTAATAATGTTAGGGTACTGTGTGTCAGAGATACATTTTGACGTTATATTCTGAAAATTAAGGTATCATCTTCTGTAGCAACTTTTAAAGATATAGTTAAGTCAAGTGCTTTCAGGCCATTGAAGAGTTAGCTCAAAGTTACCTGCTAACTTTCGATAAACATCTTCGACTGCAATCCAGGGGCATTCTCCCTTTATGTGCATGGAGGAGTGCCGCCAAAAAAATAAGCATCAGGCAAAGGTAATCAGCTGCCTGGACAGGTCTTGCATAATGCTTTCAGCTAAGAAATAAATACAGCCCATATTACTAAATCATACAGCTATACTACTCCATTACTAACAATACTCTTTAAAGCATCAGTATTCCAGTCTACTAATAGCACCAGAATAAGACCACGTGCTTTTAACCGAGAACCGGCTTCTCCTAAAAGGTTTCGTCAAAATTACCAGTATACATATCTTTACCAGTACAAGTATGCTAATAATTCTTCATCGCTTTTTATACGGTTCAGATAAGGTGGTAGTACGAGCTCTTGAAGGATATTCCATTAATTCTGAATCTATGATTTTATATAGGCAACTTTAATATTAACATCACCAATACCAGTCATATTGTTCGCTGTGATAGATAATCGTTACGGATAATGGAATTTGAACTGCCTTAAATAAGGCAGCGTTGAGCATGTTGTTGAAGTTATGGTTTCGAGCTACGACTCTACAGCAGCACCTGTAGATTTCTATTAGCATTAGAGATGAATTCATGAAAGGAATTAAAGTAATATCTAGTTTTTGTGGATACCCTTTGTAGGGGTAAGCTTTCATGGCATTTAATCTCTTTGATGTAAAAATCATTTACAAAATCAATAAACAGAATATGCCAGCATCTACAAAATACAATAGCAAAATAGGCATAACTTCTAACCGTATTATATTTTTAATAAATAATTAAATATAAAACAAATTAGTAATTTGATATTTTTGATTTTTTAATCAAAATAATTATAAAAATTTATATTTACTTGAAAAAGATCAGGAAAAGAACCATTTATGAGACAACTATTAGATTTTATTCCTCTTATTGTTTTCTTTGTTGTATATAAAAAAGTAGATATTTTTTATGCATCTGGTGCATTAATAATCGCAACCGCTTTATCTATGCTGATTAAATATCTTCTATATAAAAAATTTGAGAAAAGTTCATTAATTACTTTAGTAATTGTGATAATTTTTAGCGGATTGACGCTGATTTTCCATAGTGATATCTTTATTAAATGGAAAGTAACGGTTATTTATGCTATATTTTCATTAGCACTGTTAGTCAATCAATTTTTTACTCAAAAACCATTAATTCAAAAATTACTAGGTAAAGAAATCCATTTAGGTAATAAGATTTGGCATAAATTAAATCTATCGTGGGCGATCTTTTTTGCTATCTGTGCGATAGTTAATATTTATGTTGCCTTTTGGCTACCTCAGGATATCTGGGTTAATTTTAAAGTTTTTGGTTTAACTACAGTCACGCTAATATTTATCATAATTAGTATCGCTTTTTGTTATAAACATCTACTTAAAAAACAAAAATAATTAATTTTTTAACAAAAAATATACTTCTAATATGTATAGGCATTTTATGGAAAATTACAGAAGTAAATTTTCATGACACAATAATAATTACCGAACAAAAAATTATTTCTCCGTATATTAGCAATACCGCAGCTATAAATGCTAATAGCGATATTATTTGTCAAGTGATCACCACTATCACAAATAGATATTTGTGGTATGTTATTCTAACAAAAAATTGAGTTTACTCATGTTATTATTGTTACTGTCAATGGAATTATATTTTAAAAAATCAGTCTCTCAATGGAGAGAATAATATATTATTCTATGACTATATTAGTAAAAGTTATTGTTTTGCTAATAAAGCAATTTATAACCACGTCTGCACTTTAATTATTGTTATTTTAAATAATCTTCTCTAGACAGATAATTCTATAAATAGAAACGACCCTACATGATGAAATCTACTCAAGAATCTATATAATCGGCTAATATAACTCTTCATATTTTGAATGTGTTATTACTTAGTAATAAATAGTAATAAATCTCTGATTACTTACATTTATTAGATGATGATTAATTTTATACTCGTTGATAAAGATTTCATTTCACTTTGTTCTAATCTGAACAAAAACAAATTCATTATCGATGATCGACTAAAAAACAGCCAATATACTCTGCATTAAACTCTTCAAGAATTTCATCGCTCACATGATACGCCTCATTAATCTCCGGCAATTAAGACCGTAATTTGTTCTTTCCTTTTATTTTCTCCTCACCAAATTTTCTAGCTTTCCTATATAAAATACAATACCTCCATTTAAAGGATTAAAGAAAAATGTTTTGTTGATTTCAACAATAGCATTTAGTATATTTATGTTGGCTGATGCTGAAGGAAGGAAATAGTGATGCCATCTAAATGCTATTTTAAATCAATACTTATTTGTTTTCTTGACTCTCGTAAAGTCAAACTATTTAACATATATCGAAGATAACTAAATCATTTATCTTTGTGATTTAATTTCGCAAGAAAACTTCTCTCACTAAGATTGTTAAATATTTTCCTGCAATCGGAGATTTTAAAATGATATTACTGTAATCATAATGAACATCCTCATCGCTTAACATGTTTACTGTAACAATATGGAAAAGGATTAAAATAAAATAAGTTGTTTCAATACATGAATCAATATGATCTGATAAATCATCGTGAAGCTAACTAATGAGATACAGTTTTATATTGGTAGTGAGTTAGGAATAAATTTTTTGATCTGCATGATTTTTTTCTTTCTTATGACAATAGCTATAGCAAAAATTTTTCATAGAATATAAGGTGTTGTTTAGTAACAACCTTTACCAACATAGCCTATTATTCTTATTGCATTAAACAGTTAATACTTCTAATCACCATTAATATTGAGCACTCTTTGGATCAAAAAATCCTCTGGTAAGCCTATAAGACAACGTTACTAAGCCATAAAAAATATTTTTTCATTAGGATAGCCATTAATGAGAACAATCCCCCCTTTTTTACTTACCTGAATAATGCCTTATTACCAATTATTAAACTCTGATAAGGTATATTTTATTTAATTTAATGAAATAATTTACCTTGACCTTTAAA
>JBQMRQ010000049.1:0-1674 GCA_052174535.1 Arsenophonus sp. NC-WZS1-MAG3 | reverse complement strand
TGATTATATCAGTAATGCTTGTACGTTAACGATTTTATCGTTAAGGGAGGTTGTAAACCTACCGGAAAACTTGCTAACAGCAAGTAAAATAACAAACACTATAATGCCCATTATCCATTATCATTTCTAGATTTAAAAATTTCTGATCAAGTGTTAACTTTTTTTATATTTTTTCTTTCATAGTTTCGTGAAAATGCGATTGAATTATTTTATTGCTGCGATCTCAGTAATTTACTTAACAATCATATTTAAATCGCAGTTGAATAATAACAACAGAAACACATAATCAAGCGTCAATAAAAACAAAGCGCGGTTAACTAGATTACTTTTCTTACCTATTTTATTCTGATACCCAATAAACAGTCAGAATAATGCTAAATAGTGTTTTGCGCCTGTGTTTTCAGTTAAGAGTATCATTTAATTAACATAATTCCATGAAGGAAAGTGATAACCGTTGCTTTTAAAGCCAGCGAAAAATATTCGCCTTGCAAAATATAATGAAGGATTTCATTAATACCTTTTCAACCATTGTTTTCAGTTTCGATAAACATATCGACTTGCATTATTACGGCAATATTCAACAAAAATAACCCTTTCTCAGTGAGATGATATACTGATCACGGCAGAACAGATTGTCGCCAATTTTTCGATTCATCCAATGACTCATTAGATCATACTATGAATTCAAACAACAGTGCCAAAGCCAAAATAATAGTAAGCATTCAAAATTAACAATAAATTCAAAAAGCCGAATTAATTGGCTGAGTAGAGAGCTATTCCCATTTATAATATAACATCAAGTTTTGCCAGGTTAGGAATAAAATTTCTCACACATCATATGCATAATCACTGTGCAATAAGCCAAGCAGAAAATAAGGATAGCCTAATGTGCCTACTAAAGGATAGCCTAATGTGCCTACTAATAGAGCGGATACCCTTGTTTCTTGCTCTTCAAAAATCTGACTTACCAAGATCAAAAGAGAATCGAAAGGTTTCCGTAAAGAGATGGGGCTCCTGAGTTAACCAATGCTGTCTTCATAAGCGACACCATTCGTGCAATATTTTTTAAAGTCAGCCCCATTTATTTTCCATCCAATGATGACAAGAAATCGTCAATAACATGAGATAAATATGATATTTGCAGCTAAAATCGGTGACAACATTATGCATAATAGATAAAGGCTCTTGCAACGATTTGTTGTTATCCAAGAAAAAAGGCAGCATGCATATAAAAGGAACTTCAATCTTTAGTGAAAAAGGTTTTTAATAAATCCATATTAGTATTGCATCAATGCGAGGTTTAATGGTAAAAAAATAGTTTAGGTTAGGTGAAGGTAAGATTATTTTCTCTTTTATATTCCTGGCGCACTTGAAAACGTATTAACTGACCCATATATACAGGTAAACCTTAGAGTTAATTAACGACCTATTAAAGGAGGATGCTATGGCCTATCGTTCTTTTTCTCTTATTCCGGAATTTAACAATCATCTGCTGTCTGACCGTTTTACTCAGATAGATAATTTATTTAGTCGCTTGACCGGTGAAAATCCGCTGGCTGATACGCCCGCCTATAATCTTCTACAAAAAGATAAAGAACATTATGAAATGACGGTGAGCATACCAGGATATACGCAAGATGAACTTGATATTTCGGTCCTTAATAACCATTTAAC